>JBILUH010000033.1:0-24444 GCA_044371095.1 Cyanobium sp.
TCCGGTGCTGATGCTGACCGGGGTGGACGGCATCGAAGACCGGGTGAAAGCCCTGGATGCCGGCGCCGACGACTACCTGGTGAAACCCTTCTCGATTGAAGAGCTGCTGGCCCGGCTGCGGGCCCTGCAGCGTCGCGCCAGCAGCCAGGCCGCGGCCCGACCGCCGCAGGTGCTGCGCCTGGCCAACCTGGAGCTCAACACCGCCAGCCGTGAGGTGAAGCGCGGCGATCGCAGCATCAGCCTGAGCAGCAAGGAATACCAGCTGTTGCTGCAGCTGTTGCTGCAGGCCCAGGCGGTGGTGGAGCGGCAGGCGTTGCTGGCGGCGGTGTGGGGTGACGACTTCTACGGAGACGCCAACGTGCTGGATGTCTACATCCGCTACCTGCGGCAGAAGCTGGAATCCCAAGGGGAGCCCACCCTCATCCAAACGGTGCGCGGCGTGGGCTACATGCTCAAACCGGGCGTCCCCAAACCGTGAGCCGATGCTGATCGCGATCGTGGACGATGACCCGCGCATGCGGATGCTGCTGGAGGGAGAAGCCAGCGATGAGGGCTGGCAGTGCCTCTGCTGCGCCAACGGCCTGGAGTTGCTGACTTCAGAGCAACTGCCGCAGGTGGATCTGGTGCTGCTGGACCTGATGATGCCGGAGATGGATGGTCTCACCTGTTTGCGTCAACTGCGCAGCCAGGGCTTCCACCGGCGGGTGATCGTGCTCACCGCCCTCTGCGATCCCCAGCAGAAACAACTGCTGCTGGAGGCGGGAGCCGATCAGTATCTGCTCAAGACGGCGTTGCTGGAGGGGTTGCGCGATCTCGTCGGGAACTGATGAAAGCGGGCAGCTGGGACAGGTGCCCGCCGGATTGGCGATCGGCACCCAAGGCTGCGCTGGCCTCCAAGGGCACCAGCGCGGAGAGCCGCGGCACCCGCAGCTGAAAATCGGCCCCACCCCCCGGGGCGTCCTCCACCCCCACCTCACCGCCCATCGCCTGCATCAGCGATTGCACCACTGCCAAGCCGATGCCGCTGCCGGCATGGGGGCCGGCAGCGGCATCACGGCCGCGCACGAAACGCTCAAAGATCCGCTGGCGTTCCGCCAGCGGCACACCCGGGCCGTGGTCGCGCACGTGGAAGATCACCTGATCGGCTGTGCACGACAGGCTCAGTTCGATCGGAGCATCCGGCGGGGCGTATTTGCTCGCATTTTCAATCAGATTGCTGAGGCACTGAATCAGCCGTTCGGAATCGCCAATGGCGCTGATCGGCTGGGCGGGTTCCTGGCAGCGCAGCCGACCGCGTAGCGCTCCAGACAGGCGTTGGTAGGCATCCACCAGCACCCCCGCAGCGTCCAGGGGCTCCTGACCAACCTTGAGCGTGCCGCTGTCATTGCGGGCGATTTCGAGCAGGTCGCTCACCAGCCGGCCCATCCGCTGGGATTCGTCGCGGATCAGGGCCAGCTGCTCCACCTGGTCCGGGCTGAGGTTGGCCACGCGCCGCTGCAGGCGGTTGGCGTAGCCACCGATCAGGGTGATCGGCGTGCGCAGCTCATGGGACACCGCATTCACAAACGCCTTCTGATGCTCCCAGGAGGTGGAGAGCCGATCGAGCAGGCTGTTGAAGGCGGTGGCGATGGGCTGCAGTTCGGGCGGTTGATCATCGAGGCCGAGCCGGCTCTCCGTGAAGGTGCGGGAGGTGATCGCGTCCATGCTCTGCTGCAACTGCTCCAGCGGCCGCAGACCCCGGGCGATCACCCGCCGCAACAGGGCACTGGTGAACAGGGCCGCAACGCCCGCACCGGCGATCAACAGCAGGAACAGGGTGCGCTCCTGGGCCAGCTGGGTGCTGGTGTTCTGCACCGTGAACAGCCGCCAGGGCCTGCCTGCCAGCCAGAGGCTCTGGCTGCTGATGCAAAACGCAGCTGCCCCCTGCTCCAGGCAGCGCGGCGTGAGACCCAGCTCACCCTGGAGTTGCTGCCGCTCCAGCAGCTGGAGCAGCGGCCGGTTCCGGCTGAGGCTCACAAACGCCGTCCCAGCCGGCAGCACCCGTTGGGCCTGCCCCTGCCGGCCCGGCGAGCGGGGCGCCGGGTGGGGTTCCAGCCAGTGCATCTGCTCGGCGGAGGAATAGTCGGCCAGCCGCAGCCGCAGCTGCTGGGCCGTGGCGCCGGCACCCTCCAGAAAGCTGAAGGCCTCATAGGCCGACTGGGCCTGGGTTTGATGGGCCTGCAAGCGGCGCCATTGCAGCAGCTGCCAATTGGCCGCGAGCAACAGCGCATAGCCAGCCAGCACCACCAGCAGCGACGTGGACTGAAACCAGAGCCGTAGCGAAGGGCGGGGCAGAAACGACTCTCAGCAAAGTCTCAGAAACATCTCAGCAGATCCCCATGGACCAGGCAATGCACCGCCGGCGAAGCTGTATACATCCAATCCATGGACCCCATGACCCGCGCCACACGCCTGATGCAGCAGAAGCTTCTGCTCAACCGCCTGATCGCCAAGAAAGGCCGCAAGGGCCTCGCCCAGGGCTTCACCCTGCTTGAACTGATGATCGTGGTGGCGATCATCGGCATTCTTTCGGCGGTGGCCATTCCTCAATTCCTGGGTGTGCGGGATCGATCAGAGCTACAGACCATGGTTGGCGAGGCTGTTGGATTAGCAAAAGAATGTGCTGTTGGCCAAGTAACCAAAGTCGATTCTGGAACTGTAGACAAAGGCAGTACCGACGTCACAGGCACATGCAACGGCTCAAGCGCAACAGCAGTGACGCTGAAGGTAGCAGGATCAAAAGACATTGCAGGGATTAAGTGCTTAGACAAAACATCGGCAGCAGGCGAAAAGACTGCCACTATCTCAGTTAGCCAAGACGGAGCCTTAAGCTGCACCTGGAGCTAAACCGGTCACAGCTTTTTCTGCGACAGGAGAAATAAGCTATAAAAGATCAATGAGCGTTCGCCATTGGCAACGCAAATCCCTGCTCCTGAAGGCAAGCCAGCCCCAGGAGCAGGGCTTCATTCTGGCGCTGGTGGTGAGTGAGGGCCTGATTCTGGTAGCCGGATCCATATCCAAGCAGCAGAGCCATGGGACCCGGGAGATTGCCGAAGCCAGTACCAGCCAGGTGGTGGAGCAGCTCAACCGCGCATACGCCTACTTGCCGATCAACGATCAACGATGACGACGGCGACGGCGACGGCGATCTCAACACCACCGACTGGTACAACTGCAAAAACGAAGCTGGAAACCGAAGTCTAAATGGATCAAAAGCTGTTGATCAAACCCAAAAACTGCGATGCCGCCTTCAAATGGGAGCTGGTGATCCATGGGATCAAGCACAGCGTGAACGGCTCTCTGTCGAGTTATGCCCTCTGGCGCTGCGGCCCCGTGATCACCGCCCAAGGCCGCCAGGACTCCTCCCAGCCGATCCAGCTCGCCATGATGGTGGATGGCCTGGATGGCGATTCCGCAGGACAGGCCTTTCAGGCCAGCACCAGCGATAGCAAATCGTTCACGTTCAATCTGGCTCTGAAAGGCCTTTCAACCCGCTCTATCCCCGCCCGGGTGAAGGCAGTCTGTGTGAAGGCAGTCTGTGTGAAGGCAGTCTGTGTGAAGGCAGTCTGTGTGAAGGCAGTTTGCTTGGGGCGGTATGTGTGGGGGCAGTATGTACAACTGGGCCGTGGGATCAAGCACCGGCTCAAAGTTGAATGACATTCTGGAGTATGGCCATGGCGGAAGCAACGGCATGGATGCCCACGCCTTATACGGAAGAACCGACAATGATCACCTGCTGCGCAGCAATCAAAACGACTCACGCCATGGAGACAGCAATAGAATCATCGGCCCGTCGTGGCAACGACACCGTGGATGGCGGTTCTGGCCTCGATGTGGTGTTTTTCAAAGGGGCCTGCATCGACCTCGATCCCTGAGCCGCCCTCAGGCACCCGGAAGCAGCACCACCGGCAAGGTGCTGCGCAGCTCGCCCCCATCGGCCCAGCTCTGCTGCAACTGGAGCCGCAGCACCCCGTCAGCACCGGGGTCGGCCCGAAAGCCATCGCTGCTGGCCAGGGCATCAAGCACCACCCGGTTCTGGGCCGCGCCGCTGCCCAGTTCACCGTGGAGGCCGTAGGCCGGCCCACAGCGCATCAGCACCCGGCCGCGCCAGATCGGCTCGGCGGGCTTGCCCAGCGAATAGGTGATCGGTCCGGCGGCGGTCGCCAGATGCAGCACCACCGTGCGTCCGGCCAGATTGCAGGCGGGCGGCAACACGGCCGGATCGGCCTGCCCCTGGGCCTGCAGAAGATCCCCCCGCACCAGCTCCAGGGTGCGCCGGGCCACCACCCGTTCCCGCATCAACCGGCCCACCCGCTGGCCGTTGCTGCCCTCAGCGAGCATGGCCTGCAGCAGCCCCCCGGTGAGGCCGCAACCGATCACCAGGGCCAGCAACAACTCCACCAGGGAAAACCCCTGGGCCTGGTGCTGGTGGGTCATAACGCCCCATCGGCGAGGCAGGCGCTGCTGCTGGGCGTGCCATCCACCGGGCCGCTGTAGCGCCCCAGCCGCACCACCCCCAGCGGCAACGACAGCACCAGACAACGCCGCAGGTCGATGCCCGCAGCACGGATCAGCACCGTGCCACCATCCAGCACCAGCCCGTTGCTGCTGAACCGCAGGGCCGCCGGCAGGTTGTGGCGCAGCTCGACGCCCGCGTCAGGCTCCGCCTCTGTGCCCTCGGTGATCCCGCAGGCCGGCAGGCTGCCGCCATGGGGCGCGCGCCAGCCGGAGGGTCCGAGCGCCAGGGCACAGGGCTGGCCGTGGCGCTCGGCCGCCTGGCGCGCCTGCTCAAGGCCCAGGGCCAGGCGACGACTGGTCGACTCCACCCGCATCCACGCCAGGCTGCGCTGGCCGGCACCAACGCTCATCGCGGCCAGCAATCCCAGCACCGCAATCGCAACCAGCAGCTCGGGCAGGCTGAAGCCGCCGTGGGCGGTGCGCAGGTCAGAGCGTGCCATCGGCCTGCTGCTCGGCTGTGGGCTCCGTGGCTGTGGGCTCCGTGGCTGTTGGCTCCGTGGTTGTGGGCTCCGTTGTGCCGCACAGGCCATAGGCCGCCGGGCTGAACCAGCGCTGCCGCTGCCCCACCTCCGCCGCACGGATCAGCACACGCACCAAGGGGCCCGACTCGGCGCTCACCACACGGCTCAGACCCGCTGCCAGCGGCTGGGAGTCCAGATGGGCGGCCAGCCAGCGGGCAGCCTCGGCGCAGTCCGTTGCCACCGGCTCGGCCGACAGCGCCGCCAGCCGGGCCTGGCTGCCCAGCAGGGCGCTCTCCAGTTGCCCGAGTTGGTGCTGGCGCTGCTCCGCCTCCGCCGCGGCGCTGGTGCTGCTGGCCCAGAGCTGGAGCGAACAACTCGAGGAGATCACCAGAATCACCGCCGCCGCCAGAGTTTCCACCAGGTTCATGGCGCCCCCACGGCAGCCGGGCGCCCCCGCAGGCCGAGTTCCCGCAGCGCCACCAGCTGCGGGGGCGGAAACGCCGCTCCCTCAGGGGCCGCCTGACGCATCAGATCCAGGGCAAACGCCGCCTGCAGCGGGCGTGGCTGTTCGGCACTGGCCAGCAGCTCCAGCGTGGCCACCGCCCGGCCCCGCTGCGGAGCGCCGGCCTCGGGCCTGTCCTGCCAGCTGGGGCCCTCAACCCTCACCAGCCGGTAGGCCACCGGGCCCACCTGGCCGGTCTCGCCCACCCGGGTGGCGAGTTGGTCAACGCTGAGGGGATCGGCCAGCAGATGCTGGGCCGCCGACATCAGCGCATCCTCGGCCTGCCGCAGCCGCTGGCCCGCATGCGCCTGGCTGCGGGATTGCAGTGCCGCCGCCTGCAGCGAGAGGCTGCTGAGCATCAACAACAGCGATGCGGCGGTGGACAGCGGCAACAGAAAGCCATCCTGTGCCGGCCTCGCGTGGTGCAGGATGCGCGGTAACAGGGCCATCGGGGCAGCTGTTTCGCAACGACCCGTTCAGCATTCCCACAGCCCCTGGGGCTACTGATTCAGCTTGAGCACCGCCATGAAGGCCTCCTGGGGCACCTCCACCTTGCCCATGGCCTTCATCCGCTTCTTGCCCTTGGCCTGCTTCTGCAGCAGCTTTTTCTTGCGCGAAATGTCGCCGCCATAACACTTTGCCAGCACATCTTTGCGCATGGCGCTGATGCTTTCAGAGGCGATGACGCGGCTTCCGATCGAGGCCTGGATGGGGATCTTGAACTGCTGGCGAGGGATCAGTTCCTTGAGCTTCTCCACCAAGCCCTTGCCGACGTTATAAGCCTTGTCACGATGCACAATCGTCGTGAGAGGGTCAGCCTTCTCGCCGTTGATCAACACATCGAGGCGCACCAGCTCGTTTTTGCGGTAACCGATCAGGCTGTATTCCATCGAGGCGTAGCCCTTGGTACGGCTCTTCATCTGGTCAAAGAAATCGGTCACCACCTCGGCCAGCGGCATCTCGTAGTGCAGCGTCACCCGGTCGGTGGTGATGTATTTCATATCGATGAATTCACCACGCCGTTCCTGGCACAGCTCCATCAAGGTGCCGTTGTAAGTGTTGGGGGTGTAGATCTCGAGCTTCACGTAGGGCTCTTCGATCGATTCACGCTTCTGCGGCTCCGGCAGGGTGGCGGGATTGTCCACCATCATGATGGTGTTGTCGAGCATGTTCACCTGATAGATCACCGACGGCGCCGTGACAATCAGGTCAAGGTTGTATTCCCGCTCCAAACGCTCCTGCACGATTTCCATGTGCAGCAGGCCCAGAAAGCCGCAGCGGAAGCCGAAGCCCATGGCGCTGCTGGTTTCGGGCTCGTATTTGAGCGCCGCGTCGGAGAGCTGCAGCTTGTCGAGGGCTTCGCGCAGATCGGGGTATTGATCGGCGTCGGTGGGGAACAGACCGCAGAACACCATGGGCTTGGCCTCGGTGTATCCAGGCAGCGGCTCGGCGGCGGGATTGGAGACCAGGGTGATCGTGTCACCCACACGGGCATCAGCCACGGCTTTGATCGACGCGGCGAGATAACCCACCTCGCCGGCATGGAGTGAATCCACCTGGCGCTGATCGGGGGCCATCACCCCCACCTCGTCCAGTTCGTAGGTTTTCTTGGACGCCATCAGCAGCACCTTGTCGCGCTTGCTGAGCGAGCCGGAGATCACCCGGAAGTACACGATCACGCCCCGGTAGGGGTCGTAGTAGGAGTCGAAGATCAGCGCCCGCAGCGGCTCGGCGACTTTGTCGGGCGGGGGAGGCACCCGATCCACCACGGCCTGCAGGATCTCGGGCACGCCCAGGCCGGTTTTGGCGGAACAGTGGATGGCATTGGAGCAATCCAGGCCGATGATCGCCTCGATCTCTTCGGCGATGCGCTCGGGATCGGCACCGGGCAGGTCGATCTTGTTGAGAACGGGAATGATCTCGAGATTGTTTTCCAGGGCCAGATACACGTTGGCCAGGGTCTGCGCCTCCACTCCCTGGGACGCATCCACCACCAGCAGGGCCCCTTCACAGGCCTGCAGCGAGCGGCTCACCTCATAGGAGAAGTCGACGTGACCGGGGGTATCGATCAGGTTGAGGATGTAGGGCTGACCATCCGCTGCCGTGTACTCCATCCGGGCGGCCTGCAGCTTGATGGTGATGCCGCGTTCACGCTCCAGCTCCATGTTGTCGAGGAACTGCTCCTGCATGTCGCGGGCAGCGACGGTGCCGGTGTCCTGCAGCAGCCGGTCGGCCAGGGTGGATTTCCCATGGTCGATGTGGGCGATGATGCAAAAATTACGGATCCGTTGGACGGGAGCGTCTGTCATAGCAGCGATCCTAGGGAGGGGCCCTGCCGCCGCGATCCATTCCTAAGCTCCTTTGTATCGCCCTCTACCCCCAGCCATGACCACCGAAACCACGGCGCCCGACAACACCACCCCCAGCGTCACCCCGAGCAACGCCGACCCCCACGCCCTCACCCTCGAAAACGTGGAGCGCACCCTCGATGAGCTGCGCCCCTACCTGATGGCCGATGGCGGCAACGTGGAGGTGGTGGAGATCGATGGCCCGATCGTGAAGGTGCGTCTCCAGGGCGCCTGCGGCTCCTGCCCCAGCAGCACCATGACCCTCAAAATGGGCATTGAGCGCAAGCTGCGCGAGGCCATCCCCGAGGTGAGCGAAGTGGTTCAGGTGCTCTGAGCCAACCTGGTTGATCGCCACGGTTGATCGCCAAGAAGCTTGCCCCGTAGGCTCGGACCACTTGCCTTGGGTCTGTGCTGGATCAGCGCCTGCTGCGCGACAACCCCGAGCTGATCACGCAGCAACTCGGGCGTCGTGGCATGACGCTCGACCTCGGCCCGCTGCAGCAGATCGCCCGCCAGGAGCGGGATCTTGAGGAGGAGCGCAGCGGCCTGCAGGCCGAGGGCAACCGCATCGGCAAAGCGGTGGGGCAGCTGATCCAGGCCGGATCCGCACCCAACGGCCCGGAGGTGCAGGCCCTGCGCGACCAGGGCAACGCCATCAAACACCAGGTGGCCGCTCTCGAAGAGCAGGAGAAAGCCCTGGAGCAGCAGCTGCGCGAGGCCCTCGCCGCCCTGCCCAACCTGCCTTCGGCCGACGCGCCCGATGGGCGCTCCGAGGCCGACAACGTGGAGATCAAGCGCTGGGGCACCCCCCGCGTGGAGGACGGCCTCCAGGAGCACTGGCAGATCGGCGAGCGGCTGGGGCTGTTCGAAACCGAGCGTTCGGTGCGCATCGCCCAGAGCCGCTTCATCACCCTGATGGGCGCTGGCGCCCGGCTGGAGCGGGCCCTGATCAGCTTCATGCTCGACCTCCATGCCGGCAAGGGCTACCGCGAGGTGATGCCGCCGATCCTGGTGAACTCCGCCAGCCTCATCGGCTCGGGCCAACTGCCCAAATTCGCCGAGGAGAGCTTCCGCTGCGCCGACGACGACCTCTGGCTCACCCCCACCGCCGAGGTGCCCGTCACCTCCCTGCACCGCGATGAGGTGATCCCGGCCGAGCAGCTGCCGCTCAAATACGCCGCCTACACCCCCTGCTTCCGCCGTGAAGCCGGCTCCTACGGGCGCGACACCCGCGGCCTGATCCGCCTGCACCAGTTCAACAAGGTGGAGCTCTACTGGTTCTGCCATCCCGAGCACTCCACCGAAGCCCACCAGCAGATCACCGCCGACGCGGAAGCCGTGCTGGAAGCCCTGGAGCTGCCCTACCGCAAGATCGAGCTCTGCACGGGTGACATGGGCTTCTCCGCCGCCCGCACCTACGACCTCGAGGTGTGGCTGCCCGGCGCCGGTGCCTACCGCGAAATCTCCAGCTGCTCGGTGTGCAACGACTTCCAGGCCCGCCGCGCCGCCATCCGCTTCAAACAGGGCAAAGGCACCCACCTGGTCCACACCCTCAACGGCAGCGGTCTGGCTGTGGGCCGCACCATGGCCGCCCTGCTCGAAACCGGCCAGCAGGCCGATGGCTCCGTGAAGCTCCCCGCCGCCCTCGTGCCCTACTTCGGCAGCGCCACGATCAGCGCTGGGTATTGAGGGGCGTGGCGTGAGGGTGGGGCGTGATCCATCCCTGAAAGCGTGGCAACGCAGACTTGCAAGCTGCGCAGGGAACAACGCCAGTGAGCTGAACAGTTCTGTACAGGCCGTACAGAATCAAGACGGTTGCAGAAGGCTTTCTCCTGGACCCGGCCCACCCAGAGCTCAGCGATCGGCCGAATCGTGATCAGGGTGGAGCGAGAGCAACCGCAGCTGCCTGGAGTTGCTCCCAGCTCATGACCTGGAGCATCCGCAACGTTCAGATGTGCTCATTTCGGGAACAGGAACTGGATCTGGGCGCGGATCGTCACATCACCGAGGTTGTCGGGCTTCACCACGTTGGCGTAGGCCTGCAGGGACGCATTGATCGGCTGACTTCCAACCCGGAACACCCGTCCCACCCCGCCGCCCACCGGCAGGATCCACTGGTTGCCACTGGCCGCCCGCCAGTTGGCGGTGACGATCGGCGACGTCACCAAGTACCAGCCGTTGGGCAGGTTGTAATTGATGAACGGCTGCATCAGAAAGGCACTCACCGCACCGCGGTCGCTGTCCCCCGCAAACGACCACACGTTGTTCAGGAGCGCGCCCGCCACCCAGGGGCCCTTGCTGTAGACCGCCACTGCCGCCGGCCCCGCCGACCACTTACCGCCGCCCAGGCTGGTGGCACTGGCGGTGGGCAACACCAGGGTGGGGCCGAAGCCAAGGGTCCAGGGCCCCTTGCCCTTGGGCACGAAGAAGAAGCTGGGGTTGAGATCGCCGATGCCGTTCTGGGTGCCCGTCGGTGTGGGCTGGCTCAGCACCGGCAGGATCGTGCGGGTCACCAGGGTGAGGTCTTTGCTCAGCGCAAACGGCACCACCGGCTGAATGTTGAGCACATTCAGGGTGTTGTCTTCATCGGGCCCCATCCCCGGGGTCAGATTGTTCTGGAAGGGAACACTGATCAGGTTGGCAATCGGGTTCTGGGCTTCAGCCGCGAGTGCTTCTGGTTGCGCGGTGGGCTCGGCCTCGGGCGTGGCCGGTTCAGCTACGGCCGGCAACCAGCCCGGCAGCAACGCCGCCAGGGCCAGGGCAGCGAGGAGGCGGGCCATGTAGCAGTGAGAACATCGGCCGGAGGATTGTAGGGGCCATGCATCGCGCCGCCCCGGCCAAGATAGCTTGCGGCGCAATGCTTTTCGAAACACGCCAGCCCCGGGAGCACAAGACGGCTGGGCCAGCACGGCTGGCATAACGACGGGGCTCCAAACCCAGCACAATGGAGACCTTCTTGGCTGGGCCTGAATGGGCGTTCTCACGGCACTGGCGATCCTGGCGGGGTTGATCGTGGTGCACGAGGCGGGGCACTTTTTCGCCGCCACCTGGCAGGGAATCCGCGTCAGCAGCTTCTCGATCGGCTTCGGGCCGGTGCTGCTGGAGCGCCAGCGCCGCGGCGTGCAATTCGCCCTGCGGGCCCTGCCCCTCGGCGGCTTCGTGGCTTTCCCCGATGACGACGACGAGAGCCCGATTCCCAAAAACGACCCCGATCTGCTCTCCAACCGGCCCCTGCGCCAGCGCGCCCTGGTGATCGCCGCCGGCGTGCTGGCCAACCTGCTGCTCGCCTACGCCGTGCTGCTCGGCCAGGGGTTGGTGCTCGGCATCCCCGCCGGCTTCAGCGCCAGCCCCGGCGTGCTGGTGAGCGGCGTGCAGCCCGGCCAGGCCGCCGCCGCCGCCGGCCTTCAGCCCGGTGATCGCCTGATGCGCCTGGATGGCCAGCCCCTCGGCGGCGGCCAGAGCGGCGTGGCCGCCCTGGTGGAGCGCATCAAGGCCGCCCCCGACCAGACCCTGCGCCTCGACGCCGAGCGCAACGGCCAGGCCGTGGCGGTGCAGCTCACCCCGGCCGACCTCGGGGGTGTGGGCCGCATCGGCGCCCAGCTGCAGCCCAACGGCACCGAGGCCTTCCGCCCAGCCCGCAATCCGCTGGAGCCCTTCCGCCAGGCCAACCACGACTTCGTCGCCCTCACCAGCCGCACCGTGGAGGGCTTCGTCACCCTCGCCACCCACTTCGGCGAAACCGCCGGCCAGGTGAGCGGCCCGGTGAAAATCGTGGAGATGGGGGCATCGCTGGCCAAGCAGGGCGGCAGCAGCCTGTTCATCTTCACCGCTCTGATCTCGATCAACCTGGCGGTGCTCAACGCCCTGCCGCTGCCCCTGCTCGATGGCGGTCAGTTCGCGTTGCTGCTGCTCGAGGGCGTGCGCGGCAAACCCCTGCCCGAGCGTTTCCAGATGGCCTTCATGCAGTCGGGCTTCGTGTTTCTGGTGGGGCTGAGTGTGGTGCTGATCGTCAAAGACACCTCCCAGCTGCCGGCCGTGCAGCAGCTACTGGGACGCTGACGCACCCCGCAGGGTAAGCTGAACTTCACCTATCCGTTCGCAGCCCAGGCCGCATGGCGAAGAAGTCGATGATTGCGCGCGATGTGAAGCGCAAGAAAATGGTCGAGCGCTTTGCCGTCAAGCGCGCAGCTCTCAAGGCCGCCTTCGACGCCGCTGCCGATCCGATGCAGCGCCTGGAGATCCACCGCAAGATCCAGGACCTGCCCCGCAACAGCGCTCCCACCCGCGTGCGCAACCGCTGCTGGGCCACCGGCAAGCCCCGCGGTGTGTATCGCGATTTCGGCCTGTGCCGCAACCAGCTGCGTGAGCGCGCCCACAAGGGTGAGCTGCCCGGCGTGGTCAAGTCCTCCTGGTGATCGGGATCAGGCCGGTCACCGACCCGCCAGACCCCACCAAACCCCGAAAGGCGCCTGCGGGCGCCTTTTTTGTTGCACCGCCAGCCGCCCAAACGCGAGAAAAAGCAAAGGAACCCCCAGTGGCCAGAGGCAAAATGCGAGAATCACCCTTGACAACAACAGGACATAAGCACACGTGCAAGGACAAACTCAGTCGATCTCCTTCGATGGTCGGGAGATCCGGCTGACCACCGGTCGGTTTGCCCCCCAGGCCGGGGGTTCGGTGATGGTTGAGTGTGGTGATACTTCCGTTTTGGTCACCGCCACCCGCTCCGGCGGCCGCGAAGGCATCGATTTTCTGCCGCTGATCTGCGACTACGAGGAGCGGTTGTACGCCGCCGGTCGCATCCCCGGCAGCTTCTTCCGCCGCGAGGCGCGTCCCCCCGAGCGGGCGATCCTCACCTGCCGGCTGATCGATCGGCCGATGCGGCCGCTCTTCCCCAGCTGGATGCGCGACGACATCCAGATCGTCGCCACCTGCCTCTCGCTCGATGAGCGGGTGCCACCCGATGTGCTGGCGGTGACCGGCGCCTCGATGGCCACCCTGCTGGCCAGAATCCCCTTCCACGGCCCCATGGCCGCGGTGCGGGTGGGCCTGCTGGGCGACGACTTCGTGCTCAACCCCAGCTTCCGCGAGATCGAGCGCAGTGAGCTGGATCTGGTGGTGGCCGGCACGCCCGAGGGCGTGATCATGGTGGAAGCCGGTGCCAACCAGCTGCCCGAGCAGGACGTGATCGAAGCGATCGACTTCGGCTACGAAGCGGTGTGTGAGCTGATCAAGGCCCAGCAGAACCTGCTCAAGGAGCTGGGCATCGAACAGGTGCTCCCCGAGCCTCAGGTCATCGACGCCACCCTGCCCAGCTTCCTCGAGCAGGAATGCGCCAAGGGCATCGGTGAGGTGCTCAAGCAGTTCTCCCAGACCAAGCCCGAACGCGACGAGAAACTCGACGTGATCAAGGCTGAGGTGGCCGAGAAGATTGCCGCCCTGGCCGAGGACGACCCCATCCGCGCTGCGGCCGGTGGCAAGGCCCTGGGCAACAGCTACAAGAGCCTCACCAAGAAGCTGATGCGCGAGCAGATCCTCAAGGACGGCAAGCGCGTCGATGGCCGCAACCTCGACGAGGTGCGTCCGATCAGCGCCGCCGCCGGCGTGCTGCCCAAGCGCGTCCACGGCTCGGCCCTGTTCCAGCGCGGCCTCACCCAGGTGCTCTCCTGCGCCACCCTCGGCACCCCGAGTGACGCCCAGGAGATGGACGACCTCAACCCGTCCACCGAGAAGCACTACCTGCACCACTACAACTTCCCGCCCTACTCCACCGGCGAAACCAAGCCGATGCGCTCCCCCGGCCGCCGCGAAATCGGCCACGGCGCCCTGGCCGAACGGGCGATTGTGCCGGTGCTGCCCAGCAAGGAGTCCTTCCCCTACGTGCTGCGGGTGGTGTCGGAGTGCCTCAGCTCCAACGGCTCCACCTCGATGGGCTCGGTGTGCGGCAGCACCCTGGCCCTGATGGATGCGGGCGTACCCCTCAAGGCTCCCGTGAGCGGCGCCGCCATGGGCCTGATCAAGGAGGGCTCCGAGGTGCGCATCCTCACCGACATCCAGGGCATCGAGGACTTCCTCGGCGACATGGACTTCAAGGTGGCCGGCACCGAGAAGGGCATCACCGCCCTGCAGATGGACATGAAGATCACGGGCCTTGACGTCAAGACCGTGGCCGAGGCCGTCAATCAGGCGCGCCCCGCCCGCCTGCACATCCTCGAGAAGATGCTCGAGGCGATCGACAAGCCCCGCGACACCATGTCGCCCCACGCCCCGCGCCTGCTCAGCTTCCGGATTGATCCGGAGCTGATCGGCACCGTGATCGGCCCCGGCGGCCGCACGATCAAGGGCATCACCGAGCGCACCAACACCAAGATCGACATCGAAGACGGCGGCATCGTGACGATCGCCAGCCACGATGGCGCAGCGGCCGAAGAAGCCCAGCGCATCATCGAGGGCCTCACCCGTCGCATCAGCGAAGGCGAGGTGTTCAGCGGTGCCGTGACCCGGGTGATCCCGATCGGCGCCTTCGTGGAGATCCTGCCCGGCAAGGAAGGGATGATCCACATCTCCCAGCTCTCAGAAGCCCGGGTGGAGAAGGTGGAAGATGTGGTCAACGTGGGCGATCAGGTGACCGTGCGCGTGCGCGAAATCGACAACCGCGGACGCATCAACCTCACCCTGCGCGGCGTCCCCCAATCCGACGCCCCTGTGCCGGCCTGAAGCCGGCAAGGCTCCTGAACAAGGAGCCAGCGACCAACCTGAAGCCGGCCCGATCGGGCCGGCTTTTTTCATGCGCTTCAGACCGCGAAGCCTGGGTCAATCGTGGCCATGGCTGCGGCCGCCCGCTCACACAGGTCCCCATGGGCCGGGCCATGGCTGGCGATCAGGCAGCCGGCCTGGCGCACGTCGCCGCTGTTGTAGGCCAGCGCCCGGCCATCGGCATGGCTGAAGGCACCACCGGCAGCGCGCAGCACCGCTTCCGGAGCCGCCATGTCCCAGTCCTTCGGGGCACTCCGGCCGGAGAGGGAGATGTAGAGATCGGTCTCACCACGCAGGATCGTGGCCACCTTGCCGCCCACACTGCCGATCGCCTTGGTGTCGCCCAGGGCCAGGACGTCGAGGAGCTGCTCCAGCCGCTGGTCGCGGTGGTTGCGGCTGGCCACCAGCACCAGCTCACCCACTGCCCGCCGGCCACTGAAACGCACCGGACGACGCCCGCCGGCACGGTTTTCGCACCAGGCCTCCCCTGCCGAGCCGGCCAGCCCCGCCATCACGCCCAGCCAGAGCTCCTCCATCTCCGGCAGCAGCACCACCCCCAGCAGCGGTTCGCCGCGATGCACCAGCGCCAGATGCACGGCGTACTCGCCGGTGCCCTGCAGAAAGTCTTTGGTGCCATCGAGGGGGTCGAGGATCCACAGCCACTCGGCCGCCAGGGGCTGCCCGTCGGTGAGTTGCTCCTTCGCCGTCTCCTCACTGAGCACCGTCCAGTGGGCGGCAGGGAAGGCAGCCGCCAGGCCATCCAGCAGCCAGCGATTGACCGCCAGATCCGCCGCGCTCACCGGGCCCTCGCCACCCTCGTCCACGCTCAGTGCACGGGGAAAGCCGAAGGGAGGTTGCTCGCCGCGGCCGTAGGCCAGGAGGATGTCAGCGGCGCCCCAGCTCAGCCGCCGCAGCTCGTCCAGGAGCGCCTCCAGGGCGATACCCGAGGGCAGGGGCAGATCGGCCGGCATCATGGTGGGGCAGGGATCAGCATTGTGAAGGAGCGAGCCCCGAGCCGTGCAAGCCACCGAACCTGTCCCCGGCGTTCTCTATCTGGTGGGCACGCCGATCGGCAACCTGGCCGACCTCTCGCCTCGCGCACGGCAGGTGCTCGCCGGTGTCCAGCGCATCGCCTGTGAAGACACGCGCCGCAGTGGTCTGCTGTTGCACCAGCTGGGGCTGCGCCAGAAAGATCAGGGGCCAAGGTTGGTGAGCTTCCATGCCCACAACCAGACGGCCCGCATCCCCGAGCTGCTCGCCGCCCTGGCGGCGGGCGAAGCGCTGGCCGTGATCAGTGACGCCGGTCTGCCGGGCATTTCCGACCCCGGCGAAGCGCTGGTGGCAGCCGCCCGCACCGCCGGCCATGGCGTGATCTGCATCCCCGGCCCCAGTGCCGTCACCACGGCCCTGGTGAGCAGTGGCCTGCCCAGCGGGCGCTTCTGCTTTGAGGGCTTCCTGCCGCCCAAGACCAACCAGCGGCGACAGCGACTGCAGGAGCTCACGGATGAGCAGCGCACCCTGGTGCTGTTTGAAGCCCCCCACCGACTGCTGGATCTGCTCGAGGATCTGCTGACGGTGCTGGGGGATCGCCCCCTGCGCGTCGCCCGCGAACTCACCAAGAAGCACGAGGAACAGGTGGGCCCCACGGTGGCTGCGGCCCTGGAGCATTTCCGCCGCACGCCACCCCAGGGGGAATGCACCCTGGTACTGGGGGGCGCCGAACCACCGCCGCCGCCGAGCTGGGACCCCGCCAGCCTCACGGCCGAACTGGAGGCCCTGCAACAGGCGGGCCACAGCAGCAACGCCGCCGCCAAGCTGCTGGCCGAGCGCACCGGCCACAGCAAGCGCGAGCTCTACGCCCTGCTGCACCGGATCCCCCTGCAGCCCACTCCCTGACGCGTCAGACTCCGGCTCAGCTCCAGCCGCGGATCGGCCGATCCCGGATCCCCTGATGGTTGTTCGCCTGCGTCTGCTTCTGGCCAGCCTGCTGGGTGGCGGCCTGCTGCTGGCCATTCTCTGCCTTGGCGCCCAGAACCTCGATCAACGCCCCAGCCTCAACCTCGGCTTCCGCCGCAGCGCCCCGTTGCCCGCCGGCTTCCTGGTGGGCATCGCTCTGGTGATCGGCGTGCTCAGCGGCGGCTGCAGCGCGGCGCTGCTGGCCCCCCGCAACGATCAGCTGCCCGGGAGGGAGTAGAGGCTGCCCTCGATCACCACCCGGCTGATGCCCTGGGCGATCAGGTAGGGGGCGGTGCGCTCGAGCACGCGGGTGTCAGGCACCTTGATCACCCGCTGGGTGCGGCCGCAGTGGCGCTTGGCCTGGCGCGGATTGGCAAACACCAACAGGGCCTGGCGGTCGGCTTCGCCGTCGGGCAGCTGCCCCAACTCCGGGAACTCCTTGAGCGGCTTGGCCTGGAGCTCCACGGTTTTATCGACCAGCATGTAGACGCTGGCGGGCAGCGGTGCCTCCGCCAGGGGCTGGCACTGGGCCGGCTCGCCGTGGTGGTCTGCCAGGAGCACCGGCACAGCCACAAACTGATCATTCGGATCGTTCGCGTCGTCATCGCCGAAGTCGAGGTCGGCCTCGGCGGCGTCGCTGGCGTCATCCCCGAAATCATCGGCATCGTCGATCGCCAACACCGCAGCGTCGTCGTCGGCCCGTTCTGGCGGGCTGTCCTGGAGAAGGGTGGCTGGCGGGGCGGGTTGGGGAAGCGCCGGGGGCTCGGGAAGCGCGGGCGCCTGAGGGGAGACGGCAGGCTGGTGGGAGACGGGGGCCTCGTGGGAGATGGGCTCCACCGGCTGCGGGGCAGCCTTGGCTGAGCGGGGCGTGCGCTGCTGCTTGAGCTGCTCGTATTCGGTCGGCTCAAGCACGGCCTTCACCGTCCGGCTCACCGTGTTGGCACTGCAGCCGTAGGCCTCCGCCAACTCCGTGCTCCCCTCACCGGCGCGATAGCGCGCCACGATCTCGATTTTCTGGCTGTCGGAGAGCCGTGGGGCAGCCATGGGACGAGCAATGCGCAGCTCGCCACTTTAGGCCGATTGCCCCGGCCCCCCAAGGGCAGCGACCAACGACGCTCAGGGGGTCGGCGGTTTGACGTTGGGGCAGGTGGCCCCGTTGAACTTGGCGGCGATGCGATCGCTGCCTTCCTTGTAGATGGTCTGGGCCTTCTGACTGTCACCGGAGGCCTGGGCGGCACCGAGCTTGCTGGCGAACATGCCGCAGGCCTGATCCAGGCTCACGGCGCGGGCGGCCAAGGGCGCCGAGAGGGCCAGCAGTGCAGCAGCGGCAAGCACAAAGGACGAACGCATGACCGTTGGCATTGGAACCCACAACTCTGACGCAACGGGCGCAGACCCACCGCGCTTGTGGCGGCCAGGGTGGGTGCGCGATCATGGACCTGAAGCTCCCTTAGCTCAGCTGGATAGAGCAGCTGCCTTCTAAGCAGCCGGTCGTGTGTTCGAATCACACAGGGGGCGTTTCCAGAAACCAGGCAGGATCTGGGCTCTGAGCCAGTCAGGGCCTGGTTTCTCCCTGGAGCGTCTCATCAGGCGAGACCGCTCAGAACCCTTGTAGATCCGTCAGAGCCTGCCAAGATTTCACCTGGATTTCACCGGGGGAGGAATGGCCAAGGATCGCCCCAAGTGGCTGGCCGAGCTGAGCACCAGCTTCAAGCGGCACCGCCGCGGTCGGGTCGGCTGGTTCCTGGAGCTCCATGGCGAACGGTTGCGAGTGCTCTCCGCAGAGCTCCCGCCACGGCCTGATGAACCAGCGGACACACCGCCGAAGCGCAGGAGCGTCACCCTGACCACCCCACCAGGACCAGCCACGGCCGCGGCCGCCCTGCAGGAGGCCTGCCGCCTGTTCGATGCGGTGTTGGCAGGCGAGTGGGCTTGGCCAGACGCAGATGGAGTGCCTGATGCAGGAGATCCCCTGCGGCTTTCACCCGTGGCGCTTCAGCGCGTGGTTGATCGGCTCCAGGGAGCTGTGATGCCGGAGAAGGTCTCGGAGTCCACCTGGAGAAGGATGTACGCGCCCTTCATGGCGCGGCTGCTCACCGTGGCTGGGGAGCGCCAGTGGCGTGATGAGGTGGAGCTTCTGTCTGCCGTGCTGCGCCACTGGGATCCCAACAGCAGAGCTCGACAGATGGCGCACGATCGCTTCCGCCAGTTGTGGCGGCCGGCCGGCTGGGAGTGGCCAGCGGAGGTGGCAGGGATGCGCGGCAATGGCAAGGCCGCGGCAGCTCCAGAAGGGGTGCGGGCCTTCACCAACGCTGAGGTCGGAGAGCTTCGAGTCAGGGTCCAGCGGAGCCGCCGGCTCACGCCTGGGGACTTACTGGCGTGGGACCTGCTGGTTTGCTTCGGCTTGCGGCCTGCGGAGCTCAAAGGCCTTCAGCTGGACCAGGCCGATGGCCTGCTGGTGGCACGCGTCACCCGCTCGAAGAAATCCAGCAAGGGCAGTAGCGGCGCCAGGGTCGTGCCTGCTGTGGCGCCTGCGGGATGGCCCGCTGATTGCCATGCCTTGTTGGATAGGTGGAGGCGTCACGGCCTGCCGCCAGGACTGCTGGCCGCCAGGAGCCCCGGCGAAGTGATGGCTCAGCAGCTGGCCAGGCTGAAGCTCTCGAAGCCGGTGCAACTCGAATTGGATCGGGAGCTGGTTCCCTACTCCCTGCGCCACGCGTTCGCGCTGAGGCTCGCCACGGATCTGGGCCTGCACCCGAGGGAGGCCGCGGCCTTGTGCGGCCACAGCCCACAGACACACATGGCGGTGTACGGCCGCCGGCTGGACCAGCCTGCCCTTCTGGCAAAGATTCGGCGCCTCCAGTCCGAATCAGGCAGCAACGGGAGCTAATCGGCAGGAACGCCACAGATCAGGCGTCCTGATGGATTGACCTAACGGGAGATCACTGGGGTTCCCGCTGCATACTCGGCCCGCCGAAGGGTGGTTGAGCGGGCCTGCTGGCGCCCATACGGTTGTGCTCAAGGGCGTTCAGATCACGCCCGCCAGCTATTCCAACCATGCCTGATTTCACGTTGACCACCCGTGAGGTGGCGGATCGTTTGCGCACGTCTGATTCCACTCTGCGGCGCCTTCGCCGGGAGGGAGTTCTGAAGCCTGGTGTCCACTTCCGGGGGCAAGGCCTGGGGACGCTACGGCCAGTCCTGCTCTGGGATGCCGCGGCCGTCGATGCCGCCCTGGCTCAGCGAAGCCGGCGAGCTCTCCGATGAAAAAGCCGCTGCATCACTGCAACGACTAAGGAACACTTGCTGCCCCCATCATGACAAAAACGAAGAAGGAAACGCCTCCACCAGAGGGAGCACTTCAGGTATGCGATGGATGCTTCAACGCATACCGAGCAACAGAGCCCGCCTGTCCGGCCTGCGGGAAGGCGGCTCGCGCCGAAGGTGGCGGCTTTCTCGAAGGTGCAGAAGATGACCCAGTGCTACGCGGGGTCGAAGCCGCGGAGGCCAAGCGCCGGAAGGAAGACCGGCAGGGACTCACCGGGGAGCTCGCCTTGCTGGAGTTCCGGTCCCTGGTCCGGGAGGTGGTGGCTGAGTTCCCTCGCCTGGAGTGGCTCCCCATGCTCCGGAAGGCCGCGGCTGAGAAGGAACTGCGCCTCAGGGACAGCGAGATTTTGCGCCTCACCTATCAAGCTCGCCAGGCACAGCGGGGGCGATTGGGGCCAGTGCTGCCCGGTCAACCACTGGACCTGACCGCAGCGCCATGGGCCTGGGAAGGCATCGTGCTGGCCGGTTGCCCGAATCTCTGGATCGGCGGGCCGAAGGTGGGCAAGAGCTCCCTCTGGACCAGCTGGATCGCCGCATGGTCCAAGGGAGAGAGGAACTTCCTGGGGCATGAGCTGGTGGGTCCCTGTCCACCAGTGGCCCTGGCTTGGACCGATCAGCCGGAACGCGACAGCGCCCGGATGCTGAGCGCCGTGGGCCTGCTGCAGCCGGATGGTTCCCTGGCGCCACCACTGACAGCGCTCTGGACTGCGGGGAGACCGCTCCACCTGGACCCGGAAGGCATCGAGGAACTGGCCCAGTGGGCTGAGAAGCACCCTGGCGGGCTGCTGATTCTCGATTCGTTCGCCGCGGCCTGCAGGGTCTTGGCGCTCGAAGAAGCGAGCGGCGAGTTCGCAGCACCGTTTATCGAGCTGGCGGAGGCCCTGGAGCCGTTCGGCGTGACGCTGGTGGCGATCCATCACAGCTCGAAGGGAAGGGCTAGCGAGGGTCCAGCGATGGCCAGCCGTGGTTCAACCGCTCTCCCGGCCGCGGCAAGCCAGATCGTGAGCATCGCCAGGGTGAGCCCGCAGAACCCTGGGGATCGGCGCCTGATGCTCCAGGCAGAAGGCCGCGGCGGGCCTGCAGTTTACCTTCTGATCGAACGCCAGGGAGCGGACTGGGCCTGCCACGGCCGCGGCGATGCGGTGATGGCCGCACAACGGCGAGACCAGGCCCGCGAACGCCTCACCGAACGGCAACAGGCCGCCCTGGACCTTGTGGAGCGGCGATGGCGTGATGGTGCTGGAGAGACCACTGCCGCCGATCTGATCGGCGATGCCGCCGGCTGTGATCTGGAAGGGCAGAACGCTGCGCGGATGGCCCGTGGAGTGCTTTCTTCTCTCGCCAGGAAGGAACTGGTCCAGATCCGTCGCGTGGGCAATGGCGTCAGCGCCAGGCCGGCAGGAGTCCCCGATGGTCCCCCTTCTACATCGTGTCCGCCTGATCCGGATTGTCCCCAGATCAGTCTTTCTGACAGTTCCGGGGATGACGGGGACAGAGGGGACAGCGTTTCAGAGGGGGACAACGGGGAGTTCGACCGGCTCCAGCTGGAGGCCGATCAGCTGTTGCTGGGGGGGATGGGCTGATGGAACCGCTGCTCACACCCCCGGCAGAAGCCGGTGTTGATGACCTTTTGGCCGGCTCGAAGGAGGGATGGCGCCTGGATCAGGAGGGGAGGCGAATCCGGTCAGGGCTGGACCCCGTGCGGCTGGTGGAGCACTACCGCCGAATCGGAGCCCATTGGAACCAGATCCACAGCCCCACCCGCGGCTGGCTCTCGGTCCGCAGGGACGTTGTGCTGTCGGTTCTATGGCTGGCCCTGGCGGAACGCGGCTGGACCATCGGCCGCCAGGACACCATCGACGCATGGGACCTGGCATCGCTCACACCAGCTCAGAAGGGGACCAGCGATGAACCCATCTGACCTTCAGGCCGTGGCAGCTGCCCTGGCCCGGATGAATGCCGTCCTGGATCGGTGTCTGCTGCTGACCCTCCGCCAGCACCCGCCGTCGCCCACCCGATCCGGCCTGATCCGGCGAGCCGATGACCATGCACACCAGGACCAGCCCCGCAACCGTTGCGCAACCGGAACCAAAGGGAACCCGGTTCCGGGGCTGTCGCAAGCGGCTCTCGGCGAGTCGGGGCCCCGCGAGCAGTTGCGTCAGAGGGACCCGCAAGCCTGGGGGAGGGGGTCAGCAGCAGCCACTTCCCTTCGGCCCTACCCTTGGCCTATGCCTTCTGTCATCCCCACCACCATTCACGTGCTGGCCCGGCGCATTGAGGGTCAGTGGGTCGTGGCTTGCCTGGATTTCGACCTGGCGGCGCAAGATTGCACCTTTGAGGCCGCTCAGCGGCGGCTGCTGGATCAGGTGGAGAGCTACGTGCAGGAGGCGCTGAGCATTGACGGCGGCACCCACGCCAGCGAGCTGCTCAGCCGGCGGGCACCTTTAGCCAACTGGGCGCTGTTCTACGTGGCGATTGTGCTGCAGGGCCTTCACGCTGCCGGGGGGATCCTGAGGGGATACCAGCAGCCATTCCAGCCCCAAGCCGCCTAAAGCCGGGTGGGGCGCAAGTATCCGCCGCTCACCTGCAAAGAGGTGAAGCGCATCCTGAAGGCTTTGGGTTTTGAGTTCCACCGCCAGAAGGGCTCCCATGAGCACTGGAAAGCGGTCGTTGATGGCCGGCTTCGCCTCGTAACGGTGGACTGCCCGAAAGAGCCATTCGTGCCGCCACTGCTGAACAGCATGGTGCGCCAATCCGGCTACAGCATCGAGGATTGGTACCGGCAGCTCAATCGGTGAACGTCAAGCCGCCCTGCGACTCCGGGCTGGACCGACAGCTACTGAGGGGTGTCGATCACTTCCTGTACGTGGCTTCTGGCCTGTTCCGTGGATGCGTCATCCACACCGCCAGAAGATGCGTAATTGGATGCAAGCAAGGCGAGGAAGTTCACGCCTCCCATTTCCCACATGCCGAGGTCCTTCTTCTCTGCCTCTGCCTTCAGCTTGTCAGGCCAGCCTGCATAGGGTCCTGCGGCTGAGAACTTGTATTCCCGAAAGCCTGGGGTCTCCCTGATCTGATCCAGCTCTGCCAGCTTGGCCTTCAGGAACTTCTGGCCGGGCGTCATCTGCGCAGGTGCCAGGGCCGCGGGCTTGGGCTCCTCTGGTGGGGCTCCACAGCCGCCAAGGGTTCCGCCGATCAGCAGAGCAGCAGCAAGGGCCGGGGGGAGAAGCCGCATACCCAGACCAGAAGGGGATGGCCAGATGGTGGCCTTGCCACACCGAACCGACTCGGACCCGCAACCATCAGCAACAGGAGCCAGACCGGCCGTCTTCAAGGCAACCGGTCGCGGATTTCACTCGGTTTTCACTCATTGCGCCAGAGTCTCACCAAGAGCCACTGCAGCAGAAGGAGCTTGAGCTTTGAGCAGCTGCCTTCTAAGCAGCCGGTCGATGGTTCGAATCCATCAGGGGGCGTTTCCGATGGGGCCCCGAAGGGCTACAAAACCCTTGGCGGGCAAGGGCTTTGTGCCACACACAGGTGGCCGGCAGTGTCGGGTGTGCCAGGCGCTGAGGGCGAGCTGGAGCCCGGGGGCGACAGCGGCAGGTTCAGCAAACCACGGCTCTACTTTCCTAGGGAGTGGCTTGTGAGCGGCTTGCATCCCAACAAAACGCTGATGCCAGATCAGCCCCCTGGCCTGCTTTCACCGCCTGGGCCGCAGCACCAGCCAGGCAATCAGCAGGATGCTGCCGGTGCTCACCACCGTGAAGATCCAATCGGCGTAGGGCGTCCAGAACATGGCACCAGGCTGCCAGAGACGGCGACATCGGGACTGGCGCACTTGGCATCACTCAGCACCCATCCGGACCGTGCTGCAGGCAGAGTGGGGAGCAATGGACAACCCTTTCCCGCCATCACCACGCGAGACCACAGAAGCGATGGTCCGCAACATCAACCGTGAATTGGCGGAGATCAAGCAAGTCATCGGCAGGAGCCGCGGCGATGCCGTCGCCGAGCCCCGGCTGACGGGGGCCTGGATGGCCCATCTGCTGATCAGCACCAGCGAGCTGATGCACAACCTGCTGATCGACACCGCCCGACGACCTCATCGAAGACAAACGGGCCTCAGCCTTCCTCACGTGCAGTGAACCCGCAATCACGCTCCAACAGGAAGCTCGCCAGATTGGACATCGAGCGACCCTGGCGACCGCTTTCCTGAACAAGAGCTTGATACAGCGCCCACGGCAGGGTGATGGTGATGCGCTGAGGCTTGCGCATCATGGCTTGAAGCCGGGAGGCAGCAACTAACGCATGATTGACGCTGGCCATAAGCGACTCCCTGAATATAGGCGCAACGCTATAACCAACTATCCCGAAGAACAAGGCCTGCATTGCACCCCTTTGAAAAGAATCGCTAAGGAAGCTCTGAGCAACAAGCCCGGATAGAGGCGCTTGGATCTCAATTCGTTTGCAGTGAACAGTTTCAGGGCGGATCAAGTTTCATTCGGCCACATCTCGCTACTTTTCGGCAGAAACTCCG
>JBILUH010000034.1:0-24290 GCA_044371095.1 Cyanobium sp.
ACGGCTGGCCCTGGGGCTGGCACCGGGGCTGGGCCGTCGCTTCGCCCTGGAGCGCTGGCCCGACTTCGACCCCCAGCTCTGGCAGCGGGAGCGCGAAGCCGCCGCCGCCCTGCCCCTCGCCAGCGGCGAGACCATGCCCCCGATCGTGGGCATGGAGCAGGATCCCGTCGTGCTGGAGCAGGCCCGCAGCAATGCCCAGGCCGCCGACGTGGCGCGGGCGCTCGATCTGCGCCTGGGCGACTGCCGCGATTTTCAGCCGCCCCCAGGCCCCGGCATCCTGGTGTGCAACCCGCCCTACGGCGAGCGCATCGGCGAACGGGACGCCCTCGAACCGCTCTACGCCGACCTGGGCCGGATGGTGAAGGAGCGCTGCAGCGGCTGGAGCCTTTGGCTGCTGAGCGGCAATCCCGAGCTCACCGGCGCCCTGAAGATGAAAGCCAGCCGCCGCATGCCGATCAGCAACGGCGGCATCGACTGCCGCTGGCTGCACTACGAGATCCGCTGATCCTCAACGGCCCAGGATCGCCCGTGTGGTTTTGCTCAGGCCGGCGGTGGTCTGGGGCAGATAGGGGCCCTTGACCAGTTGACCACCGACCCGTAGAAACACCCCGGCCAGCACCAGATCGAGGGCGGCCACGGCCAGGGCGGCGTGGATCCAGCTGAGGCCCTGGGCCTCGTGCAGCCACAGCAGCAGCGCCAGCTCAGCGCCGATCAGGGCCAGCAGCAGCAGGGTCAGCCCGCCGCTGAGCAGCAGGGCGCCGCTGATCAGCCGCCGCTTCTCCCGGTCCACCTCCTGCAGGGCGATGCGCACATGCAGGTCCATCACCGAGGTCATCAGGGCGCCGACCCGGCCGGCCGCAACCCCGGCCACGCCGCTGCGCCGCTCCCCGTCCTGGGACAGCCCCGGCTCCTGGGATGGCCCCGGCCCGTTCCGATCCGTCATGCCGAGCGCCGGCCCGAGGCCAACAGCAGGCCCAGCACCACCCCCACGCCCGTGGCAATGCCGATCGCCAGCAGCGGTCGCTCGCGCACGGGCTTCTCGATGCGGGGCCGCAGTGTGGCGTTCAGCTCATCGAGCAGGCTCTCGAGCTGGGCTTCCATCGGCGCCAGGTTGTCGGCCAGGCGGCTGGTCTGGTCGCCGGCCACCTCCAGCAGCTCCAGCAGCTGATCCTTCACCACCGTGGCGGTGCGGCCGGTTTGGCTGGCGATCACCTCCACCACCTCATCAAAGCTGCCGCGGGTGGCCTCGAGGGTCTGACGGGCCACGGCGGGCCACTCCCGCTGGATGGTGGGAATCAGGGTCTCGAAACGGTCGCGGAAGCCCTCGGGGCTGGCGACGCGGGGAGGCGTCTCGGCTGTCATGGAGAGAGGGGCGACGTCGCAGCGCAACCCTCAACCTAAGGAGGGGGTTGAGCTTGCGAAACCCTCCGCTACATTTCTGCTGCTCGGGGCACGGGCCTGTTGGTTCACATCAATCAGGTCGAGCTCACGCATTTCAAGTCCTTCGGCGGGTCGATGACGATCCCGCTGGAAGAAGGGTTCACGGTGGTCACCGGACCGAACGGCTCCGGCAAGAGCAACATCCTGGATGCGGTGCTGTTCTGCCTGGGCCTGGCCAGCAGCCGCGGCATGCGCGCCGATCGCCTGCCCGATCTGATCAACAGCGCCATGCTGCGGGCGGGCAAGGCCGCCGAAACCTCGGTGAGCGTGCGCTTCGACCTCAGCGCGTGGGAACCCGATGAGGCTGAGACGGGCCTGGAGCCCCCCGAGGAGGGCCCCTGGATCAAGCCCGGTCAGACCGAATGGACCGTGAGCCGGAGGCTGCGGGTGGCCCCCGGCGGCACCTACGCCAGCAGCTTCAGCGCCGATGGCGTGCCCTGCAACCTGCAGCAACTGCAGAGCCAGCTGCGACGCCTGCGGGTGGATCCGGAGGGCAGCAACGTGGTGATGCAGGGCGACGTGACCCGCATCGTCTCGATGAGCGCCCGCGACCGTCGCGGCATCATCGATGAGCTGGCCGGCGTCGCCCTGTTCGATTCCCGCATCGAGCAGACGCGCGGCAAGCTCGATGAAGTGCAGGAGCGCCAGGAGCGCTGCGCGATCGTGCAGCAGGAGCTGCTCAGCTCCCGCCAGAAACTGGAGCGCGACTGCGCCAAGGCCCGCACCTATCAAGACCTGCGCCAACGCCACCACAGCGCCCGACTGCAGGAGCAGGTGCTGGCCTTCGAAGCCGCCCAGGCGGGCCTGGCGGCCCTGCTGCGCCGCCGCGAAACCCTCGCCGTCCAGCAACAGGGTGAGCGCGAGGCCATCACCGCCGGCGAAGGGGCGCTGACCGCAGCCGCCACCGCTCTCGAACAGCTCCAGGCCGAGGTGAAAGCCCTGGGCGAAGACCAGCTGCTTTCCGTGCAGGCCGAGCTGGCGGGCCTGGAGGCCAGCGACCGCGAACTGGCCCGCCAGGCCGAGAAACACCAGCGCGACGCCGAAGCCCTGCAGCGCCAACGCCAGGAGCTGGCCCGCAGCCAGGGCGACCTGCGCCAGCAGCAACGGGCCCTCGACGACACCGCCGACCAGGCCGCCCTGGAGGCCGCTGAGGCGTCCTGCCGCAGCGCTGAAGCCGCCGTGGAACTCTCCCGCCGCCGGCTGGGCGAGGTGGCGGGCCGCTCCGGCAGCTGGCTGGAGGAACAACAGCAGCGCAGCCTGGCCCGCCAGCGACTGGCCGACCAGCTGGGCCCCCTGGAGGCGGAGCGCCAGCAGCTGCAGGAACGGCTGCGGCAGCACCAGGAGCGACTGGCCGAACTGCGGAAGGAGGAGCAGCAGGAGGGCCTCAGCCATCGCAGCGGCCAGCAGCAGCTGGAGGCCACCGAGAGCGACTGGCAGCACGTGCTGGAGGCCACCCGCCGGGAGCAACAGCAGGTGCAGGAGCTGGCCGAAGCCCTGGCCCTGCAGCAGCGCACCCGCAGCCGGCTGGAGCAGGAGCAGACCCAGCTGGAGCGGGAGATCGCCCGGCTCGACAGCCGCCGCGACACCCTGCAGGAAAGCCGCGGCACCGGGGCCCTGCGGGTGTTGCTGGAGGCCGGCCTCGACGGCATCCACGGGCCCGTGGCCCAGCTCGGCGAGGTCGAAGAACGGGTACGCCTGGCGCTGGAAGTGGCCGCCGGTGGTCGCCTCGGCCAGGTCGTGGTCGACGACGACCGGATCGCCGCCCGGGCGATCGAGCTGCTCAAGAGCCGCCGGGCCGGCCGGCTCACCTTCCTGCCGCTCAACAAGATCCGGGGGGGCTCCGGCGGTGGTGCCAGCTCAGGAGCGGCCCTGCAGCGGGGCGGCGCTGGGGGAGCTGGCAGCACCGGACTGATCGGCAAGGCGGTCGATCTGGTGCGCCACGAGCCCGTCTACGCCGAGGTGTTCCGCTACGTCTTCGGGGACACCCTGGTGTTCGACAGCCTGGCCAACGCCCGGCACACGCTGGGCCGCTGCCGGGCCGTGACCCTCGATGGCGAATTGCTGGAGAAGAGCGGCGCCATGACCGGCGGCAGCCTGCAGCAGCGGGGTGGCCAGCTCAGCTTCGGTCGCGCCCAGGAGGGGGACGAGGCCGCTCCCCTGCGCCAGCGCTTGCTGGAGCTGGGCGAGAGCCTGCTGGCCTGCCGCCGCAAGGAAGCCGAGCTGGGCCAACAGCTCGAGGCCCTGCGCCCCCAGCTGCTGGAGCACCAGCAACGGCAGGCAGCCCTGGAGGCCGAGCGCAGCGCCGCCCAGCGCGCCCTGGCCCCCCAGCTGCAACGCCAGCGGCAGCTGGGCAGTCGCCTCAGCCAGCTCCAGAACACGCTGCAGGCGGATCTGCAGCGCCAGCAGGAGCTGGAGACGATCCTCAGCCCTCTGCAGCAGCAACGGACGGCCCTCGAGCAGGCCGAAGCTGCGGTGCAGGCCTCGGGCGATGCCGCCCGCTGGCAGGGGCTGCAGAGCGAGCTGGAAGCCGCCGACTCCGCCCTGGCCGCCGCCCGCCACCAACGCGATGACCTGCTGGCGGCCCGGCGCGAACGGGCCCTGGCTGCCGAGCGGCTGCGCAACCAGCTCGACGCCCTGGCCGGCGATGAGCAGCGGCTGGTGAGCGCCGTGAACGCGCTGGTGGCGGAGCGGGCCCGCTGGAAGGAGCAGCACCAGGCCGACCAGGAGCGCCGCAGCACCCTCGAGGCCCAGCAACAGGAGCTGCAGACCCGTTTCGGCGAGCGGCGCCGGGCCCGCGATGCCGCCGAAGCCCAGCTGGCAGCCCAGCGTCAGGCCCTGCAACAGCGGCAATGGGAGGTGCAGCGCCTGAGCGAGGAGCTGGAGTCGCTGGCGGAGCAGCTGCGCGGCGACCAGCTGCGCCTCGCCCAACTGGAGCGGGAGCTGCCCGATCCGCTGCCGGAGATCCCCGACGACGTGCGTGAGGCCGGTCTGGAGGCCCTGCAGGCCGGGTTGCGCAGCCTGCAGGCGCGGATGGAGGCCCTCGAACCGGTGAACATGCTGGCCCTCGAAGAGCTGGAGCAACTCGAAAGCCGCCTGGCGGAGCTGGCGGAGCGGCTGGAGGTGCTCAGCAAGGAACGCGAGGAGCTGCTGCTCCGCATCGAAACCGTGGCGACCCTGCGCCAGGAGGCCTTTCTGGAGGCCTTCACGGCGGTGGATGGCCACTTCCGCACGATCTTCGCGGGCCTCTCCGATGGCGAAGGCCACTTGCAACTGGAAAATCCCGAGGCTCCCCTGGAGGGCGGTCTCACCCTGGTAGCCCACCCCAAGGGCAAGGCGGTGCGGCGCCTCAATGCGATGAGCGGCGGCGAGAAATCCCTCACCGCCCTGAGCTTCCTGTTTGCCCTGCAGCGCTTCCGCCCGTCGCCCTTCTATGCCCTCGACGAGGTGGACAGCTTCCTCGACGGCGTCAACGTGGAGCGCCTCGCCGCCCTGATCGCCAGCCAGGCCGACCAGGCCCAGTTCATGGTGGTGAGTCACCGGCGCCCGATGATCGCCGCCGCCACCCGCACCATCGGCGTCACCCAGGCCCGGGGCGCCCACACCCAGGTGGTCGGGTTACCGCCCGCCGCCTGAGCCACCGGCCCCCTTCCCCGTCGAGCCAGGTGGGCCACAATGGGCCGACTGGGCCACGGGCACGACCCTTTCTTTGACATCCTCCACTCCCCCCTCTGCTGATCTCGGAGCAGCCGCCCCGAGCGATCGCCTCTGGCTGCGCTCCGAGCTGATGGGCACCCAGGTGATCACCCGCGACACCGGCCGGCGGCTGGGCGTCGTGGGCGAAGTGGTGGTGGACCTCGACCGGCGCGAAGTGGTGGCGCTGGGTCTGCGCGACAACCCGCTGACCCGTTTCCTGCCGGGGCTGCCCCGCTGGATGCCCCTCGACCGGATCCGTCAGGTGGGTGACGTGATCCTGGTGGATTCCGCTGATTCGCTGGCGGAGGGCTTCAACCCGGACCGCTACGGCAAGGTGATCAACTGCCAGGTGATCACCGAGGCGGGCGACCAGCTGGGCCGGGTACTCGGCTTCAGCTTCGACATCGAAACCGGAGAGCTGGCCACGCTGGTGATCGGCGCCCTGGGGGTGCCCCTGCTCGGCGAGGGCGTGCTGAGCACCTGGGAACTCACGGTCGAGGAGATCGTCAGCAGCGGCCCCGATCGAATCATTGTTTACGAGGGCGCCGAAGACAAGCTCAAGCAACTGGGCTCCGGTTTGCTGGAAAAGCTCGGCATCGGAGGGCCCAGCTGGGAGCAGGAGGAGCGGGAGCGCTACCGCAGCGGCATGGTGCCGGTGGAAAACCAGCTCGCTGCCGGCCAACCGGCGGTGCAGGAACAGCGCCGCATCCAGCCGGCCACCAGCCGGGCCGTGGAGCCCGAAGAGGAGCTCGATTACGTCGAACTCGACGCCCAGCGTCAACGGGAACCGCTGCGCCAGCGCCGCTATCTCGATGAGGAGGAGTCCCGGTATGGGGAATCCCGTGATGACGAGAGCCGCTACGGGAGCCCACGGCGGCCGCTCGAGCCCCGTCCCGTTGAGAGGCGCCCCCTGGAAGCCCGGCAACCGGAGCGCCGGCCAGCCCCCACACCCTCGCGCGAACCCCTCGACGTGGACGCCGAGGACCTGCCTGACCCCTGGTGAAGGACGGAGAAAGCGTCCGCCCCTCAGCGCTCCCGAAAGGCCAGCGAGGCTGAATTGACGCAGTGGCGCTGGCCCGTGGGTGCCGGCCCGTCGTTGAACACGTGACCCAGGTGCGCGTCGCAGTTGGCGCAGCGGATTTCAGTGCGGACCATGCCGTGGGAGCTGTCGGTATGGGTGCTGATGGACCCCGCCTTCACCCCATCCCAGAAGCTGGGCCAGCCGGTACCCGAATCAAATTTGGTGGCACTGCTGTAGAGCTCGGCATCGCAGCAGACGCAGTGGTACATCCCGGTGCCCTTGTGGTTCCAGTAGGCACCGGTGAAGGCCCGCTCAGTGCCACCCTGGCGCGCAATCCGAAACTGCTCGGGCGTGAGCTTCTCGCGCCACTGCTCCTCGCTGGCCCCACGGGCCAGGCCGCTGTCGAGGCCGCAGGCCGAGGGATCGGGGGTGCTGGCGGCATCGGCCATCGGGTTGATCAGAACGCTGGCGGCAACCTTAGGCACCTGGGCCGAGACCGGTCAGCTCAGGGGTTGACCAGCTCAGGAGCCACTCGGTTCGGGGGGGAGCAGCTCCTGCACCAGGGCCGCCAGGCTGGCCACCGCCCCCGGCTGGCCGCGCAGGCCGCGCAGATCGGCACGCATGCCCTGCAGGCGTTCGGGTGCCGCCAGCCAGTCGGCGGCCTCGGCGGCAATGATCTCCGGGGTGATTGCCCCCACCCGCTCGGGCACCAGCATGCGGCCGGCGGAGATGTTGGGGGAGGCCATCAAACCCCGGTGACGCAGTCGCCAGGCTGTGAGCAGCACCCCAAACAGCCAACGCAGCAGCGGCAGCCGCCCCACCAGGCCGGCCAAGCCATCCCAGGCCTGCATCACGTGCAGGTGCTGGGTGGGCACCAGCACCAACATCGGCACCCCCAGGGCCGCCAGCTCCGCCGTGTTGGCCCCCACGGTGGTCAGGGCCAGGGCGCATTGGCTCAGGGCGCTGTGGGCCGGATTTTCACGCACCAGCCGCAGCTGGGTGCCGGCCGGCGTCTCCAGCAGGTCTGGACCCAGCAGCCGCGGCACACCGGATCGGTAGGCGCGGGCGATCGGATTGGCCGTACCGGCCTGGACGAGCAGATCCTCCACGCTGGTGGTGGGGGCCAGGGGCAGCAGAAAACGGCAGGCCGGTCGCAGCACCGCGAGGCGATCGGCCGTCTCCAGCAGAAACGGAACGCCCACCCGCAACTTGGCCCGCTTGGAGCCCGGCAGCAGGGCCACCCACTCGCCCTCCGGCAACGGCGCATCGCTGCGGGCCGACTCCGACAGATCGGCCATCAGATCGCCCACCACCGTGCAGCGCTCGGCCCAGCGCGGGGCCAGGCGACCGGCCGCCAGGGGCCCCATCGCCGCAATCCGATCGTTCCAACGGGGCCAGCGGGCCACCCATTCGGCATAGGTCAGGTGCCGGTAGCCCAGGCGCGCCGAGAGCAGCACCGTCCAGAACTGATCACCACCCAGAAACACCACCACCCCCTGGGGGCTCCAGGGGCCGAAGCGCTGGGGTCGCAGCAGGAGCTCCCAAAACTGCCGGGCCGGCACGATGCGCTCGAACAGCCCCCAGGCTCCGGCAGCGTGGTGCTCCCGGCCCGTGCCATTGGGGCAAGGCACCAGCACCAGCTGCAGGCTGCAAGCGGCGTCAGCCACCGCGGGGCGCAGCGGCATCAGACGATGCAGCCGCAGGGCCAGGGGCCGTACCCAGGTGGAGAGCTCCCCGGGGCCGTTGCTCACGAGCACGATCGACACCGGCGCTGGATCCATCAGCGGCGAGAGCCGGAAAAAAGAAATGCGGATGGCGAGACTTGAACTCGCAAGGCCGAAGCCACACGCCCCTCAAACGTGCGTGTCTACCAATTCCACCACATCCGCATGTGGTTCGGACCGCTGGAAGCGCTCCGGTCTGAGCAATATACCCATCGCCCCTCCGGGAACCCCCTGGAAAGCCGGCTCTGGCAGCACTGATACAGTCCGACCTGGCCTGTATCAGCTGAGTCGCCGCGGATGTCCATCGGCAAGTTGCTGATCGCCAACCGTGGCGAAATTGCCCTGCGGATCCTGCGCACCTGCCGGGAGCTGGGCATCCCCACGGTGGCTGTCTACAGCACGGTGGACAAGAACGCCCTGCACGTGCAGCTCGCCGATGAAGCTGTGTGCGTGGGCGAGGCGCCCAGCAGCAAGAGCTACCTCAACATCCCCAACATCCTGGCGGCGGCCACCTCCAGAGGCGCCGACGCCATCCACCCTGGCTACGGGTTCCTGGCCGAAAACGACCGCTTCGCCGAGATCTGCGCCGACCACGGCATCACCTTCGTGGGCCCATCGCCCCAGGCGATCCGCTCGATGGGCGATAAATCCACGGCCAAGGCCACCATGCAGCAGGTGGGCGTGCCCACCATCCCCGGCAGCGAAGGGCTGCTGCAGAGCGTGGACGAAGCCCGCCGGCTGGCGGCGGACATGGGCTTCCCGGTGATGATCAAGGCCACCGCCGGCGGCGGCGGCCGGGGCATGCGCCTGGTGCCCGCTGCAGACCAGCTCGAGAACCTGTTCAAGGCGGCGCAGGGCGAAGCGGAGGCCGCCTTCGGCAACCCCGGCCTGTACATGGAGAAATTCATCGACCGCCCCCGGCACGTGGAGGTGCAGGTGCTGGCCGATCGCCACGGCAACGTGGTGCACCTGGGCGAGCGCGACTGCTCGATCCAACGCCGTCACCAGAAGTTGCTGGAAGAGGCCCCCAGCGTGGCCATCAACGCCGACCTGCGCCGCCAGATGGGCCAAGCCGCCGTGGCCGCCGCGCGCACCATCGGCTACGAGGGCGCCGGCACCGTGGAATTCCTGGTCGACCGCAGCGGCGCCTTCTACTTCATGGAGATGAACACCCGCATTCAGGTGGAACATCCGGTCACCGAGATGGTGACCGGCGTCGACCTGATCGCCGAACAGCTCCGCATCGCGGGCGGCGAGCCGATCTCCGTGACCCAGGATCAGATCAAGCTCTGCGGCCACGCCATCGAGGTGCGCATCAACGCCGAAGACCCCCGCCAGAACTTCCGCCCCGCCCCTGGCAAGATCACCGGCTGGCTCCCCCCCGGCGGCCCGGGCGTGCGGGTCGACAGCCACGTGTACACGGGCTATGAGATCCCGCCCTTCTACGACTCCCTGATCGGCAAGGTGATCGTATGGGGCACCGATCGCGAGCACGCCCTCAAGCGGCTGCGGCGGGCCCTCTCGGAATGCGCGGTCACGGGCATCCCCACCACGATCGACTTTCACCTGCAGCTGCTGGACCGCCCGGAATTTCTGGCCGGCGATGTGCACACCAAGTTTGTTGAGCAGGAGATGCTGCCCCAGCCGGGCAGCTGAAGCGGCTCCGACCTGGCCGGCTCAGCCCACCAAACCTGCCTGGGCGCGCAACAGCACCTGACTGACCAACCCCTGCTGACCCACCAGCAGCTCGCGCACCAGGCTGAGCAGGCCCACCCACACCACCGGTGTGACATCGACCCCGCCGATGGGCTGGATCAGGCGGCGCGTGGCGGCGAGCACCGGCTCGGTCGGGGCCCCGATCAGGCGCATCGCACCGCGGCTCAGATCCACCTGCGGATACCAGGTGAGCACGATCCGGAACAGGAACAGCAGGGTCCAGAGCGCCAGCCCCAACCCCAGAACCAGGTGCAGCCCTGACAGCACTGGCAACCAGGACGGGGGAGAGGGGGGCAGGGCCGTCACAAAGCTCTAAGCAGCTGGCCCTGCAGCGTAGGAAGCCGCCGCCACTGCCTAGGATTCCGCGACGCTTGACGCCTGAGAGCTGGCCCCGCCATGACGCCTTCCCTCGCCAACTTCCTGAGCAGCCTCGTCTGGGGTGCCGTGATCGTGGTGGTGCCGATCACCATCGCCCTGGTGCTGATCAGCCAGAACGACCGCCTCGACCGGCGCCTCTGAGCCCCAGTCCCTGGGCAGGCGCAGGCACCTCTGCCGGGCCGGGCCCAGCTGCCTACAGTGACGCAACGGTCCGACGGGTGAAACACCGTGGTTAATGCCAGCCTGAATTGGGCCAGCATCGTGGGCATCGTGCTGGCGGTGGGCGGCGCGCTGCTCTATTTCATGCGCAGCTTCAAGCCTGCCCTGGCCCGCGACTACGACGTCTTCTTCGCCGCGGTGGGACTCCTCTGTGGCGGGATCCTCTTCTTCCAGGGTTGGCGCCTCGATCCGATCCTGCAGTTCGGTCAGTTTCTGCTCGCTGGCACCACCGTCTTCTTCGCCTACGAGAGCGTGCGGCTGCGGGGGGTGACCACCGAGCAGGCCCGGCGATCGTCCTACTTCGACGACGACGAACCGATGCCGGCGCCCGGGCCCAATCGTCCGCGCATGGGTGGACGCGCCTGGGGCGACAGCGAGGTTGATCGCTTCGATGAGCCCCAGCCCCTGCGCCGGCGGATTCCCTCTCGCGAGGACGAGGCAGACGACGACGACTTCTACCGGGCGCGCCGCCCCAGCCGTGCCGCCATCCCCGAGCGGGCAGCCAGCCGTCGCCCCGCCCAGGACGATTGGACCGCCCAGACCCCGGCCAGCGACATCCCAGAGCGCCCCGACCGCAGCCGCTACAGCGCCGCCGGCAGCACCACTCGCCCGGCCGCTGATTTCGGTGCCCGCCGGCGCGAGCGCGACAGTGCCTCTGAGCCCCGTCGTGGCAGCCGACCTGTGGCCGCCAGCGAAGTCATGCCCCGTTCAACGCGACGCACCAGCCCCCCGGATGGCGCTGGCGCCTCGATGGCACCGGCGCCCCGCGGGCCTGCCGGCGTGCCCCAGGGCTCGCCCATCAGCAAGGCTGATGCCATCAGCGATGCCGACTTCACGCCGGTGAAACCCTCCACCAGTCCCCAGCCCCGCCCGCGGGACAACAGCTCGCGCTTCGACGACTGACCCCCTCCGCTGCGAACCATCGGCCGGGGGCCACTCGCCCCTGCGCCATCACGCCGGGTCGGCAGCTGACTGCCGGACTGGCAGGAGCCCTGATGTGTCTGCTGTCCGGCTGTGAAGCAGGGGCTTGGTTGCCACGCCGCAACGCCGCCGGACCTACCGGACTGCTCAACAGCAACAGCCGTCAGGAGCCGGCCCTCAGTGGCCAGGGACGCTGGCTGGTCACCGTGGTGGAGCGCGGCGGTCGCGCCACCCTGCTGCTGCAGGAGCAGCCCAGCGGGCGGGTTGTGCGGTTGCGCCACTTCCAGAATCACCAGCCCCACAGCTCTCCCTCGCTGAGCTGGAACGGGCGCTATGTCGCCGCCCTGGTGCAGCAGGGCAACCAGCGGCTGCCGCTGATCGAGGACCGGGCCACCGGGGCCCTGCATCGGCTACCCCTCCCCGCCGATCGCACCGCCGTGCGGCTCAGCCTGGCGCCGGACGGGCGCCGGCTGGCCGTGCAGGTGGCCCAGGCAGGCCAGTGGCGGGTGCAGCTGTATGACCTGAGCAACCTGCTGGAGCCCGACCTGCCCGGCGGAATCGCCCTCCAGGGCGGCGGGCTGGGCACCACGCCATGAAATCGCTTCTGCCCGCCACCGTTCTGGGGCTGCTGCTGGCAGGCTGCCTGGGCCCGATGCCGATGCCCATCGGGCCGCTCAACGGCCGGATCGAAGCCCTGGGCGCCAACCGGGATCCAGCCCTGGCCGGGCGCTGGTTGGCCCTGATCAGCGGCCGGGGCGGGCGTGAACAGGTGCTGCTGCTCGATCTTGACCGGCAGCAGCCCGTACCCCTGCCAGGGCTCAACCGGGCCGATGCCCAGCCGGTGAGCGTCAGCGTCGATGCGGCGGGGGAGCGGATCACCCTGGTGCGACAGCTGGAGGGTCGCACCGAGTTGGTGCTCTACCGGCGCTCACTGCAGAGCCTGCAGCCGATCGCCATGGTGCCGAGCGGCGTTCCCCGCCAGGTGCAGCTTCAGGCCGATGGCCGCCAACTCGCCGTGCAGGTGAGCCGGGGCGGCCTCTGGCAGGTGGACCTGGTGCAGATCCCCTGATCAGGGCACGAGGCCGGCCCAGTGCAGGAAGGTTTCGCCGCTGAGGGCCTCGATCAGCAGCACGGCGGCAAAGCCCACCATGGCGAAGCGGCCATTGACCCGCTCGGCGTAGCCGCTCCAGCCGAAGGCCGGCACGTCGTGGGTGGTGGCACTGGTGGCGCTGGCACTGGTGGCCGGGGTTGCTTCAGGCATGGGATCGGGCACGGAATCAGACAACAGATCAGGCGTGGCGGCCAACGTCATAGCCGGCCGCGGGCAACAGGCGCCAGTTGCCACAACCATCCAGCTCCAGCACGGTGTCGTGGAAAGCGGTGAGGGTCGGGCGGTGTCCCACGCTCACAAAGGCCATGTCGCGCTCGGCGAGCAGGCTGTAAAGGTGCCGCTCGGTGGCCACATCCAGGGCACTGGTGGCCTCATCGAGCACCACAAAGCGAGGGGAATTGAGCAGCAGCCGGGCAAAGGCCAGGCGCTGCTGCTCACCCAGGGAGAGCAGCCGGGGCCAGTCCTGAATGATGTCGAGGTCGGGGTAGCGCTTCACCAGGTCGGGCAGCCGCACCTGCTCGAGCACATGGCGGAGCTGGTCGTCACTGAACCGATCCGGGGGCAGGGGATAACAGAGCTGTTCGCGCAGGCTGCCCAGCAGCATGTAGGGCTTCTGGGGGATGAACAGCAGCTCCCCTTCACTCGGCCGCTCCACCCGGCCGGCCGCTGGCGGCCACAGCCCGCTCACCATGCGCAGGAAGGAGGTTTTACCGCAGCCTGAAGGGCCGACCACCAACAGGCGCTGGTGCCGATCCACTTCGAGGCTGAGATCGCGGATCAGGGTGCGGTTGGTACGGGGTGGCACCAGATCCACGTGACTCACCAGGATCGTGCCGTCGTCGCGACCGCGGCTGGTGGCTTCGAGCTGCACCGCCAGAGCGGCAGCCTCCGTGCCGATGGAATCGACCTTGCCCTGGAACCCCTCCAGACGGCTGATCGACGCGGAGAAGGCGGCCAGTCGATCGATGTTGTTCACGATGTAGCTGACCGAAAACAGCACCTGACTGAAGGCGATGCTTGCCTGGCCGAACACACCGAAATCCACCTCTTTGGCGAAATAGATCGGCGCGATCACCAACCAGGGCAGAAAACGGGAGAAGTAGTCGTAGGAGCGCTGAATCACACTGATCAGCGCCTCCCAGATGATCAGGCGGTCGTAATTGCGAATCGCTCCGCCCAGCCGACGCTCTGCCTCACGGGCTTCCTGCTGTTCACCGCGATAGAAGGCAATTGCTTCGGCATTGTCACGGATGTGAACAAGCCCGTAGCGGAAATCGGCTTCGAGCTTGAGCTGCTGATAGTTCAGATTCACCAGCTTGCGACTGGCGAACACAATCAGCGCAGTGCCGCCTACGGAGTAGGCCAGCAGGACCAGTGCGAGTTGATCGCTGATGGTCCACAGCACAATAATGAAGCTGACAAAGGTCAACAGCGCCGAGATGATCTCGACTGTGACACTCAGACTCGTCCCAGTGAAGCTGGCCGCATCCTGGGAAATCCGCTGATCGGGGTTGTCGATTTCTTCCAGCGATTCATCATTCGGGTTCAGAACGTAGTAGGCGCGGTTGGAGAGATAGCGGCCCAGCAGGCGTCCACTCAGCCATTCCCGCCATAGCAGGCCGAGTTTCGGAATCAGATAGCTCTGGATCGCCCGGATCGGCAAGGCCAACACCAGGCAGAAGGCATAGATCGCAACGATCTTCCAGAACTCATCGGCCTTGTAGGCCACCAGAGCATTTTCAATGTTGCGGGCGATATAGCTGATTCCCACATTGATTCCATTGATCACCAGGATCAGCAAGGTGATCACCCCCATCAGCAGCCATGGCAGCCAGCGGCCCTGACGCAACTTGCTGCGCAGCGCCACGAAACAGCCCAGGCCTCCGGTCAGAAGCACCATCACCAGCGGGCCGATCGGGCTGCGCCAGATGGCGGCCACCTGCTCAGGCACACCCGGCAGGAAGCGACTGCGCAACTCGGGAATCAGGGCTCCGCTCAGGGCCAGCACGCCGGTGAGCAGCAGCAGGGTGCTGCCCACCACCACCGCGAGCAGGGCCACCACGAGCAGCAGAAACTGCCAGCCCTGGCTGTCGTCCACCGGCAGGAAGTAGGGCTGGGCCAGGCGCTGCAGCTTGGCCAGCTGAGCGCGGAGGGCCTTGAGGGGATTCATGGAGCGGCTCAGGTCAGGGCATTGTGGCTGGGCTGGCACCTAGCCCGGCGGCCAGGCCAGGGGACGCCCACCCATCACGTGCACGTGGAGGTGGAACACGGTTTGCCCGGCCTCGGCGCCACTGTTGATCACGGTGCGGAACGACTCCAGACCCTCCTGGCGCGCCACCCGCGCGGCCACCAGCAACAGATGGCCCAGCAGCTGCTGGTGCTCCTCCGAGGCCTCGGACAACTGGGTGATGGGCTGCCGGGGGATCACCAGCACATGCACCGGGGCCTGGGGGGCCACATCGCGAAAGGCCAGACAGTGCTCGTCGGCATACACCTGATCGCACGGGATCTCGCCGCGGAGAATGCGCGCAAAGATCGTGTCAGTCGGGGCCGGATCGGCGGAGCTGGCCATCGCAGCAGGGGGCGTCGCGGAGGGGTGGGGTGAGACAGATCGGGCACTAACGCTGTAGTGGCCGAAGGCGTGATGTTGGCACGGTGCAAGACCGCAGCGCTGCGGGGACTGGACGCCAGACCCGTGCTGGTGGAGGTGGATCTCGCCCCGGGATTGCCGGGCCTGCAGCTGGTGGGTCTGGCCGACGCGGCGGTGCAGGAGGCCCGGGAGCGGGTGCGCTCCGCCCTGCGCCACAGCGGCTTGAAGGTGCCCCTGACGCGGGTGGTGGTGAACCTGGCCCCGGCCGACCTGCGCAAGGAGGGGCCGGGGTTCGACCTGCCGATTGCCCTGGGGCTGCTGCTGGCCAGCGGTCAGCTGGACGAGGCCTGTTGCGCCGGGGTGTGGAGTGCCGCCGAGCTGGGCCTGGACGGAGCGCTGCGGCCGATCCGGGGCGTTCTTGCCATCGCCATCGCGGCCCACCAGCACGGCGCCAGGGCCCTGGTGGTGCCCGAAGCCAATGCCTGGGAGGCCGCCCTGGTGAAGGGGCTGCAGGTGTGGGGGGCGAGCACTCTGGGCCAGGTGCTGTGGCGGCTGCAGCATCCCCAGGCACCCAACCGGGCCAGCAAGGGATCCTCCATGCCCCAGCTGGTCCCGCCCGGGCCGGCGGCCGGGGATCTCGCCGACGTGAAGGGACAGGCCCATGGGCGCCGCGCCCTGGAGATCGCCGCGGCCGGAGGTCACCACCTGCTGCTCTGCGGCCCGCCTGGCAGCGGCAAGACAATGTTGGCCCAGCGCCTCGCAGGGCTGCTGCCGCCGCTCGATCCCGCTGAAGCCCTTGAGCTGACGGCAATCCACTCGGTGGCCGGATTGCTGGACAGCAGCCAGGGCCTGCTGCAGACCCGCCCCTTTCGAAGCCCCCACCACAGCTGCTCCGCCCCCGGGTTGATCGGAGGCGGAGCCCAGCCCCGGCCCGGGGAACTGGCCCTCGCTCACCATGGGGTGCTGTTTCTCGATGAGCTGGCCGAATTTCGCCGCGCGGTGCTCGACCAGCTGCGCCAGCCCCTGGAAGACGGAGAGGTGTGGATCCACCGCGCCCGCCAACGGACCCGCTTCCCCTGTCGGATCACCCTGGTGGCCGCCTCAAACCCCTGCCCCTGCGGCTGGTTTGGGGATCCGGACCGCCACTGCAGCTGCGGCGAAGGCCTGCGGCGGCGCTACTGGGGCCGGCTGTCCGGGCCGCTGCTGGATCGGATTGACCTGCAGGTGGTGATGCGCCGGCCATCGAGCGAGGCGCTCACGGCCCCCTTCCGCAGCCGCCAGGCCCGCACCGAAGAATCAACCTCCGCCACGGCAGCCCAATCAACTCCTGAATCAACGGCCGACGTGCGACAGAGGGTCAGCAGAGCCCGGTTGCGGATGGCTGATCGCAACCCCTCGGGCTGCACCAACAGCCGCATCCCCGGTGGCCAGCTGGAGCAGGTGGTGCAGCTCGACAGCGAGGCCTTCAGCACCTGGGAGGCCGCACTCCAGCAGCGGCAGCTGAGCGCCCGGGCTGGAGCACGCCTGTTGCGGGTTGCCCAGACGATCACCGACCTGGCCGGAGAGGACCGGATCAACGCAGAAGCGATTGCCGAGGCTCTGACCTACCGGTCTTTTGACCAGGGTCTTTGATCCAGCGACCGAGGTCTTTGACCCAGTGACCAGGGTCTTTGACCCGGATCGGGGGATCAGCGGCGGCGGCGGCGCTGCTGGGCCTTGCGCTTGTACTTCTCGACGGGGGTCTCATGGTGCCGCAGACGCTTCAGGTCGGCAAAGATGCCCGCCTTGGACACCTGGCGCTTGAAACGGCGGAGGGCCGATTCAATCCCTTCGTTTTCGCCGACAGTGACCTGGGTCATGAAGCGCTGCAGTGCTCACGGAGTCTGCCAATGTAGCAACCGCCTCTCCCTGAGCTTGCTCAGGCGCCGGGGAAGCTCAGCTGCCAGCGGCTGGGGCTGAGATGGGGGCGGGGGCTGAGGTTGGGGCAGGGGCTGCGACCGGGACTGCGACGGGGGGTGCAGCCTGCTGGCTGAGGGTCGCGGGCCAGGCGTCGCGGTAGAGGTAAACGTGGCCCAGGGCCCGGCCGCCGTAGGCCCGACGCTTGAGCTGCCAGCCCGGTTCAAACACCAGCTGCAGGAAACCGGTACCCGATCCCTGGGTGCGGGCCACCACCATTTCCGGCCCTGCCCCAGCCTTGGTGGGGACGGCCAGGAGAACGTTGTCGCCGGTCTGGCGCACCACCGTGAGCCGATAGCTGGTGGCCAGATCGTCTCCGCCAACCCGCACCGAGTAGCCATTGGCGTCGATGAAGCGGCTGCAGATGCCGCTGAAATCAAACGTGGCCAGCAGGGGCTCGACAGAAGCGGGCGCCCCCGGGGCAACGGCAAAACAGGGGCGGGTGGGCTTGAGCTGCTCGTAGATGTTGAGCTGGGCGCGGGTGCCATCCCCGATCGGCGCCGCGACCAGCACGAAGCGCTCCTGGCTCAGATCGACTGCCTGAAACAGGGCGCTGGCCATCACCGGGCTGGCGCTGCCGGCACTGAGAACAGCCGCACAGGCAGCCAAGGGAAGCGACCTGGCGCTCAGAACGGGCAATCGCATCACGGCATCCGGGGACTTGGTGAACGCAATCGTATGCATGGCAACCGGCCAGGGCTAGGCCGGCTTGTTGATGCGGATGGCCAGCACCAGCGCCGCCACAGTGCCCGGCACGCTCAGGCCCAGGATCCAACGGGTGGTGGAGACCCCCAGGTCGGGATCGCCATAGGCCAGCTCAAACACCGAACCGGTCGAAGCGATGCCCAGCAGGCAGGCCAAGGCCAGGAACAGGCCGGCCAGGGGTTTCATCGGCATGGGGTCGTCTTCAGCGAATGGAGTGGACGTCGGCGCGCTGGAAGCCCTTCTCCTGAAGGCCCTCGTTGAGGCTGATCTCATCGGTGACCCGATCGACAAACAGCACCCCATTGAGGTGATCCATCTCGTGCTGGATGCAGCGGGCCAGGAGGCCATCGGCCTTGACCCGCTGGGGGCGCCCCATCTCATCGCGGTAGCTGACCTCGACGGCGGACGGACGCACCACATCGAGGTAGACACCGGGGATGCTCAGACAGCCCTCCTCGTAGGTCTCGATGGCGGCCCCGAACGAGCCGATCTCCGGGTTGATCAGCACCATGGGCGGCGTGGCTGCATTCTCGGGATCCAGATCGATCACGAGCAGCTGCTTGTGCACCCCCACCTGGGGTGCGGCCAGGCCGATGCCGTGGGCGGTGTACATGCAGCGCAGCATGTCGCGGGCCAGCTCCCGCACACTCTCATCCACCTTGCTGATGCGCTTGGCAGGCGTGCGGAGCACCGCATCGCCCAGGGTGTGGATGGTGAGGGGCGGCTCATCGAGAGCCACCTTGGGCACCTGCACGCCGCGGGTGGCCTGCACGGCGGAGCGCGCCATCTGGGCAAAGCTGCCGGCGGAACTGCGGGCCAACGGGATACTTGAAACGTTGCACCATCCTAAAGCGGTCGGCTGGAGCCTCTGGCTGAACGCCCGGACCGGCCGCCATGGGCGCTGCACGCCATGGGCTGCGCGATCTGGCCGGCAAGGCCTGTGAAACACCCTGTGAAAGCCTCCGTTGAACCCAACCGCGAGCACCACATTGAGCACGGCCGCGACCCGCACGAGCCCTCCTGAACCCGGCCCCCGAGACCTCCCTGAGCCCCTGGCCGCGGCCCTGGTGGAGGGACGCACCCCCAGCTTCAAGGAACCGCTGCTCCGGGATGGGCGACTGCTGTGGCTGGAGCAACGCCCCCAGGAACAGGGCCGCACCACCTTGATGCTGCGGCCGGCGGGGGGCGCTGCCGCGATCGAGCTCACCCCGAGCCCCACCAACCTGCGCAGCCGGGTGCACGAGTACGGCGGCGGTGTCTATGCACTCGAGGGCAACGATCTGGTGTTCGTCGACGACGGCGACCGCTGCCTCTGGCACCTGAATCTGGGTGGCGCCCCGCAGCGGCTGACGCCCCCCGGACCCCGGGCCTTCGCCGATGGACTGATCGATGGCCCCCGCCGGCGCTGGCTCGGGGTGATGGAGGCCGACGGCCGCGACCAGCTGGTGGCGGTGCCCCTGGCCGGCGGCGAGCCGCAACAGTTGCATCAGCCGGCCGACTTCTGCGGCTACGCCGCGCTCAGCCCCGATGGTGGCCAGCTGGCCTGGGTGGAGTGGCAGCAGCCGTTCATGCCCTGGCAGCGCAGCCAGCTGTGGCTCGCGGCGGTGACGGAGGGCGGTGCCCTGGAGGGCGCGCGGCCGGTGGCGGGCTCGGGCCCCGACACGGCCGACACCGACACCCATACCGACACCGCGGCGATCTCGGTGTTTCAGCCCCTGTGGATCAGCGCCACCGAGCTGGTGGTGGCCAGCGACGCCTCGGGCTGGTGGAACCTGCAGCGGCTCGACACCGCCAGCGGCGCCTGGCAGGCCCTGCTGCCGCTGGAGGCCGAATTCGCCATGCCGCAGTGGGTGTATGGCATGCGCACCACCGCCTGGGACGGGCAGCAGCTGATCGCTGCGGCCTGCCGGGAGGGGGCCTGGCAGCTGGGGCGGGTGCACCTGACCCCCGAACGGGTGGGTACGCCGGACGCCTGGCAGCCCCTGGACCAACCCTTCGACGATCTGGCCGGCCTGAGCGCCGACACCGGGAAGCTGGTGGCGATCGCCAGCAACCCGACCTCTCCCCAGGGACTGCTGGAGCTGGAGCTCGCCACGGGCACGTGGCGCCACACGCCGGTGGCCCCCTGCCCCCTGCCCCTGGAGGCGATCAGCCCACCCGAGCCGCTGTGGTTTGCCGGCCACGGCGGGGCGCGCACCCACGCCTGGTACTACCCACCGGCGGGCGGCGCCCACCCGGATGCCCCCCTGCTGGTGAAGGGCCATAGCGGGCCCACCAGCATGGCGCCGCGGGGATTGAGCCTGGCCATTCAGTTCTGGACGTCGCGCGGCTGGGGCGTTGTGGATGTGAACTACGGCGGCTCCACCGGCTTCGGGCGGGCCTACCGCGAGCGGCTCGATGGCCAGTGGGGCGTGGTGGATGTGGCCGACTGTGCCGCCGCCGCCAGGGCCCTGGTGGCGGCGGGGAAAGCCAGCGCCGAGCGGATCGCCATCGAAGGCGGCAGTGCCGGCGGCTTCACCGCCCTGGCCGCCCTCTGCTTCACGGATGTGTTTCGCGCCGGCGCGAGCCGCTACGGCGTCACCGACCCCAGCGCGTTGGCCAGCGAGACCCATCGCTTTGAAGCCCGCTATCTCGATAGCCTGATCGGCCCCTGGCCCGAGGCGCGCGCCACCTATGAGGCCCGCTCACCGCTGGTGTACGCCGAACGCATCCGCTGCCCGGTGATCTTTTTCCAGGGTCTCGACGATCTGGTGGTGCCGCCGGAGCAGACCGAGCGGATGGCGGCGGCGCTGGAGGCGAACGGCATCCCGGTGGAGGTGCACCGCTATGCCGGTGAGGGCCACGGCTTCCGCAACGGCGACGTGCGGATCCAGGTGCTCGAGGCCACGGAGGCGTTTTTCCGGCGCCACTTCCAGCTCGGAGCCCAGCTGTGAGCGCAGCTGTGAGCGCAGCGGTGAGCCAGGTGATCGCGCTGCTACCCGACCTGGAGCTGCTGGCGCTGGCGATGGCGTGTCTCAGCCTGATCCTGGCGGTGGGCCGGGCGATCGGCAAGCGGCTGCAGCTGCGGCTCTGGGGCGTGCCCGAGGCGTTGGTGGCGGGGCTGCTGGGGCTGCTGCTGGCGCCGGCCGGGCTCTGGCCGCTGCTGCCACCGGCGGTGATGGAGCTGTGGGCCGACCTGCCGCTGGTGCTGCTCACCTTGGTGTTTGGCTCGCTGATGCTCGGCAAGCCGCTGCCGAAGTTGGCGGGCCTGTGGCGGCCGGTGTCGGCGCAGGTGTCGCTGGCGCTGGTGCTGGCCTTCGGGCAATACGTGGTGGGGGGCCTGGCGGTGCTGCTGGTGCTGCAGCCCTGGCTGGGGGTGAGCCCGGTGATGGCCTGCCTGATCGAGGTGGCCTACGAGGGCGGCCATGGCTCGGCAGCAGCGATGGGGCCGAGCTACGCAGCCCTGGGCTTTCCCGGCGGCCAGGCCCTGGGATTAGCCATGGCCACGGTGGGGCTGCTCTCCTCCACTTTGGTTGGGGGGCTGGTGGTGGTGCTGGCCCGCAGCCGCGGCTGGCTGCTGGCGGATGGGCCGGGCAGCGCACCCAGCAAGCCCACCAGCACGGCCAGCAGCACTTCCGGTGGCGCGGCGGCCTGGGCGGCGACCTGGGCGGTGAATCTGGCCCTGGTGGGCGTGGCCGTGCTGACTGGGGTGGCGCTGCTGGCCGGGCTGCGCTGGCTCACCGCTGGGCTGGGGGATGGGGTGAATAGCGTGGTGGATGCGCTGCCGGTGTTTCCGCTGGCGATCGTGGGGTCGCTGCTGGTGCGGCTGGCGCTGGAGCGCAGCGGCAAGGCCCATTGGGCCTCCTCAGCGGTGCAGGGCCAGGTGGGCACCCTTTCAGCCGATCTGCTGATCACCGCCGCCACCGCCGGGCTGGATCTGGCGCTGCTCAAGGCCGACTGGCTGCCGCTGAGCGTGCTGGCCGTAGGCGGCCTGGTGTGGAACCTGGGGGTGACGCTGCTGCTGGCGCCGCGGCTGCTGCCCGCCGACTGGTTTGAGCGGGCGGTGATTGAATTCGGCCAGGCCACGGGCGTGGCGGCCAGCGGCTTGCTGCTGCTGCGCATGGCCGACCCCAACGACCAGAGCGACGCGCTGCCGGCCTTTTCGCTGAAACAACTGCTGCTGCAGCCGTTTCTGGCGGGGGGGGTGGTGACGGTGGTGGCGCCGCTGGCGGTGGCGGGCTGGGGGCTGCCGCTGTGGACCGGCTTCTGCTTTGCCCTGGTGCTGCTGTTTGGCGGCACCGGGCTGTGGTTGGCGCGGGCTCAGGCGCCGGCGCCGTAGTGCAGGGAGCGGAACTGCTGGTGCACTGCGGCCATCTGGGCGGCACTGAGCAGCGGTGGCTCGCCGAGTTGCAGGGCCTGCAGATACATGCGGGCGAGGGTTTCCACTTCGATGGCGATGCGCAGGGCCTGATCGAGGCTGGCGCCGAGTGTGACCTGGCCGTGCTGGGCCAGCAGGCAGGCCAGCCGATCCTGCATGGCCGCCACCGCCAGGGCTGAGAGCTCGGCGGTGCCAAAGGTGGCGTAGGCGGCGCAGCGGATGTCGTTCCCGCCGGCCACGGCGGTCATGTAGTGGAAGGGGGGGATGGGGCGGCCGTGGCAGGCCAGGGCCGTGGCATGGATGGAGTGGCAGTGGAGCACCGCCTGGATCTCGGGCCGGCTGACGAGGAGGTCGGCATGCAGCCGCCACTCGGAGGAGGGCCGCCGCCCACCAGCCACTGGCGCGAGGGGCTGACCGCTGGCATCGATCGCCACCAGATCCTGCGGCTGCATCTGCTCAAAGGGCAGGGAGCTGGGCGTGATCAGCAGGCCCCCCGGGATCCGCACCGACAGGTTGCCGGAGGTGCCCTGGTTGAGCCCGCTGGCGTTCAGGCGCCGGGCCACATCCACCAATTGCTGGCGCAATTCGGTATCGGCGGGGATGGACGACACCGCGGAGTAAGCGTCAGCAGACAACGGCAGGTGGGCGGAGTGGCCTGACGCTAGGCAACGACACCAGCAGGGGCGGTGTTGGCGCTTGGGGCGCAGCATGCCCAAGCGCCAACACTGACTGACTTCAATCAAGCCATTCGCACAAATGGCTAGGAATCTCAGTTTTGTATCGCGGCAAGCGATCTTATGCGAATCTTCCCAATAGCAAGCTGGGTAGTGTCGCGTCGATTCTGCGTGGTCTTGTGAAGGTTTCATCCCGTCTCAAGCTGCAGGCGATTGTGGTGGGCCGGAAGACGGTGGAGGCAAAGCTCCAGGGCAGGGGCAAGTCACCCGGAGCGTGGCGTCTGTCGTCCCAATCGAGCAGGCCGCACCGCCGTTCTCAACCACCACGAGCACCTCAAGGTCGTCAAAGCTCAGGGTTTGGGAGAAGGGTCGTTGCATGGGTCGTCTGAGCCCATGCCGGGCTGCGGCTGAGGGTGTTTTGATCACGACGCTCCTGGGCCGATAGGAACAACACTCGCTTCCCATGGACATGGACATGGCGGGGAATCCTGTTGTGGTGTTCAGGAGACCGTTGATGCCAAACCCCACACGCCCTCCAGGGCTGATCCAGCGCTATCGCGAGGAACTTCAGGCTCGCCACTACGCGCGCCGCACGGTGGAGAGCTACGAGCAGTGGCTGCGGCGCTTCCTGCGGTTCCACGGCATGCGCCATCCGCGGGAGATGGGCAGTGAGGAGGTGAACGCCTTTCTCACCCATCTGGCAGTGGAGGGGAACGTGAGTGCCTCCACCCAGAACCAAGCGCTGTCGGCGCTCTTGTTTCTCTATCGGGAGCTGTTGGAGCGGGATCTGGATCTTGAGGGGGTGGTGCGAGCCAGACAGAAGCGACGGCTGCCCGTGGTGCTGACGCCGGGGGAGGTGAGGGCGGTGCTGGAACGGATGGACGGAGTGGAGGCGATGGTGAGCGAAGTGTTGTATGGCAGTGGGTTGCGTTTGATGGAAGCGCTGCGGCTACGGGTGAAAGATCTGGATTTCGAGCGTCGGGAGCTCACTGTGCGCGACGGAAAGGGTGGCAAGGATCGGCGCACGATGCTTCCCATTGGGGTAGGAGAGCGGCTGCGAGAACACCTGCGGAAGGTGAAACGCCAACACGAGAAAGACCTAGCCGACGGGTATGGACGTGTGCAACTACCCGGAGCGCTCCGTCGCAAATACCGTCATGCCGACAGGGAGTGGAACTGGCAGTGGGTGTTCCCCCAGCACCAGCGCTGGCACAACGACGAAACCGGGGAGCAGGGGCGGCATCACTTGGATCCGAGCCTGGTGCAAAAAGCAATTCGGTGCGCCGTGATTGCGGCAAAGATCAGCAAGCCCGCCACCTCCCACAGCTTCCGCCATTCCTTTGCCACCCATCTCCTGGAACGGGGGCATGACATCCGCACGATTCAGGAACTGCTCGGCCACAGCGACATCCGAACCACAATGATTTATACCCACGTGCTCAATCGAGGCCCATACGGCATTAGCAGCCCCGCCGACGCTCTGTAACAAACTGAACACGTCTTATGCGGGTCCGCCTAAGATGCATCTGAACTAGCCCTTGAACCGTGAGATCCATTTTGGTACAAGGCTTCTGACGCTCGGAAGCCGTGCAAGAACTGCGTCTTAGGCGGACAGACGAGAGCCTCGGTGCGACTTAGACGGATCCGCCCAAATAGTTGTTAGATTTACTCAGAAATCACCATGAGAGCACGTTGTCTTGAATTGGTTGACAAGAGTATTGCAGCAATGATTGCAGCAATCGAAATCTATAACAAGCCAGATTTCAAGTATCGCGAAGAAACATT
>JBILUH010000081.1:0-6837 GCA_044371095.1 Cyanobium sp.
GCGGCGCAGGCGGTGGCCACCGCGGTGCTCGGTCCTTTGGCTCCCAGGGCGATCGCCGTCAGGCCCGCGGCCATGTTCGGAATCATCATCGGCACGCAGAACGGGCTGACCCGATCCGGACCGCGAGCGTTGAGCACCTGGGCCTGGGTTTCCATCATCAGCAGTCCGCCGACGCCGGAGCCGATGGCGGTGCCCACCCGATGCTGGTTGGTTTCATCGATGGTGAGGCCCGCATGGGCAACGGCCTGCTTGGCCGCCACAACCCCGAACTGGCAGAAGCGATCCCAGCGCTTGGATTCTTTCGGCTCCAGCCAGCCGGAGGGGTCGAAGTTCTTCACCTCGGCCGCAAACCGGCAGGCATGGCGACTGGCGTCAAACAGGGTGATCCCCGCCACGCCATTGCGCGCCGAACGCAACCCTTCCCAATAACTGGAAACGTCGTTGCCGATCGGTGTGACCGCGCCGAGACCGGTGACGACGACGCGCTGGAGACCCTGCACCATGGAGTGGCTCAGGCCTGCTTGTCCTGGATGAACTTGACCGCGTCACCCACGGTGGTGATGCCTTCGGCCGCTTCGTCGGGGATTTCGATGTCGAAGGCCTCTTCCAGGGCCATCACCAGCTCGACGGTGTCGAGGGAGTCGGCGCCCAGATCGTTCTGGAAGTTGGATTCGGGCTTCACGTCCCCGGCATCCACGCTGAGCTGCTCGGCAACGATCGAGCGCACTTTCTCGAAGATCGCTTCCTGGGACATGGCCGCTGTGAGAGTCGCCGCACTCTACGGGTCACCCTGCGGGCCCCCCCGCGGCGTATGAACAAGGGTGACGGGCTGTGGGGGGCTTGGCTGCGGGCCCGAAAGCCTTGGGTACGTTGGGCGCCACGCCGTCTGTTATCGGCCACCTCCCCATCGAGGCCCAATGTCCCACGCCGTCAAGATTTACGACACCTGCATCGGCTGCACCCAGTGCGTGCGCGCCTGCCCCCTCGACGTGCTCGAGATGGTGCCCTGGGACGGCTGCAAGGCCGGCCAGATCGCTTCCTCGCCCCGCACCGAAGACTGCGTCGGCTGCAAGCGCTGTGAAACCGCCTGCCCCACCGACTTCCTCAGCATCCGGGTGTATCTGGGCGACGAAACCAGCCGTTCAATGGGCCTCTCCTACTGAGGTTGTCTCGCCTTTTTGAATGGTTCCATTGGCTTCACTGCCAATAAACTCAAGCCCGGCCCTTCGCCGGGCTTTTTTGTTGCGCCCCTCGCTGGCCCTGGCCTATGTGCGGCATCGTTGCCCTGATCGGATCGCGGGAGGCGGCTCCCCAGCTGTTGGAGGGCCTGCGCCAGCTGGAATACCGGGGCTACGACTCGGCGGGGATCGCCACGGTGGACGCCCAGGCGGAGTCGGGGCCGGGCCAGCTGCACTGCCTCAAGGCCGAGGGCAAGCTGGTGAACCTGACGGCGCGGTTCGAGGCCCAGGGCGCCCCGGGGCACTGTGGCATCGGCCACACCCGCTGGGCCACCCACGGCAAGCCGGAGGAGCGCAACGCCCATCCCCACCTCGATGGCCGTGGCCAGCTGGCGGTGGTCCAGAACGGCATCATCGAGAACTACCGCACCTTGCGCGAGGAGCTGCAGGCGGAAGGGGTGGTGTTCCGCTCCGAGACGGACACCGAGGTGATCCCCCACCTGCTGGCGCGTCAGCTGGCGCGGTTGCAGGGCCACCCGGCCGGGCCCGCCGGCCGGGTGGCCAGCGGCAGCCTGCTGCTGCAGGCGGTGCAGGAGGTGTTGCCCCTGCTGCACGGGGCCTATGCCCTGGCGGTGTTGTGGGCGGAGGCGCCGGGGGCGCTGGTGGTGGCCCGCAAAGCGGCGCCGTTGTTGATCGGTCTGGGTGAAGGGGAATTTCTCTGCGCCAGTGACACCCCCGCCCTGGCGGGTTTCACCCGCACGATCCTGCCGATGGAAGACGGTGAGGTGGCCCTGCTCACCCCGTTGGGCATCGAGCTCTACAACGCCGCAGGGGAGCGGGTGCAGCGCAGCCCCAGCCTGCTGAGCGGCACCGAACACGTGGCGGACAAGCGCAGCTTCCGCCACTTCATGCTCAAGGAGATCCACGAGCAGCCCGAAACGGCGGCCCTGTGGGTGGCCCGTCACCTGCCGGAGGCCGTGGCCGGCCAGGCAACCCCCCTGGTGGCCCTGCCGCTGGCGGCGGAGGTGTTTGAGGGGGTGGAGCGGATCCAGATCCTGGCCTGCGGCACCAGCCGCCATGCCGCCCAGGTGGGCGCCTATCTGCTGGAGCAGCTGGCTGGCATCCCCACCAGCGTGTTCTACGCCAGTGAATTCCGCTACGCGCCGCCGCCGCTCTCGCCCCACACCCTCACGATCGGCGTCACCCAATCCGGCGAAACGGCCGACACCCTGGCGGCCCTGGCGATGGAGCAGGAGCGGCGCCAGCTGGTGGCCGATCCGGCCTTTGCACCGCTGCTGCTGGGGATCACCAACCGCCCCGAAAGCTCCCTGGCGCGGATGGTGGACCACATCCTCGACATCGGCGCCGGCATTGAGGTGGGGGTGGCGGCCACCAAGACGTTTCTGGGGCAGCTGCTGGCGTTCTACGGCCTGGCCCTGGCCTTTGCCGAACGGCGGGTGGGTCAGCGCGGGGGGGGTGGCACATCAGGCCGGAGCCGCGAGGAGCTGAAGGCCCTGGCGGCCGCCTTGCGGCAGCTGCCCCAGCAGCTCGAAGCCCTGGTGGCCGACCACGACCAGCGCTGCGCCGCCCTGGCCCATCGCTTTGAAGGAACCCAGGATGTGATCTTTCTGGGGCGGGGGATCAACTACCCGATTGCGCTGGAGGGGGCGCTCAAGCTCAAGGAGATCAGCTACATCCACGCCGAGGGCTATCCGGCCGGTGAGATGAAGCACGGCCCGATCGCCCTGCTCGACGCCAAGGTGCCGGTGGTGTCGATCGCGGTGCCCGGGCTGGTGTTCGAGAAGGTGCTCAGCAACGCCCAGGAGGCCAAGGCCCGCGATGCCCAGCTGGTCGGCGTGGCGCCCGACTGCCCTGACAGTGAGCTGTTTGACGTGCTGCTGCCGGTGCCGGTGGTGGACGAGCTGCTCAGCCCGCTGCTGACGGTGATTCCGATGCAGTTGCTCAGTTATCACATCGCCGCCCACCGGGGCCTGGATGTGGATCAGCCCCGCAACCTGGCCAAGAGCGTCACGGTTGAGTGAGGGGTGGAGTGAGGCCTGTACGGGCGGCGGCCACATCACTGCGCCCGTAGCGGTCTTCAAAGCGCACGATGTCGTCTTCGCCCAGGTAGGGGCCGCTCTGAACCTCGATCAGTTCCACCGGGATCTTGCCGGGGTTGGAGAGGCGGTGGCGGCAACCCAGGGGGATATAGGTGCTCTGATTTTCGCCCACCAGCTCCTGACGGCCGTCCTTGTCCACCACGGCCGTTCCCTGCACCACGATCCAGTGCTCGGCGCGATGGTGGTGCATCTGCAGCGACAGGCTGGCGCCGGGGTTGACCACGATCCGCTTCACCTGCCAGCGCTCGCCTTCGGTGACACCGTCGTAGGACCCCCAGGGCCGGTAGATCTTGCGGTGGGCCTTGCTCTCTGGCGCGCCCTCCTTCTCCAGCAGTCCCACGATGCTTTTGACGTCCTGGGCCCGGTCGCGGTGGGCCACCAGCACCACGTCATCGGTTTCCACCACCACCAGGTTTTCCACCCCCAGGCCCACCACCAGCCGGTGCTCGCTGCGTAGGTAGCAGTTGCGGGCTCCTTCGTGGATCACCCGGCCGCGCAGCACGTTGCCGTGGCCGTCCTGATCGGCCGTTTCCCAGAGGGCGCTCCAGCTACCCACATCGCTCCAGCCCGCCTCCAGCGGCAGCACCGCCCCCCGATCCGTCTTTTCCATCACGGCCACGTCGAGGGCCACATTCGGACAGCTGGCAAAGGCTTCCCGCTCCAGCCGCAGGAAGTCGAGGTCGGTGCTGTCCTGTTCCAGCGCGGAGCGGCAGGCGCTCACCACCTCAGGGGCCAGCCGCTCCAGCTCCGCCAGGATGGCACTGGCCTTGAACAGGAACATGCCGCTGTTCCAGGTGAAGCGGCCCGTTGCCAGAAACGCCTCGGCGGTGGCCCGATCCGGCTTCTCAACAAAGCGGGCGATCGGCACCGGTGCGCTGGCCCCGGCCAGGGACTGCTCGGCCTCGATGTAGCCATAGCCGGTTTCCGGCGCGCTGGGCACGATCCCGAAGGTCACCAGTTGCCCCGCCTCGGCCGCCGTCATGCCCGCCGTCACTGTCTGACGGAAGGCCGCGGCGTCGCGGATCACGTGGTCGGCCGCCAGCACCAGCAGCAGTGGATCCTCCCCCTGGGCCGTGGCCTGCAGAGCCGCCACCGCCACCGCTGGACCGGTGTTGCGGCCGATGGGCTCCAGCAGGATGCCGGCGAGTACAACGCCGATCTGGCGCATCTGCTCGGCCACGATGAAGCGGTGGTCCTCGTTGCAGATCAGCAACGGCGGCGCCAGCCCGGGCAGACCCTGCAGGCGCTGCTGGGTCTGCTGCAGCAGGGTTTCTTCGCCATTGCCGGCCAGGGGCCAGTACTGCTTGGGGTAGCTGGCCCGCGACAGCGGCCAAAGCCGCGTGCCGGTGCCGCCGCACATGATCACCGGAACAAGACGTGCCATCGCGCGGGGTTGGAAGCCATGCCTGCGCTTATTCCAGCAGTTGGGCGGGCGGTTTGGCTGCCCTTGGGGATGCCGGTTGTTGTGTGCGCAACTGTTTTGTCCGCAACGCTGGTGGCAGGAGGGGGCATCAAGGAGCGAGGGTTCACGCCGTCGCGGCTCGGCCTTTGTCCTGGGCCATCGCCAGCTCCAGCAGTCCCGGCGGCGGGGTGATGCCGACCCAGCCTTCGCTCAGGTGCACTTCGGGCACGATCGCCTTCACGAAGGGAATCAGCAGGCGCTGTGGGCCGCTGGGGGTGTCCTGCTCAACCTCCAGCAGGTCATTGCCGGCGTGGATCAGGTCGGAGACCCGTCCGATCACCTGCCCCGTCTCGAGGAGCCGCACTTCGGTGCCCACCAGATCGAGCAGATGGAATTCGCCCCGGGCCAGTTTGGGCCGGTCGCTGGCGCGCACCAGCAGCTCCTCGCCCACCAGGGCTTCGGCCGCTTCGCGGCTGGCGACATCGGCAAGCCGCACCACGAACAGCTCCTTGCCCGGCAGCTGTCGCCCGCCCAGCAGCTCCACCACCCGCGGCGCTTCGTCGCGGCGCTGCAGCCAGCGCTGTCCGCTCCGGGTGAAGCGCTCGGGGAAATCGCTCAGGGGCAGGATCCGCAACTCCCCCTTCAGGCCCTGGGCGGCAACGATCCTGCCCACCACCAGGAGCTCCTCCGGCGCTTGAGCCGGGGGGCCATCGGGGTGTGCTGGATCGGCCATGCCCGGCTGCGTACCTCTCCCCCGATAATGACCCCACGCCGCGCCTCAACCATGGCCGACCTGCCGATCCTGCCGATCCTGCCGGGCTCCACCGTGGTGGTGCGCGACGGCCGCTCCATCTACAACGGCTACCGGGGCTTCGTGCAGCGGATCAGCGGCCAGCAGGCTGCCGTGCTGTTTGAGGGTGGCAACTGGGACAAGCTGGTCACCATGCCGCTCAAGATTCTCGAGCAGGCTTGATCACCGCCAGGGCTGCCCGGGCCGCCTCCTGTTCGGCGCTACGCCGCGAACGGCCCCAGCCTTCATGCCCCCCGCGCTCTGGCCCCCCACGGGTGCTGATCGTCACCGTGCAGCGAAAGCGGTGTGGGTCGGCGTGGATCTGGCTGCATTCCTGGCAGGTGTAGTGGGGCAGGCCAAGCCCGGCCGCCTGGGTCCATTCCTGCAGAGCTGATTTCCAGTTGTGCCGGTCGGGATCGGCCAGCAGTTCGGCGCTGCTGCGCTGCCAGTGGGGGGTGAGCCAGCGGTGCACCGGCTCCAGGCCACCCTGGCCGGCACCCCAGGCCTCATAGAGGCCGCCCAGCAGGGCCTCGCAGCATTCCGCCCGCACGGTGGCCTGTCCGGCCCGGTCGCCGCTGGCCATCGGGCCCAGGTGCAGCACGGCGTCGATGCCGCAGCGTTCGCCCAGTTCGGCGAGCCAGCGGTCGCTCACCAGCTGCGCCCGCAGGGCTGAGCAGCGCCCCACGCTCAGGCCTGGATCCTGCTTTTGCAGGAATTCGGCGGCCGCCAGGCGCAGCACGGCGTCGCCCAGAAACTCCAGTCGCTCGTGGTTGACGGCCCGCCCCGCGGATGTGTGGGTGAGGGCCTCCTCAATCGGGGTCAGATCGCGGTTGCCGGGCTCCAGGTCCAGGGACCGCAGGAAGGCAACCAGCTGCTGGTGGCGTTCGGGCCGCATCGCTGGCTGGAGAAAAGGGTGAAAGCAGGACGTAAGCCGGGTTCTGTTCTCCCGCCAGCGAGCCGGCGGGGGGTGATCATCTGTCTGGGACCGCCGTTACCGGCGGCCTCGAGCGGCGCACTTGAAGCGGGACGGGTGTCATGGCCAACCGTTGTCCCTGGGCCTTGCTCCCAGCCGGGGTTTACCGAGCCAGCACCTCTCGATGCTGCTGGTGCGCTCTTACCGCACCCTTGCACCCTTACCTGATCAGGGGGCGAGCCCCCTGCCATCGGCGGTGTGTTTCTGTGGCACTGTCCTCACGGTCACCCGCACTGGGCATTACCCAGCAAGCCTGGCCATTGGGGAGCCCGGACTTTCCTCAACCAGGCGTCCGGGCTGCTCGCAGAAGGCATCCGAAGACGCTTCCTACGCGTTGCCAGGGTCCTGATCGCGATCACCTCGCCTGCTTTCGG
>JBILUH010000110.1:0-3496 GCA_044371095.1 Cyanobium sp.
CCCAGGCTCAGCCCGCCGCCGCTGGCCGTTACTTCGCCCGCCAGCGCCGAACCCCCCGCCACCAGCGGTGCTCCAGCCAGCAACAGCGCCCAGAAGCCGATGGCGCGAGGGTTCGGCATAGTTCTGCGCCCTACATGCAGCACATCTGCATGCTAGATCCGGCAATCGCTGTTGTATCTCCCCCGATCGGGTGGCTGGCTCTCACCAGGGTGTGCCCAGCAGCTGGATTCCCGCCCAGTAGAAGGGGTGCTGCAGACCGCCGGCGATGCGCCGCTGCTGAGCCGTCGTCAGGCCGGAGAGCAGCCTCTCTTCGTTTGCGCCGATCACCTGATCCTTCACCAGCTTCATCGCTCCAGTCGCCATGGCGCGGCGGGTGAACTGCAGTGCCTCAGCCTTGGGCATCCCCTGATCCAGAAAGCGATAGAACTGCACAAACAGCGCCGATGTCGCCACATCATCCACATACCACAGGCTGCCGATCGCGCTTTGCGAGCCCGCCTGCAGTGCAAGACCTGCAAAACCCAGCTCACTGTCGGCATCACCCAGCGCCGTGCGGCAGGCACTCAGAGTGAACAGATCCAGCTGCGCATCGCCGCGCCGCTGACGCATCTGGGCCAGCTGTCGCAGCGACATCGGCGCCACACCCGTGTACAACCGCGCCGCCGCCGGCCCACCCGGCACGAATTCCGCATGGGTGGCCACATGCACGCGATTGAAGGCGGGATCTGCCGCTTTCTCAATCAGCAGCTCGGGAGTGAAGTCCCTGTTGAGGTAGCTGGCCACCTGCTTGCCACGGGTGATCTGCTCGAGCTCCTGCGGCACCAGCGGCAGGGGGTTCAGACCCTCGAACTGGGAGGCACCGGCCGCAAGCAACCGGCTGCCGCCCGGCTGCGTCTGGATGCCCAACCTGGTCAGCCCCAGCGAGGGGGTCAGTGAAAAGCCATAGCGTTCCCCAAAGAACGTCTGGCCGTCATGCAACGCCGCAAACGGCACCGCCTGCAGGCCCGTTTCCGCTGAAATCAGCAAGGTGCTGATCCGCAGCCGACGCAGCTGCTCGGCCGCCGGCTGCATCAGCATCGCGTCCAGCTGACGGGCCGGGGAGGCCGGATCCTCAACCTTGAGTGGCTCCTGGCTGGCCAGCTGGGCATAAAGCCTGCGCAGCAGCTGACTGAACTGCTTACTGGACACTTCCGTGCGGAACCCAAGGAGCTGACCCTCCGGCGGAATCAGGGTCATATCCAGAAACGCATCCGCCTCCGAGTTCACCGTCCTGCCCTTGGCGGGGCTGAACGCAAGCCGCAGCACCGCCGGCCGGTACTGCTCCACAGCAAACAGCCCAGCCCCTGTCGCCGACACCGGCGCTGACCCAGGGCTCGTGCGAACGGGCGACGTGCCGGCCTTGACGCCGCTCTGCGCTGCAGCCGGCACCCCTGCAGCAGCGAGCCCGCAGGCCAGGGCTGCAACCACCAATCCCGGCAGCAGCCGCCTGCGGGTCATGGGCTCATCCTCCGCCGCAAGCCATCGATCACCTGGCGCAGATACTGCTGCACCTCCGCCGGGCTGGGCACCACCACGCCACTGCCGGTCGGCAGGCCGAGTTTCGCGGCTGTGTTCTGCGCTGCCTGCTGTTCACCTGCCGTGAACTGCGCGCTCACCTGCTGCTCACTGAGCTGCGGCACCGGCTGATTGCCCAGGCCGCCGGCGCGTTGCTGGCTCGTTCCGGGCGCCGGATCCGTCTGCGACTGCTGGCCCGCCTGCTGGCCGGCCTGCTGCTCACCGCCTGTCTGCAGTGCAGCGCTCCTGCTCTGGGTGAGACCCGCCTTGTCGAGGCTCTCCTCCAGCCGCTTGCGCTGCTCATCCTCCGGCGACGGCGCTGACTGGGTGATCTCCTGCTGGCTGCTGCTCTGCTGGCTCGTGCTCTGCTGGCTGGCGGGCTGCTGGCTGGCGGGCTTGATGATCGGCTGCGGGTCCGGCAGCACATACGTCTCGGAATACAGGAACGACGACTCCGTGAGATTGAGTGCCAGCAGCTCCTGGCTCGGTGCCACCCACTGCGTGATCAACGGCGACAGCGGCGCCGTGTAATCAACCGTGGTGGCCAGTTGCAAAGGTTGCAGCGAATCCACCGACTGCTGGAACGTCACCAGCGGCGGCACACTCGTCACCGGCTCCTTGCCATTCACTGACAACACACCACCACTGCTGCTGGCGTTGTTGCTGATCGTGCTCGCCACCAGCCCAAAGCGCGCCCCTCCGCCACCGAGCAGCGAGCTCGATGCATCCAGGCTCAGGCTTCCCGTCGACGACGAGCCAAAGCTGATCACACCACCACTGAGACCGAACACATTGAAGCTGGAGCTGCTGATCGCAATCGACGCGCCATCCACGCTGATCGTGCCGCCCAGTCCCGGCGAGTCAGCCACCAAACTCGAGCCGCTGATCGTCACGCTGCTGGGCAAGCTGCGGCCACTGCCCACCGGAACGGGAATGCCACCGATGCGGATCGTGCCGCCATCGGCGGCGCCGGAGGTGTTCACGCTGCTCCCAGTCAGAGCGATGCTGCTGCCATCGAGAAGCACCGTGCCACCGGCAGCTCCTCCGCTGGCATCGATCCGGCTGCCCTGCACGCTGAGGGGAGCAGCACTCGAGAGTGCGATCGTGCCACCCGGGCTGGTGAGCGAGGCACCACCGCTGAGTTGCAACGGACCGCTGGCGGCAAGGCTGATCGTCGAGCCTGCCGATTGCACGGCGCCGCTGAGATTGAAGGCACCGCTGCTGCTGATCAGGCTGATGGGCCCGCTGGCGCCCACTCCCCTCAGGCTGAGATCGCCGCTTCTCTGGTTGATCGACACGCTGCTGAAGCCCGTGCCGAGGCGGCCGCTGCCGCTTTCGCTGTACAAGCCATCCAGCAGCAGCGCTCCGCTGCCGTTCACCAGGCCCTGGTTTAACAGCGATGCCGTGCTGAAGCCTCCACCATTCAGGCTGAGAACGCCTCCGTCACCCACTGACGTGGAACCAATCACCGCAAGGGAACCGCCATCCACGCTCAGGTTCTGGTTGGTGATCAGGCTCTGCAGCTGCGTGCTGCCAGCTGCGGCGTCGTAACTCACCGCTGCACGACCCGCAGGAATAAGCACGCTCGCCACATTCGCACCACTCGGCAGCGCATCCCAGTTGGCTGGATCGCTCCAGAGCCCAGACACCTCACCGCGCCAGGTCGACTGCGGTCGCACGCTGATCTCCGCCGTCAGGCCCGACGGTTGCAGCAGCGTGTAGTTGCCGGCATCCGCTCCGCTCAGGGAATAGGCCGTCGTGACGGCCTTGCCCGTACCGACGTTCTTGTCGGCAAAGGCCGCGTTCGCTCCAGACAGCGTCAGCAGGTCGCTGCCTAGCGCCGTGATCCCGCCGCCCGTCACAGTGGCTGTCGTCGTCGCGTCATACACCTTGGAGCTGGCGGTCGCTCCGGCAACCAACAAATTGGCCTTGCTGATCTCCG
>JBILUH010000036.1:0-23608 GCA_044371095.1 Cyanobium sp.
TGCAGAGGGTGACCCCGTTGGGGGTCTGCATGAGGTAAGCGGGGCTGGTGATGTCCCAGGCGGTGTAGCCGCGGGCCTCGAAGGTGGAGCGGATGCCGCCGTTGGGGAAGGAGGAACCGTCGGGCTCACCCTGCACCAACAGCTTGCCAGTGAATTCCGAGATGGCGGAACCGTCGCCCTGGGGCGAGATGAAGCCGTCGTGCTTCTCGGCGGTGAGGTTGGTGAGCGGGTAGAAGACGTGGGCGTAGTAAAGGGCGCCACGGCTTGTGGCCCAGTCCTTCATCGCCTGGGCGACCACGTTGGCCACCGTTGCGTCGAGCTTGCCGCCCTCGCGGATGGTGCGCTGGATCGACTTGAACACCTCCTTGGGGAGGGCCGATTTCATCTTCTCAAGGCTGAACACATCACAGGCCCAGAGCTCGCTGAGCGAGGCGGCCGGTTCGGTAGTGACACCGGGCCGGCTAAGGATTTGCTCGAGGGCCTGTAGACGGGGCTGGGAAGGCATGGGGGAAGTTCGCGATGGAACGTCACATCACTCCACCCAAAGCCGTCACCCCCCCGCGGCTTTGCCGCGGTTGATACCGCTGGCGCAATTCGTCGGACCCGCGGCTGCAGACGTGACCGGTCTCGTGTCCGGACTCCGTGACCACGCCCCTGCGCAATCGAGCCACAGCCAGCAGACTCCAGCTTTGCAGGGAGCTTGGGATGGCCTCAGCCGACAGCCAGGCCCTGGTGGAAGCGATCCAGCGGCATCTCTTCTTCAGCCAGGCCAAATCAAGTTCCCTGGCCACCCGCCACGACCACTACCGCTGTCTGGCGCTGGCGGTGCGGGATCGCTTGCTCAAGAACTGGGTGGATACGGCCGACACCTACACCCGGGAGGGCGTGCGCACGGCCACCTATCTCTCGGCCGAATACCTGCTCGGGCCTCACCTCGAAAACAATCTGTGCAACCTGGGCCTCGTGGATGCGGCCCGGGAGGCATGCAGCACCCTTGGGCTCAACCTCGATGCGCTGATCGCCGAAGAGCCCGAACCTGGCCTGGGCAATGGCGGCCTGGGACGGCTGGCGGCCTGCTTCCAGGAATCGATGGCGACGCTGGAGTTACCGGCGATCGGCTATGGCATCCGCTACGAATTCGGTATCTTCCGCCAGCAGATCACTCCCCACGGGCAGGTGGAGAGCACCGATCCCTGGCTGGCCCGGGGCAACCCCTGGGAGGTGATCCGGCCCGAGTGGAGCTATCCTGTGCAGATCGGCGAGCACACGGTGATCGGCGTCGCCTACGACACGCCGATCCTGGGCTACGGGGTCAAAACCGCCAACACGCTGCGGCTGTGGTCGGCGGTGGCGCCTGAAGACTTCGATTTCGCCTCCTTCAACGCCGGCGACTACACCCGGGCCGTGCTGCGCAAGATGCAGGCGGAAACGCTCTCCAAGGTTCTCTACCCCAACGACGAACTGGAGCAGGGCAAGCGCTTGCGCCTGTCGCAGCAGATCTTCTTCGTCAGTTGCTCGCTGCAGGACATGTTCCGCATCCTGCGAGGCCAGGGGCTTGCGATGACCGACTTCCACCGCAAATTTGCGCTGCAGCTCAACGACACCCATCCCGCCATCGCCGTCGCCGAACTGATGCGGCTGTTGATGGATGTGCACGGCGTCGACTGGGACACCGCCTGGTCGATCACCACCGCCAGCATCAGCTACACCAACCACACCCTGCTGCCCGAGGCCCTGGAAACCTGGGGGGTGGAGCTGTTTGAGCAGCTGCTGCCGCGCCAGCTCGAGATCATCTACGAGATTAACACGCGCTTCCTGCGCATGGCCCGGATCCGCTATCCCGGCGATCCCCAGATCCTGCAGCGGATTTCCCTGATCGAGGAGGGGCCCCAGCGGAAGGTGCGCATGGCCCACCTGGCGGTGGTGGGCAGCCACCATGTCAATGGGGTCGCCGAGCTGCACAGCACCCTGCTGAAGCAGCACCTGTTCGCCGATCTGGCCCGGATCTGGCCGGAGCGCTTCACCAATGTCACCAACGGCGTCACGCCGCGGCGCTGGCTGGCGGTGGCCAATCCGCCCTTGGCATCCCTGCTCGATGAGGTGATCGGCGACCGCTGGCGCACCCACCTGGAGGCGTTGGAGGGATTGGCGCCCCATGCCGACGATCCCGCCTTCCTGGAGCGCTGGCAGGCCGTGCGCGACCTGGGCAAGCAGCGCCTGGCCCAGCACATGCGCCAGGAGCTGGGCGTGCTGGTCGACCACACCTCCCTGTTTGATGTGCAGGTCAAGCGCATCCACGAATACAAGCGCCAGCATCTGGCGGCCCTGCAGATCGTGGAGCGCTACCTGCGCCTGCGGGCGGGTGAAGATCTGCCGCCCCGCACCTTCGTGTTCGGGGGCAAGGCGGCTCCGGGTTATGCCCTGGCCAAGCTGATCATCCGGCTGCTGGTGGGCATCGCCGATGTGGTCAACATGGACCCCGCCATGGACGGCCGCCTCAAGGTGGTGTTCCTGCCCAACTTCAGCGTCAGCCTGGGCCAGCTGGTGTATCCGGCGGTGGATCTCTCTGAGCAGATCTCCACGGCGGGCAAGGAGGCCTCCGGCACCGGCAACATGAAGATGGCCCTCAACGGCGCCGTGACAATCGGCACCCTGGATGGCGCCAACATCGAGATCCGCGACTGCGTCGGAGCGGAGAACTTCTTCCTGTTCGGCCACACCGCCGAGCAGATCGAGCAGCTGGGCCGCAGCGGGTACCACCCGATGCCCTGGATCGAGCAGGATCCAATGGTGCGCCAGGTTCTCGAGCTGATCGGCTCCGGCTACTTCAGCGAGGGGGATGGCGAGCTGTTCCATCCCCTGCTGGCCAGCCTCACAAGCCACGATCCCTTCAGGGTGATGGCCGATGTAGCCGACTACCGCCGCGCCCAGAACGACGTGGATGCCGCCTGGCGCGACCAGGGCCGCTGGGCCCGGATGTCTCTGCACAACACCATGCGATGCGGCTTCTTCAGCAGCGATCGCTCGATCCGCGACTACGCCGAGCGGATCTGGAAGGTGTCGCCGGTGCGGGTGCAGGCCAGCGCCGGTGCCCCGGCGCCCTAGTCGCTCGGAGGTTCGGGTTTGTCGCTGTCCTGCAGCGACGGGAAGGTGGTCCGAATCTTCTGGGCCACCTCACGGCGCACGGTGGTGCGGAAGGCGGCGGCGGCTTCGGCGGCGAGCACCGGGTAGGAGGTCGCTCCTTCGCTGCGCAGCGGCTTCCAGTTGGTGGCCTCCTGTTGCTTGAGAGCCGCCAGCGGTGCGTCGAAATCAACGCTCAGCTCACGCCCCTGTGCGGCAACGGCCTCGATCCAGGCTTCCCGGGCCGGCGCCAGCTCCTTGGCCTTGAGGGTGTCGGGCAGCCCCAGCACGGGTTCGTAGTGGTCGAGCGCGCGCAGCTCCTCCTCCAGCAGGATCACCCAGGCCGCCTCCTCCCCGGGCTGCAGACTGAGGTCTGCACCGGCCGCCTGCAGGGCGTCGCAGTAGAAGCGCAGCCAGCGGTAGTGCGACTTCTCCTGCAGCGACTTTTTGAGTGAGCCCTTGCGGCTGTCCGCCCGCTTGGGCAGGGCCGCCTCCGCCCGGCGCAGAAACACCCGGTCTTCCGGCTCCAGGTTGATGGCGCCCCAACGCTGGCGGTACTCCCAGAGCTCCTCATACTGGCGCACCTCTTCGGCCGTCCAGCCCAGCGCCCGCAGTTCCTCGCCTCTGCTCGATTCGTCCTTGGCCACCGGCTCGCCTGTTCTGTCGGTGGCAGCGTAAAGCTCTCATCGCACCACGAGCACGGGACAGGGGCTATGGGTGAGCACCCGGTGGGTTTCGCTGCCCAGCAGCACCCCCTCCAGCCCGCGGCGACCGTGGGAAGCCATCACGATCAGATCGACGCCATGGCGATCGGCGGCCTCCACGATCGCCGCAAAGGGCAGGGCGTGCACCACCGAGTCCTGGTCGCAGGGCACCCCGGCGGCCTGGGCCATGGCCTGGGCCTCCCCCAGGATCCGCTGGGCATTGTCCCGGGCGGCTGTCACCAGGGCATCGATGGCGTGGGGATCGATCAGTTCCCCCACTCCCACCAGGGAGATCGGGAAATTGGTTTGCACGTGGAAAACCGTGAGTCGCGCTCCCAGGCTCTGGCACAGCTCAACGGCCTGTTGCACGGCTTTGGCGGAGAGGTCCGAGCCGTCTGTGGGCACGAGCAGGTGGCGGTAGGACATCAGCTGCGCAGGGGATCCTTGATCACCAGCGTGAAGCAGTTCAGGCACCGCAGCAACCGAGCCAGCTTGTGATCACGCGGCTCGCGGGTCGGGTACACCTCTCCAACCCGCCAGGTGGGAGGCCGCACTGGAGCGGGCCAGGGCCCTGGCGCGGGGCAGGGCGGGCTCAAGCTGCTCGGAGCTGAAGGGCGGCAGTGGGCGGCTGCGCAGCCAGGCCCCCCAGCGGAATTCGTGGAAGGGAATCAGTGGGGCAGCCGCCAGCACCCCTTCCTGCTTGAGCTTCCACACCAGGCTGCGGTAGGGGTCGTCCTGCAGACCGGTGAGCTGCTCCGGCAGGGCAGAGGGGGGCAGGGGGCCTAGCCCGCGCCCGTCATAGAGGTAGAGCCAGCCGCGTCGATGCAGGGCCTCCAGCACGTCCTGTCGATCGTCGGTGTCCAGGTCCAGCACCAGATACCCGAAGGCGGTGGCCGCCGGCTCCATTTCGATCAGCGCCCGCAGGCGGTGGTGGCGATCGACCATCCACACGTCACCGCAGCGGTTCCGCACCAGAGGCACGGGCTTGCTCCCAAGATAAGAGCGCCGCTCCCGGGCATTTTCAGCGCTGAAATCCCGCAGCCGGCTGCGCACCTCCGCCAGTCCGACACACAGCTGGGTGGGCCGGAGCGCGGCGATGGGCACCTCCACCAAGGCCGATCCCGGCTTGGGAGCCGGCAAGGGCTGGTAGGGCGCGAGGCGCAGTGCCATGGCGGCGTAAGCGGCCTGAATGCCCCCATCCTGCCGGTTGCAGTTCGAGATGGGCTGCCGGAATAAGGTCGCTGCTGGTGTGATCGGCCATGGCTTCCCTTCCCCGTCTCGACCTCAGTGCTGGTCCCTATGGACCGCTTGGGGTGTTGGTGTGCGGCCATGGCAGCCGCAACCGCCTGGCGGTGGCCGAATTCGCCCAGCTGGCCCAGGGCCTGCAGGCGCTACTGCCAGAGGTACCCGTCGAATACGGCTACCTGGAATTCGCCAGGCCGATCCTGCGCGATGGCCTGGAGGCGTTGCGGGCCAGGGGCGTGACCCATGTGCTGGCGGTGCCGGCGATGCTCTTTGCTGCTGGGCATGCCAAGAACGACATCCCGTCGGTCCTCAATACCTACGCGGCGGAGACGGGACTGCGCATCGACTACGGCCGGGAGCTGGGCGTCGATCTGAAAATGATTCAGGCGGCCGGTGCCCGGATCCGCGAAGCCCTCGACCAGGCCGGCGACCCTGTGCCCCTGCACGACACCCTGCTGGTGGTGGTGGGACGGGGTTCGTCTGATCCCGATGCCAATTCCAACGTCGCCAAGGTGACGCGGATGCTGGTGGAAGGCTTCGGCTTCGGCTGGGGCGAAACCGTCTACTCCGGCGTCACGTTTCCACTGGTGGAGCCGGGGCTGCGCCACGTGGTGCGGCTTGGCTACCGGCGAGTGGTGGTGTTCCCCTACTTCCTCTTCTCGGGGGTGCTGGTGAGCCGGATTCAGCAGCACACCGACCGGGTGGCTAATGACCACCCCGAGGTGGAGTTTGTCAAGGCCTCTTACCTGGCCGATCAACCCCTGGTGCTCGACACCTTCGTGGAGCGGGTGGCCGAGGTGGTGCGGGGTGACACCAACATGAACTGTTCTTTGTGCAAGTACCGCGCCCAGGTGCTTGGCTTCGAAACTGAAGTGGGAGCGCCGCAGCACAGCCACCACCACCACGTAGAGGGGCTCACCGACGGCTGCGATCTCTGCGAGCGGGAATGCACCGGCGCCTGCCAGCCCGATGGAGTGCCGATCCCCTTGGGTGGCCATAGCCACGACCATGGCCACAGCCACGAACACGGGCACAGCCACGATCACGGCCATCACCATCCGCCCTACCCCCACGCCGAGCACCCCCTCGGCCCGCGCACCCTCCGCTCCGGTGGCACCGCCTGAGCGATGGGTGAATGACGATCAAACGCACCACCAAATCCGAAGATATCCGTGGCATTTGGGGCAGCTCATTTGTCTCGGCGCATGCAAGTCTCGTGAGACCCAAGAGCATCAGATCTGCTGATCGGTCATCGCTTTCCCCATTTGGCCTCTGTTTTCCACAGTTTTCCTGGGGTTTTTCCCCAGAAATGGCGTCTTGGAGCCCGTTTTGGCCACGGCTCTGGGGAATGTCTGCTTTTGTCCAAGCAGATCTTGACAGCGTCTGGCTGGGATACGCCGGCTCCCTGGAGCTTGGTTGTTGGACGCCCCAGGTGTCCGTCAGCACTGGCAATCTCAGGCTGGATTGGCGCTGAGGTGAGACTGCTGCATCGCTTTGACGCACTGGCCTTTGGTGTGGCGTACTGGGTCACCCCCTCCACGCCGTTCTTGTCCCGATGAGCACCGACCGCAGTCACCTGCAACGCTGCATGAACCCTGAGGCGTGCTGTGTGGAGCCGGAGGTGGACCGAATCAGTCTGGAAGCCGAGGTACCGGAGGTGCTGTACGAGGGCATGCGGGAGTTTCTCAACAACCACCCCCATTGGGATCAGTACCGACTGATCTCCTCGGCTCTGGCCAGTTTCCTGTTCCAGAACGGCTGCAGCCACCAGGGGGTCACCCAGCACTACCTAGACGGCCTGTTGCTGCGCCGCTGAAGGGTCTTCTGAAGCGGCCAAAAAAAAGCGGAGGGGCCAACCTCCGCCTGAGTCTCCCTTGCCCGACCCTGTGACAGGTCGCCCGGTCATTGTGCGCAGCCTTGCCAGGGTCGTTTGTGGCGATCGACACCGGATGGCGCGCCGTCAACGCTTCTGGCCGAGGGAAGCAGGTGTCAATTCGCTCCGGCGCAACCGGCTGGCGGCAGCCTCACAGGCCCGCCAGGTGATGGCCATCTCCGTGAGGGTGGGGCTCTGCCAGCCGGCACGGGGCCAGCAGGCGCCATCCACCACCAGCACGTTGGGGGCCCCCCAGCATTGGTTGAGGGAGTTCACCACGCCATCTTCGGCGCAGGCGGCCATGCGGGCACCGCCCAGTTCGTGGATGTAGTAACCGGGGGGTGGTGCATCGGGGCTGACCGCAAGGCTGCTGCGGATCCAGGGCTCCAGCAGGGGCAACACGAACAGCTCTTCGATCGGGCGGATCTGTCCGCCACCGGCAGCCACCACGGCTTCCATGCGCTGGTGCATGTGGGCCACCAGTCGACGCTCGTTCTCGCCCCAGCGGCAGGCGATGTGGGCGGTCGGCAGCCCCCAGGCGTCCAGCTGTTCGGTGTTCAGAGTGACCCGGTTGTCGGCGTTGGGCAGCACGTCGCCGTGGCCAATCAGGAAGCCCACCGCCTCGCCACGGCGCCGTTGCAGCAGGGCGGGTGGATCAAAGCGTTGCAGCGCCGTCCAGAGGCCGTAGCCGCCATGGAACTCCACCTCACTGCCGGGCTCCAGGTTGACGGTGTTGGGAATGAAGCAGCTGCCGGCCCCCGAGAGCTCCGGCGCCTCGCCGGGAGCGGCCACATCGGGGATCGAGAAGAAGCGGCTGCTGGAGATGTGGTCCATGAGGTAGCGGCCGAGGCTGCCGGAGGGGTCGATCAACCCCCCGCGCTGATGGGTCTCACTGGAGTGCAGCAGGATCCGCAGTGTTTCGATCGTCGAGGCGCACAGCACCACCAGCGGCGCTTCGATGCGCTCCTGGGATCCGGTCAGGCCATCAACCAGCACGACACCTCGGGCGCGGTCGCCGTCGAGGAGAAGATGGCTCACCACAGCGTTGCTGCGCAGCCGGGTGCGGCCGGTGGCCCGGGCGCGGGCCAGGGTGCGCCCCTGGCTGGCGGAGCGGGGCCAGCCGGGCCCCCGGTGCAGATTGAAGCCGCGGGAGGAAATCAGGGGCAGACCGAGATGGTGGCGGATGCGCTCCTGCAGATGCCGCTCCCCCGGGGTGAGGGGCAAGGGCGGCAGAAAGTGGCCATCGGGCAACTGCGGCAGGCCGTCGCAAGCGCCGTGCACCTCCAGCAGTTGCTCGAGCCGGGTGTAGTAGGGGGCGAGCTCGGCGCTGCCGATGGGCCAGCCAGGCCCTTGGCCATCGCGCTCGGCTGCCTGAAATTCGTAGTCGGAGAGGCGCAGGGTGATGCCGCCCCAGGTGAGGCTCTTGCCGCCCACCTGCCGCCCGCGACTCCACAGAAACGGCGCGTCGTCGGGAGTGGAGTAGGGGTTGCGCTGCTCATCAACGAACAGGCTGGGGTTGTGTTTCCAGAACCCCGGGTGGTGGCGCTGGAGGCGCTGCTTGCCACTGGCGATGTGGGCCAGCCGCCGGGCCGTGTTCAGCGGTTCACTGCCGAAGGCCTGACGGGTTGTGAGTTCAGGGCCGGCCTCCAGCACCAGCACCTGCATCCCCGCTTCCGCCAGCACCATCGCTGCCACCCCGCCGGTGGCTCCGGAGCCCACCACGATCGCGTCGGGTTGGCTCGTCGGGGCGGAGGCCTTCATCGGGCGGAGCAACACAGGGATTGGATCGGAGCATGGGCCATCCCCTGCCAGGCAGAACGCCCTATCGAGACAAAAGGGCCACCCAAAACAAAACCCCGACAGGGGTCTGCCGGGGTTTTGAAGAAGTGGTGGCGGGGGCGAGATTTGAACTCGCGACCTTCGGGTTATGAGCCCGACGAGCTACCAGACTGCTCTACCCCGCGTCGACCTCCTAACCATACCAGTCGGAGTGCCTAGTCGAAGCGCAATTCTCCGAGCACCTCGAGACGCAGGTGGGGGGCCGGCTGCAGGAAACTGCCACGCAGCTCCTCCAGGGTCATCGGCGTCAGCCAGTCGAGTTGCTCCAGAAGGTGCAGGGCCACCGCGTGCTTGGCCCGGGCGGAGCCGTCTTCGACCTTGATCGCGACCCCGAGACCCTCGCCGACGCGGCTGAGGCACTGGATGCCCTCCGCGCCGCCCTTGCTCACCACCTGGCCATGTCCACTACGCATCAGTTCGGTGTCGAAGCGGCCCTCGCCGGCCACCAGCTCCGGGTGGGCCAGCATCGCCCGGCTGAGCCGCTCCAGGTCGGCCTGGCTGCCCGCCCCCAGGTGGGCGTAGAGCAGGGCCATCTGGGCGAGCTGCAGCTGCAGGGTGGGGGCGCCGCAGTCATCGCGGGCGGTGAGCAGTTCGGCGGCGGGCTGGGCGAGCAGATCGCCCACGCGCTTCAGCACCTCCTGCTGCAGGGGGTGCTCCTTCTGCAGATAGCTCTCAGTGCTCCAACCCAGCCGCCGGCAGGTGGCCAGAAACGCGGCGTGCTTGCCGGAGCAGTTGTGCTCCAGGGGGCTGCTGCCGCAGTCGGGCACGGGGCACTGCAACTGTTCGGCCTCGATTTCAGAGCCCCAGAGCAGCTTGAAGGCTTCGCGGGCATGCATGGCCGTGCCGGCATGGCTGGCGCAGGCGATGGCCAGCCCCCGTTCGCCGCAATTGCACTGTTCGGCCGCGCCACTGCCCACAAACACGGTGGCCTGGAAGGGCTTGAGGGCGGAGCGCACGAAGCTCAGTTGCTGAGGATCACCCGCCCGCATCAACACCCGCCCGCGGCCATCGCACACCACGGCATGAACCCGATGGCGGGATTCGACAATGCCGCTGCGCAGCAGGCGCACCTCCAGGGGAGGGACGCCCAGGCGGGCAGTGCCACCAAAACTGGAGGACAGGGTCACAGGAGCCCGGGAACCGATCTCATAGAGCCTGACAGAGGCTGGCCCCCGCCAAGGCCAGAATCACCGCCAGCGCCGCACCCTGCTGCAGCCGGCGCAGGACGGGCTGCACCTGGTGCTGGGCCACCAGGAGGTCTTGCTGGCGCCAGGCCAGGGGCTTTTCCCACACCTGACCGTCATACCAGCCCGATTCCTCGTATTCCACCCGTTCGGAGACGAGGCGCCGATGGACGTAAGTCCACCCCAGCCACTGGCGCACCAGCAGCAGGATCGGCAGTGCCACGGCGGCCACCATGCCCGCCAGCACCAACTGGGCCGGGTGGTGGCGCAACACCCAGCTACCGCTGGCCACCAGCACCGTGACAGGCAACAGGAGCAGCCAGCTGGTGGCCAGGGGGCGCAACAGACCCGCGAGGTTCTGGGACGGCCAGGCGAAGAACCAGGACGCCAGCAACTGCTCGTATTCCTGCAGGGGCCGTTGCTCGGGCGGCACCGGGCAAGGCATGGCGCTCAGGGGGAAACGGCTGAAATCGACGATACGAAGCGCACCTGTTCACCGTGGCCCCAGAAGGATTCGAGGTCGTAATACGTGCGTTCGCTGGGGGTGAGCACGTGCACAATCACTTCGCCGTAGTCGAGCAGCATCCAGCGACCTTCCTTCTGCCCCTCCCGGCGCAGGGGCAGCCGACCGGTGGTCTCTTCGATCTGATCCTCCACCGAGCGGGCGATGGCGCGCACCTGCACATCGGAGAGACCACTGCAGATCACAAACCAGTCGGCCAGCGAGCTGACCTCGTCCACCCGGATCAGGCGGATGTCAACGGCCTTGCGGTCGTCACAGGCTTCGGCCGCCAGCCTGGCCAACTGTTCGCTGTTGAGGTCCCGCTGAGTCAGGGGCACGGGCACGGTGTCTTCGCGGTTGGTGGAATCAGCCATAGACGTTCTCGCTGGTCACCGATTGGCGGGAGCCCTGCTGCTGGGCCATTTCGGCGCGTGCTTTTCCAGCACTCTTGCGCAGGGCCTCGAGACGGTCTTCGTAAAAGGTGCGCTTTTTCTTCTTGCGGGTCTGCTCCACCAGCTCCTTGAGGGCGCCGCCCAGGCTCTTGTAGGCATTGGGCAGGGTGTAGCCGAAGCGGGTGGCCAGGTCGATGGCCCGTTCATCGGCGGCGATGGCGTCCTGCAGGCGCTTCTCGGAGTTGTTCTTGAGGTAGAGCCGGTAACCGGCAAAACCGGAGAGCCCCAGCGCCATCAGCAGCAGCAGGCCGTCTTGCACCCACAGCTCACCGATAGCGCCACCCAGGCCAATGGCGAGGGCGGCCATCTCCCAGCCGTCGCGGGGCACAGCGTCGTTCTGGATGCGCCCTACCTCGTGCCAGAAGAGCAGGTTGCGATGGTCGATGGCCAGGGCATCCCACTTCTCCAGATCCACCTGGATTTCCACCTCATCGCGACCGATTTCCTCGATGGTGATCAGGGGCGGCTCCACCGAGGCGGCCGCTTCCACAAACACCCAGCTCTGCAGTTCGGGAGGCAGCAGCCCTTTCAGGCGCTGGAGTTCGCTCATCGGGTGGCTGACCACGTTAAGGATCAGGTTAGCCATTCTCCCCGCAGCGGTCGAAGGCGGCAGCCGGATCGACCTGGCAGGGGTGGGGCTGAGGGGCGCGTGAGAGGCTAGGCAGGTTTGGCTTGCACACCCCCATGCCCCGCCGCACGGACCTCAGGCGCATCCTGCTGCTGGGCTCGGGGCCGATCGTGATCGGCCAGGCCTGCGAATTCGACTATTCCGGCACCCAGGCATGCAAGGCCCTGCGGGCTGAAGGCTTCGAGGTGGTGTTGGTGAATTCCAACCCGGCCTCGATCATGACCGATCCGGACATGGCGGATCGCACCTACATCGAACCGCTGACCCCCGAGGTGGTGGCCCGGGTGATCGAAATCGAGAAGCCCGATGCCCTGCTGCCCACCATGGGCGGTCAGACCGCCCTCAACCTGGCCGTCACCCTGGCCCAGAACGGCACCCTGGCCAAGCACGGTGTGGAGCTGATCGGCGCCAACCTCGAGGCCATCCAGAAGGCGGAGGACCGGCTTCTTTTCAAGGAGGCGATGGCGCGCATCGGCGTGGCCGTGTGCCCCTCCGGCATCGCCAACACCCTGGAGGAGGCCGAGCGGGTGGGCGAGGCCATCGGCAGCTACCCGCGCATCATTCGCCCCGCCTTCACCCTGGGCGGCAGCGGTGGCGGCATCGCCTACAACCCCGAGGAGTTCCGGGCGATCTGCAACAGCGGCCTGGAGGCCAGCCCCGTTTCCCAGATCCTGATCGAGCAGTCGCTGCTGGGTTGGAAGGAATTCGAACTGGAGGTGATGCGCGACACCGCCGACAACGTGGTGATCGTGTGCAGCATCGAAAACCTCGATCCAATGGGGGTGCACACCGGTGATTCGATCACCGTGGCCCCAGCCCAGACCCTCACCGACCGGGAATACCAGCGCCTGCGCGACCAATCGATCGCGATCATCCGCGAGATCGGTGTCGACACCGGCGGCAGCAACATCCAGTTCGCCATCAACCCCGCCAACGGCGACGTGGTGGTGATCGAAATGAATCCGCGGGTGAGCCGCTCCTCCGCACTGGCGTCCAAGGCCACGGGCTTCCCGATCGCGAAGATCGCAGCCCGCCTCGCGGTGGGCTACACCCTCGACGAAATCCTCAACGACATCACCGGTGCGACCCCGGCCTGCTTCGAGCCCACGATTGATTACGTGGTCACGAAGATTCCCCGTTTCGCCTTCGAGAAGTTCCGCGGCAGCCCGGCGGTGCTCACCACCTCGATGAAGTCGGTGGGCGAAGCGATGGCGATCGGCCGCTGTTTTGAGGAGTCGTTCCAGAAGGCCTTGCGCTCCCTGGAAACCGGCCATGCCGGCTGGGGCTGCGACCGCCCCGATGCCAGCTGGCAGCCCACCGAGCTGGAGCGTGCCCTGCGCACAGCCACCCCTGAGCGGATCTTCGCCGTGCGCGCGGCGATGCTCGCCGGCCGCAGCGACGATGAGATCCACCAGCTCAGCGCCATTGATCCCTGGTTCCTCGCCAAACTGCGCCGCATCCTCGAGGCCGAGCAGCGGCTGCTGCGAGGCTGCCAGCTGACGGAGCTCGAGGCTCCTGCCCTGCTGGAGCTCAAGCAGCTGGGCTTCTCCGACCGTCAGCTCGCCTGGGCCACCGGCAGCCAGGAGCTGGAGGTGCGCCGTCACCGCCAGGCCCTCGGCGTCAACGCCGTGTTCAAAACCGTCGACACCTGTGCAGCGGAGTTTGCCTCCAGCACGCCCTACCACTACTCCACCTACGAGCGGCCGCTGGAACGGCTCAACGCGGCCGGTGTGCTCGAGATGGTGCCGCCCGAAAACGAGGTGCAGCCGGAGAGCCGCCGCAAGGTGATGATCCTGGGCGGCGGTCCCAACCGCATCGGCCAGGGCATCGAATTCGACTACTGCTGTTGTCACGCCTCCTTCGCCCTGCAGGCCGAGGGCTTCGCCACCGTGATGGTGAACAGCAACCCGGAAACGGTATCGACTGACTACGACACCAGCGATCGGCTCTACTTCGAGCCGCTCACCCTCGAAGACGTGCTCAACGTGATCGAAGTGGAGCACCCTGAGGGAGTGATCGTGCAGTTCGGCGGCCAGACGCCGCTGAAGCTGGCGATCCCGCTGCTGCGTTGGCTGGCGTCACCGGAGGGGCAGACCACCGGCACCCGCATCTGGGGCACCTCGCCCGAATCGATCGACGCCGCCGAGGACCGCGAGCAGTTCGAGGCGATCCTGCGCCGCCTGGAGATCCGTCAGCCCCGCAACGGCCTGGCCCGTAGTGAGGCCGAGGCCCGTGCCGTGGCCGAGCGGGTGGGCTACCCCGTGGTGGTGCGCCCCAGCTATGTGCTCGGCGGCCGCGCAATGGAAGTGGTGTACGGCGAAGACGAGCTCAACCGCTACATGGTGGAAGCGGTGCAGGTGGAGCCCGACCACCCGGTGCTGATCGACCAGTATCTCAACAACGCTATCGAGGTGGATGTCGACGCCCTCTGCGACGGCGACGGCGTGGTGGTGATCGGTGGCGTGATGGAGCACATCGAGCCGGCGGGCATCCACTCAGGCGACTCGGCCTGCTGGCTGCCCTCGGTCAGCCTCAGCGAGGCGGCCCTAGCCACGATCCGCGATTGGAGCCGGGCCCTGGCCCTGGCCCTCGGGGTGCGGGGGCTGATCAACCTGCAGTTCGCCGTTCAGAACGACCCGGAACAGGGCGAGCGGGTGTTCATCATTGAGGCCAATCCCCGCGCCTCCCGCACGGTGCCGTTTGTGGCCAAGGCCACCGGCGTGCCCCTGGCCAAGGTGGCCAGCCAGCTGATGGCCGGCCGCACCCTGGCGGAGCTGGGGCTCACAGCCGAGCCCATCCCGCCCCTGCAAACCGTCAAGGAGGCGGTGCTGCCGTTCAAGCGCTTCCCGGGTTCCGACACCTTGCTGGGGCCGGAGATGCGCAGCACCGGCGAGGTGATGGGTATCGCCAGTACTGCCGGCATGGCCTACGCGAAGGCCGAGCTGGCTGCCAATGAGGCCCTCCCCACCCGCGGCACGGTGTTCCTCTCCACCCATGACCGCGACAAGGCGGCCCTGGTGCCCGTGGCGGAGCGGCTGGTGGGGCTGGGCTTTGCCCTGATTGCCACCAGCGGCACGGCCGAGGCCCTGCGGGCCGCGGGGCTCACGGTGGAATCGATCCTCAAGGTGCACGAAGGACGACCCAATATCGAGGACGCGATCCGCTCGGCCCGAATCCAGCTGATCATCAACACCCCGATCGGCCGCCAGGCGGTGCACGACGACCAATACCTGCGTCGCGCCGCCCTCGACTACGCCGTGCCCACCCTCACCACTCTGGCGGGCGCCCGGGCGGCACTCGAGGCGATCACCGCCCTGCAGCAGCAGGACATCGAGGTGAATGCCTTGCAGGACATCCACAACTGATCCGGCGTCGACAACTTTTCACGACAACGCACGGCTTCATAACTGGTGCAGGCCAACCCAGATGTGGACCTGCTCGCCCCCACCTCCGCCTCGCTGCCCGGCGGTGGCGATCTGCCCAGTTGGCTCACCTACCAGCCCACCACCCGCACCTTCACAGCTTCGGAGCCGCCCGCCAATGCTCTGCCTTTCCAGGCACAGATCAATGTGCGCACGACGACCGGGCAATTCCTCAGCCTGCCGGTTTTGATCGCCCAGCCTTGAAGGTTCGTAAGGTTGAAGCACCGAAGCATCACCCATGACCGCCACCCCCGAGGCACCCATCTCCCCCGGGCTCGCCCCCGGCAGCGACTGCACGACTGCCTTCCGTGCCGCCTACGAAAACCGCTACACCTGGGAGCCGGGCTTCGGCGGCTACAGGGGCCGCGCCGTGTGGGAGCAGCCCGGGGTTGCCGGTGACCCCGATCAGCGCGCTGAGGGCACCTTTGTGGTGGGGGCCGATCTGAAGGCCCAGGTGGAGGGCATCACCGATGAGGCGATTCACAAAGCCGTGGCGTCTCAGCTGTGGGAGGTGGCCATCCACCGGGTGCGCCGCAGCTTCGAGCAAACCCACGGTCAGAACACCTTCACCGCCGGCGACACCGATGCGGTGGGCACCGAGGTGATCGTCGGCGGCAAGAACACCGGAGATCGCTACCGGATCAAAGATGACGTGGTGACCATGGTGCACCGCCACATCCATGGCACCGTGGTAACGATCTTCACCGAGAGCACCACCGACACCGGCAGTGGCTACCTGAGCCGCAGCTACACCAGCCTGTACAGCGACCCTGCCAGCGGCGAAGCCAAGGGCGGCACCAGCCGCTTCACAGACACCTTCGTGCCCCTCGCCGGCGGCGGCCCCTGGGTGCTGAGCGAGCGGGTGGTGGAGACGGAAGCCTTCGGCGAAACACCCGCCGGCCGCCAGGTGTTTCGGTTCGAGGATCTCGCTCCCCTGGGCTAGGCCGGGGATGGGGTGGAGGGCACAATGCACCGATGCTCTCTCTCTGGCTCGGTGCTGCCGACCAGGGCCTGGCCTACGCCGGCTTGGCCCTGGGCACCTATCTGACGCTGCGCGTCCTCAATTTTCCGGATCTCACCGTGGACGGGTCCTTTGCTCTCGGCGGGGGTACGGCGGCGGTGCTGATCAGCCAGGGGGCGCCGGTGCCTTTGGCCCTCGGCCTGGCGATCGCCTTCGGTTGCCTGGCGGGTCTGGTGACCGGTCTGATCCACACCCGCCTGGGGGTGAACGATCTGTTCGCCGGCATCCTCACCACCACCGGCCTTTACTCGATCACCCTTCGGCTGATGGGGCGTTCCAATATTCCTTTGCCAGAAACGCCCGCCGGAATCCTGGCTTTGCCCGATCTGGGCCTGGGCCTCGATGGCCAGTGGGCGGTGGCTCTCACCCTGTCGATGGGGGGCCTGATTCTGTTGATCAGCCTGCTGCTGGCCACTGATTTCGGTCTGGCGCTCCGTGCTCTGGGCAACAACCCCACCATGGCCAGGGCCAACGGCATCAACCAGCGCCGCGGGCTCACAGTGGGCATCGCCGCCGCCAATGGTCTGGTGGCCCTGGCCGGTGCCCTGGTCGCCACCTATCAGGGCTTCGCCGACGTGACCATGGGCATCGGCTCACTGATCCTCGGCCTGGGAATGGTGATCATCGGGGAGTCGGTACTGCGACCCCGCTCTGTGCCCACTGCCCTGCTGGCAGTGGTGGTGGGGGCGATCCTGTTCCGCACCCTGATCGCCATCGCCCTGCAACTCGGCTTGGAGCCGGTGGACCTCAAGCTCGCCACCGCTCTGCTGCTGTTGATCGCCCTGGCTTTTGGCCGGCTGCGCATCCCTGGCCTGGCTGACCAGGGGAGGTTGCAGGAATGAGCCCCACCTCCACCCACGAGCCCAGCTCCGTGACCGGTCTGCAAGTTGACGGCCTCAGCTGGGGCCACCCCCTGCCGGGTTCGGGATGGCGTCAACTGTTCCGTGATTTTTCGCTCAGCTGCCCGGCGGGCCAGTTTCTGGTGGTGATCGGCAGCAATGGTTCCGGCAAGAGCACCCTGCTCAACCTGGTGGCCGGCACCCTGCGTCAGAACGAGGGCCAGATCCACCTCGGCGGTCGCGCCCTGCACAAGCTGCGCGACCACCAGCGGGCGCGTTGGATCGGCCGGGTGATGCAGAACCCCCTTGAGGGCACCTGCCCAGGCCTGACGGTGGCCGAGAATCTGCGATTGGCGGAACGCCGCAACCGCCCCGCCATGCTGGCCGGAGGCTTCCTCCTCGGCGCCTTGGGTGGCATCCATCCCAATGCGGCCGATCGGCGCCGCTACCGCGCGTTGCTGGGTGATCTGGGACTACCACTGGCCGATCGCCTCAACGAGCCCGTGGGCCAGCTGTCCGGCGGGCAGCGCCAGAGCCTGAGCCTGGTGATGGCCACGCTGGGTTCGCCGGATCTGCTGTTGCTCGATGAGCACACCGCTGCGCTGGATCCCCGGGCTGAGGCCACCGTGATGGCCCTCACCGATCGGTTGATCCGCCAGCTCGGTACCACCGCCTTGATGGTGACCCACAGCCTCGATCAGGCCCTCGGCCATGGCGATCGGCTGGTGATGCTGCACGAAGGCCGCCTGATCGGCGACTGGAGCGCTGCGGAGCGTGAAGACCTGGATCCGCCTGCCTTGCGGGCGATGTACGGCACGGCCATAGTGGCGCCACCGTCTTCAAGTGCGCCCGATGGGTCTTCAGCGTCGTGAATTTCTGAGCCTGGTGGGTGCTGGGGCGGTCAGCACCGCGGTGCTCTCGGCCTGCGGCAAGCTCAGTGGCGGCGCCAAGGTGAAGGGCCCCACCATCGGCATGCTGCAGATGGTGGATGCGCCACCCCCGAACAACACCCGGAAGGGCTTCGAAGCCGCCCTGGCCGAAGCCGGCTACATCCCTGGCAAAACCGCCAACTTCATCCAGAAGGATGCGGCCGGTGAGCTGCCCAACACCACCCTGGTGATGAAGCAGTTTGTGGGCGATCAGGTGGACATGATCCTGGCCGTGGGCACGCCGCCCCTGCAGGCCGCCATGAAGGTGGCTCCCGAAACCACTCCGGTGATCTTCTGCTACTGCTCGAACCCTTGGGGTGCAGGTGCGGGAACGCCCCCCGGTGGCGTGGGTCAGCACAAGCCCAACGTGGTGGGCACGATCGGCACCAACCCGATGGGCAAGGAGCTCGATCTGGCCCGCCAGATCAATCCTGAGCTCAAGACCGTCGGGGTGATCTTCAACCCCGGCGAGCCCAACTCCGAATACGAGGCCAAGGTGCTCAAGGAGGAGGCGGCCAAGCGAAACATCACCGTGGTGGAGCAGTCGGTGGCCAACTCCGGCGAGGTGTTGCAGGCCGCCCAGGTGCTCGCCGACAAAAAGGTGGAGGCCTTCGTGAAGATCGGCGATTACGCCACCATTCAGGGCTTCGGCTCCATCGCCAAGGTGGGCCTGGATAAAAAGATCCCGGTGTATTCGGTCGATGCCGACGACATCAAACTGCCGGGCTGCCTGGCCACGATCGGCTGGGCCTACTTCGACGACGGCTACGCCTCCGGCAAGCTGGCGGTGCGGGTGCTCAAAGGTGAATCCCCGGCCACGATGGCCTTCGAGCCCCTCACCAAAACCGAGTTGCTGGTGAACAAGGCCACCGCCGAGGCCATCGGCGTCACCCTGCCCGAGGCCCTGCTGAAGGAGGCGAAGGAGGTGGTGGGCTGAGCCCACCCTCCCTGGCTTCACTGCACTCAGGGCAGCGGCGCGATGGCCTGGAGCTTGTCGTTGAGCTGGCTGGCCATGGCCTGCCGGCCCACGGCCAGCACCTTGAGGGTGTCTTCGTGCATGCGTAGCTGGGCGTCGGCCACCTGCATGCCGCGCACCAGCTCTTTCATATCGTCGGGCAGGGTATTGAGGTCGTAGCGCTTGCCTTCAAAGGTGAGCACGGGTTGCTGATTGCTTGCTGCTTGGCTGGCGCTATCCACGGAAAACCGATCGCTGGAATCCTCAGGATAAGGGGGGGATCCCAGCCGGGCGCTTGAAGAAAAACATCAGCAGGGGCCCGACCTGGGCCGCCTCGACCATCTCCCAGTTCTCCTTGCCGAGGGCGTTGAGGAAAAACTGGAGCTGCTCAGCCGGGTGGCGGGGCTTGGTGGCGGCCGCGTCATATTGCTGAGGGAATTCCTGCTTCAGAAACTCCGGGCTCAGCGCGCCGCCCAGCCGCTCACTGTCGGCCTGAGGGGAGGGAGGCCCCGGTGGATTGCCGCTCTCCACATTGATGTGGATCACCCGGTATTCCCAAGCCATCACGCCTGCAGATGAATGAACTGACGCTCGCAGAGCTCGCGGTAGCGACCCCCCTGCGCCATCAGCTCATTGTGGCTGCCCTGCTCCACGATCCGCCCGCCATCCAGCACCAGGATCCGATCGGCTCCCTGAACGGTGGCGAGGCGGTGGGCGATCACGAGCACGGTGCGCCCTGCCATCGCCTGTTCCAGCCCCCGTTGCACCGCCTCTTCGGCCTCGGCATCGAGGGCGCTGGTGGCCTCATCGAGCAGCAGCACAGCAGGGTTGCCCAGCACGGCGCGGGCGATGGCGAGGCGTTGCAGCTGGCCGCCGGAGAAGTTGCTGCCCCGTTCTTCGATACGACTGGCGTAGCCCTGGGGCAGGGCCTCGATGAAACCGGCGGCGTTGGCCAGCTCGGCCGCCTGCCGGATCGCGGCCTCACTGACGGGGCGCCCGAAGGCGATCGCCTCGGCCACGCTGCCGGAGAACACACTGCTCTGCTGGGGGACAAGGGCCACGGCCCGGCGCAAGTCCCGGGCACGCAGGTCGGCGAGGTTTTGGCCGTCGAGCAGCACACGGCCTTGCTGGGCGGTGTTGAAGCGCAGCAGCAGTGAAAACAAGGTGCTCTTGCCGGCCCCCGAGGGACCCACCAACGCCACCACCTGACCCGGTTGCACCGTCAGGTTGAGGTCATGCAGCACGGGCTCGCCGGCGCCGTAGCCGAAGCGCACCTGCTCGAGCACCAGTGCGCCGCGCACAGCGCCGAGAGGTTGGGCTGTGGGTCGGTCCGGAGCCTCCACCGGCTCCGCCTCAATGGCCCGCAGCCGCCGCAGCGAGGCCTGGCCCTGCTGAAATTCGTTGAAGTTGGTGGTGAGGTGGGAGATCGGATCGATCAGCATCAGCAGTGCCGCCACGTAGCTGCTGAACCCCTGGCTGCTGAGGCCCCCGGCCTGAATGCGGGCGGCGCCGATCAGCAGCACCGTGAGAATGCCGGCCGCTTCCAGGAAGCCCACAACCGGGTGCTGAAGGGCGAGCAGCTTGAGGGTGCGGTAACGGGCCCGGCGATGCAGGTCAATCTCGGCATCGAAGCGCTGCTGCAACCAGGGCTCAGCGGCAAAGGCCCGCACCAGCGGCAGCCCGCCGATCGCTTCGCCCAGCAGGCCGGCCAGTTCGCTGACCTGCTTCTGGCTGCGTTCGGCGGCGGCCATCACCCGGGCGCCGAAGCTGCTCACCAGCAGCACCACCACCGGGGCGAGCAGCAGGGTCGCCAGGGCCAGGGGCCAATCGAGCCACACCATGTAACCCAACACCACAACCAGTTGCAGGGCGCTGGGAGTGGTGTCCTGAATCGTCTTGTAGATCACCTCGCCGACCCGATCGGCATCTTCAGTGAGGCGGTAGGTGAGGTCGCCGGCTGAGAGCTTCTCCAGGGCGCCGAAATCGAGTCGCTGCAGCCGGGCAAACAGGCCCCGGCGCAGCTCCTGACTCACCCGCAAGGCTGGGCTCGCCAACAGGGTGTCCTGGCCGAACTGAGCCGCCTTCTGCACCAGAAACAGCCCCAGGGCCGCAGCGATCGTGCGCAGCACCACCGGGAAGTTGCCGGCGCCGATGGCGGGGATCAGCTGACCAGCCAGCCAGGCCAGCAGCGGCCAGCAGCTCACATAGATCAGCATGCACACACCCCCGGCCAGCAGGCGTCGGCGGTACGGCTTCAGCAGCGGCCAGAGGTGACGAAAACCGGCCGGCGACGGTGCAAGCATGCGGTCACGCTATCGCCACCGTTGCGAGCTCACCCTTGAAACTCGACCAGTTCCTCAAATATCAAGGCTTGGTGGGCACGGGCGGTGAAGCCAAGCTGCGCATCCAGCGGGGAGATGTGCTCGTCAATGGCAGCATCGAAACCCGTCGGGGCCGTCAGCTGGCCCTGGGGGATGCGGTGGCCCTCGATGGCCGTGAAATGCTGTTCACCCCTCCCCGCACCAGGCCCTGACCGGCGGCCTATTAGGTTTTGCTGACGTCGTTGGGGTGGGCCGGTGCGCAAGGCCGTGATCGCGGGCAACTGGAAAATGCACATGACCTGCGCCGAGACGCGGGCGTTTGCGGCGACGTTTCGACCGCTCATCGCCGATCTCCCTGGCGATCGCGAGGTTGTGATCGCGCCACCGTTCACCTCGATCCCCACGCTCTGCCGCCACCTCGAGGGAGCCGGCGTGCAGATTGCTGGCCAGAACGTGCACTGGGAGGACCAGGGCGCCTACACCGGCATGATTTCAGCGCCGATGCTGCTGGAGCACGGCGTCAGCCACGCGATCGTGGGTCACAGTGAACCCCGCAAGTACTACAGCGAGAGCGACGAGCAGATCAATTTGCGCGCCCGCAACGCCCAGCGCCATGGCTTGATCCCGATCCTGTGCGTGGGTGAGAGCCTCGACCAGCGGGAGGCCAGCGAAACCGAGCGGGTGATTCATCGCCAGATCGAACAGGGCCTGGAAGACGTGGACCCCACCCTGCTGGTCGTGGCCTACGAGCCGATCTGGGCCATCGGCACCGGCAAAACCTGCGCCGCTGAGGAGGCCAACCGCATCTGTGGGTTGATCCGGGGCTGGGTGGGCAATGACAGTGTGACGGTGCAATACGGCGGCTCGGTGAATCCTGCCACCATCGACGACCTGATGGCCCAGAGCGACATCGACGGCGTGCTGGTGGGGGGCGCTTCGCTCGACCCGGTGAGCTTTGCCCGCATCGCCAATTACGGCCGTTGAAGGTGCCCTGATGGGCGATTCCCGATTTCCCTGGGGTGAGCGCACCGCCGTGATGGGGGTGCTCAATCTCACCCCCGATTCCTTCAGTGATGGCGGCCGCTTCACGCGTGTGGCTCGGGCCGTTGATGCCGCTGGGCGGATGCTGGCCCAGGGGGCTGATGTGCTCGACCTCGGCGCCCAGAGCACACGCCCTGGTGCAGAGGAGGTAGGTCCGCAGCGGGAGCTGGAGCGGCTGCTGCCGGCGTTGAGGGCGATCTCCGCGGCCCACCCCAACGCCCTGCTCTCGATCGACACCTTCCATGCCGCGGTGGCGGAGGCGGCACTGGAGGCTGGAGCCCACTGGATCAACGATGTGAGCGGCGGTCGGCGTGATCCAGCGATGCTGGCGCTGGCAGCGGCAGCGGGCTGCCCCCTGGTGCTGATGCACAGCCGCGGCGACAGCCGCAGCATGGATCAGCTGGCCCACTACGACGACGTGGTGGCCGAGGTGAGGACTGGTTTGCTAGAGGCCACGGAAGCGGCGCTCGCAACCGGTGTGCGGGCCATGCAGCTCATCTGGGATCCGGGGCTGGGCTTCGCCAAGGACACCGACCACAATCTGGCCCTTCTGCGCGGACTGGCGCTTTTGGCGGCGGATGGCTTTCCAATACTGGTGGGGCCCTCCCGCAAACGCTTCATCGGGAAGGTGCTGCAGGAGCCCCGGCCCCGCGCCCGGCTCTGGGGCACGGCGGCGGTTTGCAGCCAGGCGATCGCCCAGGGGGCCCGTCTCCTGCGTGTCCATGACGTTGGACCGATCGTGCAGGTCGCCCGAATGGCCGATGCACTCAAGCCTGGTATTCGATCTGGCCCTCGTCGTTGACTCTGGCCAGCGAGAAGAAACGGGCCGTGGTGGGGGAAATCAAATCCAGTTCAACCAGTCATTCTCCGACGCGGCCACCCTTGCTGCGTTGCAGGTTTTGAGGTGGGTGCTGGGTTGACGATGACGGCCGATGGCGATCTCAGCCCTGCCATGGCCACCACCAACGTCAACAAGTCTGGCGATGTGATGAACGGGCCGCTGAGCTGGGCCAACAGCGGCAGTGTTTCAACCTTCAATCGCCGAGAATCCACCTGTACTACGACGGGACGTTCTTTCGCTGCGAGTTGCCCTCTGCCAAATCGGCGGGTGGATTGAGAACAGCACGGGTCAGGTGGCCTTTGCGTCGCTGCCCGCTGCTGCCGGCCTGCCGGTCGGAACCAGTGATCTGGCTAACAAGGGCTATGTCGACAGCCGACTGACTGCCGTCCTTGATGAGCTGGTCGCCCTCAAGGCCGAGGTGGCCGCCCTCATGGGCTCGAGCTGAGAGTCTGCGGCTGACTGGTTGATCCCTCAGCTGCAGTCACACGTTCGCAACGCTGTGCCATCCGGCCCAATGTGCACCGTGGAAATTGGCATCACGCCCCAGACCACGTCAGGTTGCACCCAGGGCTGACTGAAAGTTATTTCATCCTGTTCCCGCATCGCTGACGCCAACCCAACCGAGCATTCGGCTGATGTCGTGTGCCACGGCCATCAGGCCAGCGCGGATCGAGCGGAAGCCGTTGCAGCGC
>JBILUH010000082.1:0-6620 GCA_044371095.1 Cyanobium sp.
GATCCTGCGCACCAACTTGTGGAGCAGCGAGCTGAGCAAGCTCACGGCCAACGCGTTTCTGGCGCAGCGGATCAGCTCGATCAACAGCATCGCGGCCTTGTGCGAGGCCACGGGCGCGGATGTGCGGGAGGTGGCCAAGGCAATCGGGACTGATCGCCGGATCGGGCCGAAGTTTCTGCAGGCGGGGCCTGGTTTTGGTGGCAGCTGCTTCCAGAAGGACATTTTGAATCTGGTGTATCTGTGCCGCCATTACGGGCTGGAGGAGGTGGCGGCCTACTGGGAGCAGGTGGTGCTGCTCAACAGCTGGCAGCAGCACCGCATTGCCCGGTTGGTGGTGAACAGGTTGTTCGGCACGGTGAGCGGCAAACGGATCGGGGTGCTGGGGTTTGCGTTCAAGGCGGACACGAACGACACGCGGGAATCACCGGCGATCCGGATCTGCCGGGATCTGCTGGAGGAGGGAGCGGTGCTGGCGATCGTGGACCCGAAGGTGAGCGAGGGGCAGATGGCGAGGGATCTGGGCCAGCCGGCCGGCGAGGGGAGCGGGGCCCATGCAGCCGAGGGGCGCTGGGACCCGGTGAGCGATGTGGAGCAGGCGGCGAATGGCGCCGATGCCGTGGTGCTGCTCACCGAATGGCAGGCGTTTGCGGAGGTTGATTGGGCGGCGGTGGTGGGGGTGATGCGCCAGCCGGCCTGGCTGTTTGATGCGCGGGCGAAGGCGGATGCCAGTGCGGCGCGGGCGGCAGGGCTGCGGGTGTGGACCGTGGGGGAGGGCTGTCAGGCGTGACCGTTCTGATCACCGGCGCCGCCGGCTTCATCGGTGCCGCTGTAGCAGAGCGACTGCTCGAACGCGGCGAGCAGCTGGTTGGCATTGACAACCTCAACCCGTATTACGACCCCGCCCTCAAGCGTGCGCGGCTGGAGCGGATCGAGGCTCAGGTCCGCTCCACGCCTGCTTGCTGGCGGTTTCATCAACTCGACATCGCCGATGGCACCGCCATGGCGGAGTTGTTTGCGGCGGTGCGCCCCCGTCTGGTGATCCACCTGGCGGCGCAGGCGGGTGTGCGCTATTCGCTGGAGAACCCGGCGGCATACATCCAGGCCAACCTGGTGGGATTCGGCCACATCCTCGAGGGCTGCCGCCACCACAGCGTCGAGCATCTCGTCTACGCCTCCAGCAGTTCGGTGTATGGCGGCAACACCAATCTGCCGTTTGCCGAGCGCCAGCCGGTGAACCATCCGGTGAGCCTCTATGCGGCCACCAAGAAGGCCAATGAGCTGATGGCCCACACCTACAGCCACCTGTATGGGCTGCCGGCCACCGGTCTGCGGTTCTTCACGGTGTACGGCCCCTGGGGCCGCCCCGACATGGCGCCGATGCTGTTCGCCAAGGCGATCCTGGCGGGGGAGCCGATCCGGGTGTTCAACGAGGGGCGGATGCGTCGTGATTTCACCTACATCGACGACATCGTGGCCAGTGTGATCGCCTGCGCCGACAAACCGGCGAGCGCCAATCCTGCCTTCGATGCGGCGGGGCCCGATCCAGCCAGCAGCTGGGCGCCGCACCGGTTGTTCAACATCGGCAACAGCGAGCCGGTGGAGCTGCTGCGCTTCATTGAAGTGCTGGAGCAGGCGCTGGGCCGGCCGGCGATCCGTGATCTGCAGCCGATGCAGCCCGGTGATGTGGAAGCCACCGCCGCCGACACGGCTCTGCTGGAGGCCTGGGTGGGCTTCCGGCCCGCCACGCCGATCGAGCTGGGGGTGGAGCGCTTTGCCCGTTGGTATTGCGCCACCAACGGCTGAGCGCCGGCAGGCAGACTCACCGAACTTGCTCCTTTCGCCTTGGCGTCGCTGCAGAGCCTGCGTGGCATGGTCGATCTGCTGCCTGAGCAGATCGGCCTGTGGCAGCACGTGGAGGCCACGGCCCGGGACCAGTTCCGCCGCGCGGGGATCGCTGAGATCCGCACGCCGCTGCTCGAGGTCACCGAGCTGTTTGCCCGCGGCATCGGCGAGGCCACCGATGTGGTGGGCAAGGAGATGTACACCTTTCTCGATCGCGGGGAGCGCAGCTGCACCCTGCGGCCGGAGGGCACCGCATCGGTGGTGCGGGCGGCGATTCAGCACGGCCTGCTGAGCCAGGGGCCGCAGCGGCTCTGGTATGGCGGGCCGATGTTCCGCTACGAACGCCCCCAGGCGGGCCGGCAGCGCCAGTTTCACCAGATCGGGTTGGAGCTGCTGGGCTTCGCCGATGCCTGCAGCGACGTGGAGGCCATTGCGGTGGCCTGGGATCTGCTGGCCGAGCTGGGCGTGGGCGGGCTGGCCCTGGAGCTCAATTCCCTCGGCAGCGCCGAGGACCGGGCCCGCTACCGCGAGCAGCTGGTGGGCTGGCTGGAGCAGCGGCGCGAGGTGCTCGATGCCGATTCCCAGGCCCGCATCCACACCAACCCCCTGCGGGTGCTCGATTCCAAGCACCCCGGCACCCAGGCCCTGCTGGCGGAGGCCCCCAGCCTGGCGTCGGCCCTCAGCGACGAGAGCCAGGCCCGCTTCGCTGCGGTGCAGCAGGCCCTCACGGCCCTGGGGATCCCCTTTGTGCTCAACCCCCGGTTGGTGCGGGGCCTCGACTACTACAGCCACACCGCCTTCGAGATCACCAGCACCCAGCTGGGCGCCCAGGCCACGGTGTGCGGAGGCGGCCGCTACGACGGCCTGGTGCAGCAGCTGGGCGGACCGGAGACGCCGGCGATCGGCTGGGCCCTGGGGATGGAGCGGCTGGTGCTGCTGCTCAGCCAGCTTGAGCGGCCGGTGGCGGCCGCTCCGGCGCTGGATCTTTATGTGGTGAGCCGGGGCGCGGCGGCGGCCACGCAGGCGCTGGCACTGGCGCGGCTCTGCCGCCAGGCCGGGCTGGCGGTGGAGCGGGATGCCAGTGGCGCCGCCTTCGGCAAGCAGTTCAAGCGGGCCGACCGCTCCGGTGCCCGCTGGGCGGCCGTGATCGGCGAGCAGGAGGAGGCCGATGGCCTGGTGGGGCTCAAGGATCTGCGCGCCAGCGGCGACCAGCCCGACCAGCGGCTCAGCCCCAAGGCCTTACTCCAGGCGCTGCAGGCTGCTCTGCCGAGGCCATGACGCCGCAGGACCTGTCCACCACAGCCAGCCACTTCAGGGTGCTGGGCCTTTGACTGCCCATACCACTGAGCGCGGAGCAGTTTCGGCCCTGATGGGTGATCCGACCCTCGCGATCATTGCCGGTGAGGGCGCGCTGCCGCGGATGCTCTCGGAGGCCCTCACCCGGGCGGGCCGTGCCCATATCGCCTGTTACCCCCATGGCCTGGAGGTGGAGGTGCCGGCGGCGGAGGAATTCTTCTTTGAGCGCTCGATCGCCTTCATCAAATCGCTGCAGCAGCGGGGCATCCAGCAGATCGTGATGGTGGGCAAGTTTGTGCGGCCGCGCTCGCTCAACCTGCTGCGCTTTGAGGGTTCCACCTTGATGGCCGCCCCGCGCATCCTGGCCTCGCTGCGCAATGGCGATGACGCCTCCCTGCGGGCCCTGGCCCAGATCATCGAGGAGCACGGCCTGAAGGTGGTGGGCATTGAGGAGGTGGCGCCGAATCTGCTGCCGGAGCCGGGCCTCTACGCCAGCACGGTGCCGAGCGATCTGGATCGGGCCGATGTGGAGCGCGCCGCCTACATCGTGGAGGCCATCTCCCAGGTGGACGTGGGCCAGGGGGCGGTGGTGGCCAAGGGGTTGTGCCTGGCCACCGAAGCCCTGCCCGGCACCGACGCGATGCTCGAGTGGGTGGCGGCCACCCGCACCGATCGGCCGGAAACGGGCCGCTCCGGCGTGCTCTACAAGGCCCCCAAGCTCAACCAGGACCGGCGCATGGACCTTCCCGGTATTGGCCCCACCACCGTGGCCAAGGCCGCGGCGGCGGGGCTGGCCGGCATCGCCTGGGAAGCCCGCAGTGCCCTGCTGCTCGATGCCGAGCAGACGATGGCGGATGCCGAGCGGCTGGGGCTGTTTCTGTGGTCGCGGGAGCAGAACTCGGGTTAGTGGTGCCCCCTGCGGGACTGCTCAGCCCCCAGCCCGCTCCAGCACACCTTTGCTGCTGGGCACGGCGCCAGCGCGGCGTGGATCCACTTCCACCGCCAGGCGCAGGGCACGGGCAAAGGCCTTGAAGCAGGCCTCCACGATGTGGTGGGAGTTCACGCCATCCAGCTGGCGGATGTGCAGGGTGAGGCCACTGTTGTTGGCCACCGCCACGAAGAACTCCTTCACCAGCTCCGTGTCGTAGCTGCCGATCTTCTGGGCCGGAATCTGCAGCCCGTAGCTGAGGTGCGGCCGGCCGGAGCAGTCGAGAGCCACCTGCACCAGGGCCTCATCCAGCGGCGCCACGAAGTGGCCGAAGCGGTGGATGCCGCGCCGGTCGCCCAGGGCCTGGGCCAGGGCCTGACCCACGGCGATGCCCACGTCTTCGTTGGTGTGGTGATCGTCGATGTGGGTGTCGCCCTTGGCGCTGATCTCCAGGTCGATCAGGCCGTGGCTGGCCAGCTGGTGAAGCATGTGGTCGAGAAACGGCACGCCGGTGTTCACCGTGCAGCGGCCGCTGCCGTCGAGTCCCAGCGTCACGCGCACGTCGGTTTCGCCGGTGACGCGGTGGATTTCGCCAGTGCGCATGGCTGAATGGGGTCGTTGCTAGAGCAACTGAGAGAGCTGAGTCCATCATGCCCAAGGCCCCTGGCGCAGCCGAGAACGCATGGTGAAGTCATCTCGCACACCCATTGCCGATGACTGATGCGTTATGGCCCCTGCCCTGGCGGCTGCAGGATCCCCCACCGCTGGCTGTGCCGCCATCCTCTGAACCGCTTTTGCGGCTGGTGGATTGCCGCGAACCACTGTCACCCGAGATACGCGCTGGTCTGATGGCGACACTTTCCATGGCCGAACACGAGCGCCACCAGTCCTATCGGCGTCCAGGCGACCGAGAACGGTTCCTACGCAGCCGCGCTGGCCTGAGGTTGCTGCTTAGTGCCTGGCACGGATGTCCTGCCGCGGCAATGGTTATCGAGATCGGTGCGCATGGCAAGCCGTTCTGTCCCGATGGGCCCCAGTTCAACGTGAGCCATTCCGGCGATTTGATCCTGCTGGCTCTCCATTCCCACTGCCGGGTGGGGGTGGATGTGGAACAGGTGCGGCCCGGCCTTGACTGGCAGCCGATCGCCCAGCGGGTGCTGACCGAGCCGCAGCGACAAGGGCTGAACGAGCTCCCCCCCCCGGCTCAACAGGAAGGATTCCTGGCGCAATGGTGTGCCCTGGAGGCGGAGCTCAAGGCCGCCGGCAGTGGCTTTGCCGGCCGGGAGAACCAACAGAAGGCAACCCTGCGGCGCTGGCGGCTGCAGCTGCCGCCGGGCTACCTGGGGGCCGTGGTCATAACGCTGGACTGACCGGCAGAAAGACCCGCGGCGCAAACCGTCAATCACAGTGCGGGCTCTCGATGAACTCCTGCAGACGGCAGAGCGCTGATGGGCAAAGGGACCAACCTCCGCACCGTGCTGCTGGATTGGGCCGAGCAGGATCCTGCAGAGCCTGCCATCGTCTCCGGAGAGGGTCGAGTGGTGTCGCGCAGCGATCTGACTGGGCTGCTGATGGCTGCGGAGGAGCACCTGCGACAGCTTGGTCTGCAGCCTCAGGATTGGGTGGCGGTACTGATGCCGCAGGGCCCCGACGGGGCAATCGTGGCCCTGCTGGTGGCCTGTGCCTGTTCCCTGGCCCCCTTGCGGCCTGGCCTGCAGCCGCAGCAATGGCCTGCCCTGCTGACTCGGCTGGCGCCAGCCGCCCTTGTGCTGCCCCCTGGGCTTGCCTCCGAACTTGCCTCAGCGGCTGAGGCACTCGGCCTCCCCTTGATTGAGCCGTGTTATCTGTTGCGGGCCGAGCCTGCGCCCAAGGCCATGGCAGGTGGCACCAACGCCCCCGACAACGTTGACCAGGCTGTGGTGATCGCCACCTCCGGCTCCACAGTGCGGCCCAAGTTGGTGAATCTCCAGCAGGCAGGAGTGTTGCGGGGCTGTCGCGCGATGGTTGATTCGCTCCAGCTCACACCAGTGTCAAGCGACTCCGCTTTTGGTCCTACAGTTTTCGCTGTCGCCTGACACCAACCAACAGTCAGAGGATTCTCACCAGGCCATATCCCCTGGAGATGGCTGGTTTCCCACCGGAGACGAGGGCCGCCTCGATGCGGATGGCTATCTGTACCTGCGCGGTTGTCTGTGTGAAACGGTCAACCCGGGCGGTGCGCACCCTGGCTGCGCAACTCGATGCCCTCATCGATCAGGCTCTTACTGAATTCAAGGGATAAAAAATCCACGTTTCGGGCCAGAAAGGGCAATCATGACAAGGCCAAATCCACTCGCTTGCCCTAGCGGGGTGTCGCTCCACCGTTGGTGGTGGGCGAGTGGGATTGAGACTGCGGACCATGCTCCAGCCCTCCTGGATTCCGACGGCCAGATCACAACTGATCCGCTCAGAGGATCAAGCAACAGGCTGAATCGCACGCAGCGGCTCTTCAGCACAGTGGGTCATGGTGCTTGGCGGTGTCCCCCCCCCCCTGAACAGATACGATAAAAAACCC
>JBILUH010000037.1:0-23080 GCA_044371095.1 Cyanobium sp.
TGGAGATCCTCCGTGAAGCTCTGGTCGCGGAACACCGTCAACCCTTCCTTGAGCGACAGCTGGAACCAGTCGCGGCAGGTGATGCGGTTGCCCGTCCAGTTGTGGAAATACTCGTGGGCGATCACACTCTCGATACGCTCCAGCTCACCGTCGGTGGCCGTTTCGGCATCGGCCAGCACCAGCTTGGAGTTGAAGATATTGAGGCTCTTGTTCTCCATCGCGCCCATGTTGAAATGGCGCACCGCCACGATGTTGAACTCATCGAGGTCGTATTCGAGGCCGTAGCGCTGCTCATCCCAGGCCATCGAACGCTGGAGCGAGGCCATGGCGTGGGCGGTGAACGGTGCATCTCCCGGCTCCACATGGATGCGCAGGGCGACCGTGCGGCCACTGGCGGTGGTGAAGGTGCCTGTCACCTCCTCCAGCTGGCCGGCCACCAGGGCGAACAGATAGGAGGGCTTGGGAAAGGGATCGTCCCAGATGGCGTAGTGACGCGCCGCCCCCGTGGCCGGATCGGGGGCCAGCGCGCCGGTTTCGATGCAGTTGCCGTTGGAGAGCAGCACCGGGCAGCTGGCGCGATCCGCCTCGATCCGCACCCGGAAGCGACTGAGCAGATCGGGGCGATCGGGGTGGAAGGTGATGCGGCGGAAGCCTTCCGCCTCGCACTGGGTGGTGAACAGGCCACCGCTCACATAGAGGCCTTCGAGGGTGCTGTTGGTTTCCGGGTGGATGCGCACCCGGCTCTCCAGCACAAACGGGCCCTGGGGCGGATTGGCAATCCGCAGCTGCTCTGCATCGCGCTCGTAGGCCGCCGCGGCCAGGGGCTGCCCATCCAGGCGCAGCTCCAGCAGCTCCAGATCCACTCCCTGCAGCACCAGGGGGTCCGGCGAAGGGTGCTCGGGCGACGGTGCAGCGGGGTTGGGCACGAAGGCCAGCCTCGCCACGACCTCGGTGTGGGTCGCCTGCAGCTGCACCGTCAGGTCGATGCGCTCCAGCAGACAAGGCGCCGGGCGGTAGTCGGCGAGGCGCACCAGGGGCATGGGGACTTACTTGCTGGGGGAGGGCTGGCTGGAGCCCGGCTTCGTGGCGGGCGCAGGTGCAGGTGCAGATGCAGGCTTGGCAGCGGGGGCAGGCTTAAGCGCGGCCTGCACCTTGGCCATCACATCGGCCGGCACCTCCTTGGGGCAGATCTCGGCAGCCCCGAGCACGGCGGAGTTGATCGAGCCCTTGCGCAGATCGTCGAGGCTGAGCGGCTTGCCTCCCACCTGGCTGATCACGCCATCATGCTGCCCCTGGATCAGCTGGGCGATGGTTTCGCCGGCGATGCCCACGGCCTTGTCAAAGGGCACCCCGGCTCCCCGGGCGATGCAGACATTGACCGCAGCGATCCGGGTGTAGAGGTTCATCTCCGCCTCCGAAGCGGGGGCCGCCTGGGCCACCGCCGGCGCCAGCAGCAGGGGCAGCACCAACAGCGGAGCCACCAGCCATGAGGCAGCCAAGGGGGCGGATCGACGGGACATCAGAGAAGGAAACGGGTGTCTTGCGATGCAGCCATGCTGCTGCATCAGGTGAGGTCGTCGTGCGGCAGCGCGGCCCCGGCCTCCTCAACACGGATTTCATGGTGGGTTTCGGCCAGCTCCAGCGCGCCGTCCTTCCAGGAATAGATCGAGCGGGCCCGGTAGCGGTCCTGATCGACCAGGCGAATGTGCTCGAGAATGTCCCACTCCTGATAGTGCGACTCAAAAATCAGCTCGTGCTCGTCGACCTGGCGGATCTGGCTTTTGGTGGGCGTGCCGCAGAGGTAGCCGCGGCTGCGCCGCATCTGGTGCCCGCACAGGTAGGCCTCCATCGTGCCGCTGGGCACAAAACGGGGTTTCTTGTCGAAAAACTCGAATTCCTGCTCCGGCCACCAGGTGAACCGGTAAGCCGCATCACCCTCCACCGGCTCGCTGAAGGTTTCAACCCTCAGCATCATGTCGACGCGCAGCGCCTCGCCATCCTCAAAGAAATACAACCGCCGCGAGCGCCACAGGCCGAGGTTGCGGGCAAACCAACGGCGCAGGTTGCTGTCCAGCTGAATCCGCGGCCGCGCTGTGGTGGGGAGATCCGAAAGCATGCTCATGACATCCCGGCCCTTGGGCGCACGGCATTGGTTGCTCCTGTCATAGCGAGGTTGGGCGGCTCTGGCCAAATCCCCATAGGGTGACCCTCGTGAAGGCCGACCGTCCCACCACCGAAGCCGCAGCCGATGCCAGCGTGGCTGACACCTCTCTGCCAGAGGCCGCAGCGGGCAGCGCCACGGAACGTCAGGCCCTGAAGCTGCTGCTGGTGGCCGCCCCACACCACCTGGCCAGCCCGGATCTGCGCAACCTGATCCAGTTCCTCAAAAGCGAGGAGTGCCGGTTCACGGTGAGTCTGGAGGTGGCCGACCCAGCCCGCCAACCGGAACTGCTGGAGCTGCATCGCCTGGTGGCCACCCCGGCGCTCGTGAAGCTGGGCCCCCTGCCCAAGCAGGTGATCGCCGGCAATGCGATCACCCAGAAGCTGCGCAGCTGGCTGCCCCGCTGGCAGCAGATGGAAGTGGTGACCAGCCTGGGCATGAGCCTGCGGCCGGCCGAGATCGATGGCAGCCGCACCCGACGGGAGCTGCAGCTGGAAGACCAGCTCCTGGTGCTGCGCCAGGAGAACGAAACCCTGATCGAGCGGCTGGGGGTGCAGGAACGGCTGCTGAGGATGGTGGCCCACGAACTGCGCACACCGCTGACCGCCGCCAAGCTCGCCCTGCAGAGCCACACCCTTGGCCAGATCGACGAGCCCCGCTTCCGCGACGTGCTCACCCGCCGCCTCGACGACATCCAGGAGCTCTCCAAGGATCTGCTGGAGGTGGGCACGACGCGTTGGGAGGCCCTGTTCAACCCCCAGCGCCTGTCGCTGGGCAAGGTGGCCGCCGAGGCGATCCTGGAGCTCGAGAAGCTCTGGGTGGGCCGCGACCTGGAACTGATCACCGATATTCCCGCCGACCTGCCCGATGTGTTCGCCGACCAGCGCCGCATGCGCCAGGTGCTGCTGAACCTGCTGGAGAACGCCCTCAAGTTCACCCCCGACCAGGGCCGGGTGCACCTGACCCTGCTGCACCGCACCGATCAGTGGGTGCAGGTGAGCATCTGCGACAGCGGACCGGGAATCCCCAAGGTCGAGCAGCAGCGGATCTTTCTCGATCGGGTGCGCCTGCCCCAAACCTCCGGCACCACCTCCGGCTACGGCGTGGGCCTGTCGGTGTGCCGCCGCATCGCCGAGGTGCACGGCGGCCGCATCTGGGTCGTGTCCGAGCCCGGTGAGGGGGCTTGTTTCCACGTCAGCGTTCCGGTCTGGAGCGGTCAGGCCCAACCCGCCTTGACGAAGGGTCCCCCTGACCCGTAGCTTCCAATACATCAACGCCGACCGGCGTTGTGGCCTCGCCCCCATCGTCTAGAGGCCTAGGACACCTCCCTTTCACGGAGGCGACAGGGGTTCGAATCCCCTTGGGGGTATCAACAACCAACCAGCCGTTCCGGGTTGTTTCCAACCCTTCTGCGGCTGGATATAGCCCCTTCGGCGGCTGGATGCAGCACCGGGAGGCGACCCGGAAGCCTGCCAACGACGCCGGGCGGATCATCTGGGCACGACGGCTTCCCCGGCACTGCCCGCGGATCGCCCTCGACCTGTTCAGCGGGGCTGTGTCAGGACAGGGCAGCGCGACGCTCGGCTTCGCGCTGGACACCGCGCAGGTTGTTGGCCAGGTCTTCGCGGAGGCGCTGCTCGATCAGCCCGATCGGCATGCCCGGGCGTCCCTGCACGGTGAGTTCGTAGAGCAGGCGGGTGGCCTCGCCGCTCCGATCGATCTGCCAGCAGCCCTCGAAGCGGCGGAAATCGCCGCGGCACATGCAGAAACGCAGCTCGCCAGCCTCCCGATCCTCCACCAGCTCCAGTTCCACCTTGGCGCTGAAACGCAGACCGCAAAATTGCTGGGTGCCCACCTGCTCCAGGCCAACCCGGTTGCCGCGGCGCCAGAGCTGGCGGGAGGAGGCGAGGTTGGGGATGAAGCTATTGAGATTGGCGTAGTCGGTGAGCACGGCCCAGACCCACTCGGGATCGAGGGGCAGGCGGAGCTGCACGGCCAGGCGACGGGTGCCCTGGGGGAGGCGTTCCATCGCCTGCTGGATCGTGTCGAGGCTGCAGACCTGATTGCTGCTGGAATCGGTCACACCGGCCAAGGTCGTGGACAGTTCCTGGGGAGACAGACCCGGGGTGGACAGGTCCGGTTGGGCTGTCGGGGCGAGGAGCTGTGCCAAGGAAGCACGGTCGACGTGTGCTGGGGCACAAACCTAGCGGTGTCTGCAGGAAAAACGCAGCGGATAGGTTCCGTATGATCAGGCCGCTTTTAAGGGGGCTGAGTCTGCATGCGAGTTACCACCGGTCGCGCCACCCAGTCCGACAGCCGGATGTTCACCGTCGTGGTGGAAGCGTTCGGTGTGGGGGCTCAGCGCCAGGCCGAACGGCGTTTCACCGTGCCCTTTGGCCAACTCCAGGGGCTGATGCAGACGATTGCCCAGCAGGGTGGTCGCATCCGTGCCGTTCTGACCGGTGATGGCTCCGGTGGGGACAGTGCCCCCGCCGCAGCGGCCCCGCCCGCCCTCCAAACCCCAGCCGCTCCTCCGAAACCCGCTGCCGTGTCCCACGCCGACGTCCCCGTCAACCTCTACAAGCCGAAGGACCCGTTCATCGGCACGGTGACTGAGAATTACAGCCTGCTCGCGGAGGGAGCAATCGGTCGGGTGAATCACATCACCTTCGACCTCGCCGGAGGCGATCCGCAGCTGCACTACGTCGAAGGCCAGAGCATCGGCATCATTCCCGACGGCACCGACGCCAACGGCAAACCCAACAAGCTGCGCCTCTATTCGATCGCCAGCACCCGCCACGGCGACAACATGGCTGGACACACCGTGTCGCTGTGCGTGCGCCAACTGCAGTACGAGAAGGACGGCGAGACGATCAATGGCGTCTGCTCCACCTTCCTCTGCGACATCGAACCCGGCGCCAAGGTGAAGATCACCGGCCCGGTGGGCAAGGAGATGCTCCTGCCCGACGACGAGGAGGCCAACGTGATCATGCTGGCCACCGGCACCGGCATCGCGCCGATGCGCACCTATCTGCGCCGCATGTTCGAACCCGCTGAACGGGAGAAGAACGGCTGGACCTTCAAGGGCAAGGCCTGGCTGTTCATGGGCGCCCCCACCACCGCCAACCTGCTCTACGACGCCGACTTCAACCACTACCAGGAGCAGTTTCCCGACAACTTCCGCTACACCAAGGCGATCAGCCGCGAGCAGCAGAATGCGAAGGGCGGTCGGATGTACATCCAGGACCGGGTGCTTGAGAACGCCGAAGAGATCTTCTCCTGGATCGAAAACCCCAAAACGCACGTCTACATGTGCGGTCTGCGGGGCATGGAGCCGGGCATCGATGAAGCGATGACGGCCGCCGCGGCCGCCAAGGGCCTCAACTGGGCCGAGCTGCGTCCCCAACTCAAGAAGGCCGAGCGCTGGCACGTCGAAACCTATTGATCTCCGTCAACGGATTGATTCCCGGCAACGGAGCCCTCTTCCTCCCCCAGCCCGCCCCTCCGGCGGGCTTTTTTTTGGCCAATCCCACACAGAAACCATCACAAAGTGGCCCAGGCGGTGGGCAGCGCCGCCAGGCCGGTTAAACCATGGGCACCGCGAAGGCATCCATGGGCAGCATGCTCACCAATCCACTGCGGGTCGGTCTCCGGCAGGAGCGGGTGATTCCGCCCCAATGCCTGGTGATCTTCGGGGCCAGTGGCGATCTCACCCACCGCAAGCTGATCCCGGCGCTGTTCGAGCTGTTTCGCCAGCGGCGCCTACCCAGTGAATTCGCGGTGCTGGGCTGCGCCCGCCGCCCCTGGAGCGACACGGAATTCCGCCAGCGCATGGCCGCAGCAATGGCCAGCGAGGTGGCCGAGCACCCCAAGGCCTGGGAGCAGTTTGCGGCGGGGCTCTTCTACGAGCCGGTGGATCTGCAGGATCCACCCACAGTGGTGCAGCTGGGCCAGCGGCTCGAGACCATCGACAGGCAGCGGGCCACCCGCGGCAACCGCACCTTCTACCTGTCCGTGTCGCCGAACTTCTACGGCAGCGGCTGCCGGGCCCTGGCGGCCGCAGGCCTGCTCAGCGATCCGGCCCGCAGCCGGGTGGTGATCGAGAAGCCGTTCGGCCGCGACTACGGCAGCGCCCAGGAGCTCAACCGGGTCGTGCAGGCCAGCGCCCAGGAGAACCAGATCTTCCGGATCGACCACTACCTGGGCAAGGAGACGGTCCAGAACATCCTGGTGCTGCGCTTCGCCAACACGATCTTCGAGCCGATCTGGAACCGCAACTACATCTCCAGCGTGCAGATCACCGCCGCCGAAACCGTGGGGGTGGAGGAGCGGGCCGGCTACTACGAGAGCTCCGGCGCCCTGCGCGACATGGTGCAGAACCACCTCACCCAGATGCTGGCCCTCACCACCATGGAAGCACCGGGCCGCTTCGATCCTGAGTCGATGCGCAACGAGAAGGCCAAGGTGCTGCAGGCCGCGCGGCTGGCGAATGAGGACGAGCCCTGGAAGTGCTGCGTGCGGGGCCAGTACGGACCCGGCGGCTCCAGCACCCGGCCGATCGCCGGCTACCGCCAGGAGCCGGGGGTGAATGCCGACAGCACCACGGAGACCTACGTGGCCATGAAGCTGTTCATCAACAACTGGCGCTGGCAGGGCGTGCCCTTCTACCTGCGCACCGGCAAACGGCTGCCCAAACGCCTCTCCGAAGTGGTGCTCACCTTCCGGGAGGCACCGGTGCATCTGTTCGATGCCGCCGGCGGCGCCCCCACGCCCAACCAGCTGATCCTGCGCATCCAGCCGGATGAAGGGGCCGAATTCAAGTTTGAGGTGAAGGCCCCCGGCTCCGGCATGCGCAGCCGGCCCGTCGACATGGCCTTCTCCTACGACGACAGCTTCGGCGAACCCAGCGATGAGGGCTACGTGCGCCTGCTGGCCGACGCCATGCTGGGGGACCCCACCCTCTACACCCGCAGCGATGAGGTGGAGGCCGCCTGGCGGCTTTACACCCCGCTGCTGGAGCTGATCGAAGATGCCCCGGCCCAGCTGCCGGTGTACCCGTACGAGGCCCGCACCTGGGGCCCCGCCGCCGCCGACAACCTGCTGGCCGAGGACGGACTGGCCTGGCGTCGCCCCTAACTTTTTCACCCCCCTGCCCCTATGTCGACCCAGCTCACCCTCCAGGCCCCGCTCGCCCTGCCGCCAGCCGAGGTGCCCAGCTACCTGGAGCGCCTCTGGAGCCAGGAGCTGGGCAGCTCTCCCGGCGCCGCCACCTTCACCCTGGTGGTGTGGGAGGGCTCCTGGCTGGAGCAGCAGCTGGTGCGCTGCGGTCGGCTCGACGGCCCGATCACCGGCCTGCTCAACGAGACGGTGCTGGAGGCGGCCCGGGCAGCCGCGCTCAGCTGTGGGCTGCCGCTGAGCACCGCACCGATGGATCCCGAGCTGGCCTGGGCGATCGGCAAGCAGGGCGGCGACCACCACAGCGAAGATCTGCGGGGGCAGTTTGTGGAGGGGGCGATCAGCGCCCACATGCCCCGGCGGCTGATCACCCTGGCCCCCACCCTCGATGGCGGCCAACCCCTGCAAACCCTGGTGGCCGCCTACTGCCCCCTGCCGGAAGAGGGGACGGGCGGGGCCGCCTGCGGCGATGTGGTGGTGCTGCGCGGCGGCACCGGCGCCCTGCGCCAGAGCCTCGAGCTGGTGCAGCCGCTGATCAGCCCCGACCTGCCCTGCTGGGTGTGGTGGAACAGCAGCCTCGATGAAGCCCCTGACGTGATGACCACCCTGGCCAGCGGTCAGCGGCGCCTTGTGGTGGATTCGTCGTTGGGCGATCCGCGCCGCTGCCTCGACCTGCTGGTGGATCGCATCGATGCAGGCCAGCCGATCAACGACCTCAACTGGCTGCGGCTGCGCAGCTGGCGGGAATCGCTGGCGATGGTGTTTGACCCGCCGTCGCGGCGGGATGCCCTCAACCACGTGGTGCAGCTCGACCTCGACGTGGAGGGCACCAACCCCGTGAAAGGCCTGCTGCTGGCGGCCTGGCTGGCCGACCGCCTGGGCTGGCACCTGATCTCCACCTACGCGGTGGACGGCAACGGCGTGGGCCAGGGCATTGGTGCTGAATTCGAGCGCACCGATGGTGAAACCGTGCGCTTCCGCCAGATGCCGGTGCCGGTGGGGGTGCCCAAAACCCATCCGGGGGCGATGGTGGGCCTGCGGCTGATCTGCCAGAGCAGCGCGGGTTCGCCCCTGTGCGTGATTCTCTGCTCCGAGTCGGGAGGCTGCATGCGGCTTGAATCGGGCGGGATGGCGAGCATGGAACTGGCCGAGGAGGTGGTGCCCCTGCCGATGGAGAGTGAGGAGATGGAAATGGCCCGGCTGCTCTCCGGCGGCCACGACTCCACCAACCCCCTGCTGGCGGCCGCCGCCCCGCTCGCGGCAAGACTGCTGCCCTGAATGGCACTGTTGATCGCCGCGCCCAGCAGCGGCAGCGGCAAGACCCTGCTGACGCTCTGCCTGGCCGCCTGGGCCCGGCAGCAGGGCCGGCGCCTGCAGCCGTTCAAGGTCGGTCCCGACTATCTCGACCCCCAGCTGCTCAGTCGGGTGAGCGGCCTGACCTGCCGCAATCTCGATCCGCTGCTGTGCGGCCCGGAGTGGGTGGAGCGCTGCTTCCGCTGGCACGGCAGCCGGGCCGACCTGGCCCTGGTGGAGGGGGTGATGGGCCTGTTCGACGGCCGCGGCCCCAGCAGTGAGGGCAGCTCAGCGGCGGTGGCAGCCCAACTGGGCTTGCCGGTGGTGCTGGTGGTGGAAGCCTCCCGGCAGGCGGGCTCCCTGGCGGCCCTGGTGCGGGGCTTCCGCGACCATGGCCCACCGCAGGTGAACCTGGTCGGCGTGGTGCTCAACAGGGTGGCCAGCGAACGCCACCAAGCCCTGCTGAGCGAAGCGCTGGAGAGCATCGCTGTGCCGCTGCTGGGGGTGTTGCCCCACCACCCGAGCCTGGAGCTGCCGTCGCGGCACCTGGGGCTGCTGCCGCCGGGGGAGCTTCACGATCTGGAGCAGCGCCAGGAGCAGTGGGCCGAGCTGGCCGCCAGCCACCTGGATCTCGCGCGCCTGGAGCCCCTGCTGGCGCCCCCCGCCCCCCAGACCGGGGCCGAGGATCCGATCCGCTGGTGCCTGGGCCAGCATCGCTCCACCCCGGAGCACGCGCCTGCTCGGGAGTGCATCGGCCCACTACCGGTGGCGATCGCCAGCGATGCGGCTTTCCACTTCCGCTACCCCGAGGCCAGCGAGCTGCTGGCGGCGGTGGGGCTGGAGCCGGTGGCCTGGAGTCCCCTGGCCGATGAAGCCCTGCCGGCGAGCTGCCGTGCGGTGCTGCTACCCGGAGGCTATCCGGAGCTGCATGCCGCCCAGCTGGCGGCCAGTCGCCGCAGCCTCGGCGACCTGGCCCGGGCGACGGCGGCGGGATTGCCGGTGGTGGCCGAGTGCGGCGGCCTGCTGCTGCTGGGCGAGCAGCTGGCCGATGGCGATGGGACGCTGCAGCCGATGGCGGGTGTGCTGCCCTTCCGGGCCCGCAAAGGGGCGCTGAGTCTCGGCTACCGCGAGGCCACGTCCACTACCGCCGGGCTGCTGGTGCGGCGGGGCGAACGCTTCTGCGGCCATGAATTCCACCGCTGGCAGCTTGAGCCCCTGGAGGGAGGCCTGGAGGGGGAGAACGGCGAATCTGTGGCCGCCGGGGGCGGGCTGTGGCAGCTTGAAGGTTGGGGGACGCGAACCCGGAGCGAAGGATGGACAGCGCCGAACGTGCACGCAAGCTGGCTGCATCTCCACTGGGCTGGATGCCCGGTGATTCCCTCTCGCCTGGCCGCCGCAGCCAGGCGCGCCGGGCCGCTGCCGATGAGCGCCGCTTCATCCAACCCCACGCCCCCAAGCCCCAGATCCAGCAGGAGCGCTGGCGTCTGATCGTGCGCGGGCGGGTCCAGGGGGTGGGCTATCGCGCTGCCTGCTGCACCCGGGCCGCTGAACTGGGCCTCAGCGGGTGGGTGCGCAACCGTCCCGATGGCTCGGTGGAGATCGAGGCGGAGGGGGGGGGCCATGAGCTCACCGAACTGCGCATCTGGTGCGAGAAAGGTCCGGCGCAGGCGGTGGTCAACAGCGTCGCCTCCACCCAGGTGGCGGCCACCGGCGCCGACTGGTTTGAGGTGCGGCGCTGAGGGGGCCAGGACCAGGTGAACGCCTGACAGCTGAACAGACTGTTGAACAAGCTGCGATCACCGGGTTGAACAACGCTGCTCCCCGGCTTGAGCTGTGGCTGCTACGCCACGGAGCCACCGAATGGGCCCGCAACGGGCGCCACACCGGCCGCACCGACCTGCCCCTGCTGCCGGAAGGGGAGGCGGAAGCCCGGGCCCTGGCGCCGGTGCTGGCCCGGCAGCGCTTTGCCGCCGTGCTGGTGAGCCCGCTGCAGCGGGCGCGGCGCACCGCGGAGCTGGCTGGGCTGGGGGCGCAAGCCCGCATCTGCCCCGACCTGCACGAGTGGGACTACGGCCGCTACGAGGGCATCACCACCGCCGCGATCCGTGAGCAGGTGCCGGGCTGGACCGTCTGGAGCCACGGCTGCCCCGACGGGGAGAGCAGCCCCCAGGTGGAGGCGCGCTGCCAGCGGGTGATCGCCCTGGCCGAATCGCTGAGCCGATCGCTGGCGGAATCGCTGGAGTCCAACCCTGATCCCCAGGGCGTCCCGGCGGTGGCCCTGGTGGCCCACGGCCATATCCTGCGCAGCCTGGCGGGCGCCTGGCTGGGGCTCGGAGCCGCCGGCGGGGCGCTGCTGAATCTCAACACCGCGACCCTGTCCGTGCTCGGCCATGAGCGCGAGCGGCGCACAGTGGTGCGCTGGAATGCCCCGGTCGTGCCCGCCGCGTAATGACTGATCCACAGACCGCTGCCAACGGCGTGGCCGCCCTGCTGGGGGAACTGGCCGCCTTCGGCCTGGCGATCGGCTTCTCGCCGTTGCACATCGGCCTGCTGCTGCTGCTGTTGCTCGGCCCCAAGCCCCTGCAGCGGGGGGGCTGGTTTGTGGTGGGCTGGCTCGCCACGGCGGCCCTGGCGGTGACGCTGCTGCTCACCGTGGGCCACGATCTGCTGCTCACCATGGACAAGGGCAGCAGCCACCGCACAGGCCTCGACCTGCTGGCAGCCGGCGCACTGCTTGGACTGGGGGTGCGGGAGCTGCTCTCCAAGCAAGAGGAGGGCTCCGATCCGCCGGGCTGGACCCGCAAATTGGATCAGTTCTGCGCCATGCCCCTGCCGCTGCTGCTGGCGATCAGCGCGGCCCTGGAGGTGGCCAGCCCCGACGACCTGTTTCTGTTTGCCAAGACGGCCGGGAGCCTGCTGGCGGCGGACCTGGGCCGGGGCACTGAGGTGCTGGCCACCGGCGTGTTCAGCCTGGTGAGCGCCAGCCTGCTGCTCACGCCCCTGCTGGCCCTGGTGCTGGCCGGCCCGGAGCGGGTGCTGCCGCTGCTGGAGCGGGGAAAGCAGTGGCTGTTCGCCAAGGGAGACCTTCTGGTGGGACTGGTGAGCGTGGCGCTGGCGGTGTATCTCGGCTGGCAGGGCATCGAGGGCCTGCGGCTGGCCTGAAGCGCCGGCGAGCAACGGAGAGCTCCGCAGCGGGCGGCGCAGCGATGTGCTGGGTGGTCACGCAGCGGTGTCCTGAATTCTGTACGGCCTGTACAGGATTCGGCAGGCTGCTGAAACGGGGAACAGGGATCGGAGATCAGGCATCTGCGTCCAAGCCTCAGGGATCCGCCTGCAGCCACTGGCTCCAGAGCTGCTGGTCGGCGAGGGCACCAGGGCCGCCCGCCGGCGATCCGGCCTGGAGCGTGACCGCCTGGCTGGCCCGGCTCACGGCCACGTACACCAACTGGCGGCGCAACACCAGGTCGCTGGGCCAGAACACATCGCCATCCACAAACACCTCGGCGAAGGTGCTGCCCTGGCTGCGGTGCACGGTGAGAACGGCGGCGGGACCGAGGGAGGCAAAGGCGTCGCGCACCAGGAAAAAGCGGCGCCAAAGCCCCTTGCCCTCCTGCTTGCCGGCGTCCCTGGCGCGTTGACGCAGGCGGGCCAACGCCGCCTCGAGGGCGCTCCGGGCCGCCGTGCCCAGGGGCGGCAGCAGCCGCAGGCTCAGCTGGCTGTCGCCGGCCTCCACCCGGGCCGTGAGGGTGTCGATCACCGGCGGGCAGAGATCGCCGCCCAGATCCGCCGTGGAGACACCGAAATCGGCCAGATCACAGCGCTCGGGGATGACATCGCGCACCACCAGCTCCCGGTTGGAGCCGAGCAGCATGTCGGGTTCCTCAGCGGCGTCCTCACCCTCGCGACAAGCGGGGGCCATCACGGCGGCGCGGGTGATCAACACCTCACCGGGCAGCACCGGCAGCTGGTCGGCCATCTCGCCGTGCAGCGCGCGGCGGGCGATCGGCACCAGCTGCTCGAGCGAGCGGTTGGTGTAGCAGAGAATGCGGGCCAGATCAGGGTTGTCGGTGTCGGCGCTGCGGCGCAGGGCAGCCTGGGCCGCCTCCAACCAGGCGCCGCGCTCCAGCAGGGCCACCTGGCCGGCCTCGGTGCGGATCGGCGGCAGCGGCGGCGGCCGGCGGCAAGGCAGATCCCCCTGGCGCAGCCCCGAGGCCAGGCGCAGCACCGGCCCCTGGTGCCGCACCACCTGGCGTAGCTCAGCCCGGCAGGCCCGGCCCAGGCTGAACACCGGGCTCTCGGGTTCGCCCACCGGGGGCAGCTGGGCCGGATCGCCGACAAACACCAGCCGGGTGCGGAAGGGGTGGGCGCAGCGCAGGCTGATCTCCAGCAGGGTGGAATCCACCATCGAGGCCTCATCGATCAGCACCAGACCCAGGTGCTCGAGGGCCATCGCGGTCTGCTCGGTCTCCTCGCAGCGCTCGATGTCGCGCTGGCGCTTGAGCTTGAGGCGCAGCAGTCGGTGGATGGTGGAGGGAAACCAGGTGGGCGCCAGGCCCGCCAAGGCCAGGTGGGAGCGCAGCACACCCACAGCCTTGTGGGTGGGGGCGACAACGGTCCAGCAGAGGCCGGTGGCCTCCACCTGGGCCAGAAAGCGCATGGACAGGAACGTTTTGCCGGTGCCGGCGTAGCCGCTCAGCACAAACGGCGTGCCATCGACCGGGGCTGCCAGCCAGTCGGCAAAGGCTGCGACGGCGGCCTGCTGATCAGCGGTGAGGGCCGCGGCTGGGCCCGATGCTGCGGCGTCAGCCAACGGCTTCAGCCAACCGCGGTGAACCAGCCCAGGCTCTGGGCCAGATGCAGCGGGGAGCCTGCCAGCACCAGCCCCGGCAGGGCCACCAAGGGGCCCATCAGGGCACCGATCAGCACCTCGAGGCGGGTGTGACCCAGGTTTTCCTTGAGGGGTTTGGGAGCAGGCTCGGCGCTGCCGATCGCGATGCCACCGACCGCGACGGCACCCATGGTGTTCACCCGGGCAGCGGTGAGGCCGGCGGCGCGGCGCACCCCGGAGGCGTCGTAGAGCACCACGAAACAGAGCACGGCCGCCAGGGCAAACAGCGGCCCTGCAAAGCCCTGTACCCAGCCGAGCGCGGCGGTGGTGCCGGTGAGCAGGGCCGAATGGCTCGAGGGCATGCCACCGGTTTCCACCAGCACCCGCGGATTCCAACGGCGATGCACCACCAGCTCGATCACCAGCTTGGAGAGCTGGGCGACGCCGCAGGCCGCCAGACCCCACCACAGCACGCCGTTGTCGAAGACCCCCGCCAGCACGTGCACCGATTCCACTGAAACGGCCATGCTCATCGATCTCGGCTGGTGATGTAGTCGGCCAGGGCCAGCAGGGGAGCGGCCTGGAGCGCACCCGCTTCGCTGGTGGCCCAGGGGGCCAGGGCGGCCTTGGCCTCGGCCACCAGAGCATCGGCCCGCTGGCGGGATTCCTCCAGGCCCAGCAGCTTGGGGTAGGTGGTCTTGTCGGCGGTGAGGTCCTTGCCGGCGGTCTTGCCCAGCACCTCGCTGCTGGCGGTCACGTCAAGGATGTCGTCGATGATCTGGAAGGCCAGGCCGATGCCGCGGGCGTAGGTGCGCAGAGCCGCCAGCAGCTCCTCAGAGGCGCCGGCGATCAGAGCGCCGGTGAGCACGCAGGCCCGCAGCAGGGCGCCGGTTTTGTGCAGGTGGATGTATTCGAGGGTGTCGAGGTCGACGCTCCTGCCCTCGCACTCCAGATCCACCACCTGGCCGCCCACAAGGCCGGGAGCACCGGAGGCCAACGACAGCTCGCCCACCACGGCCAGCAGCCGCTCGGCCGGCACACCCGGGCTGCGCAGGGCCACCATTTCGAAAGCTCGGGTGAGCAGGGCATCGCCGGCCAGGATCGCGTTGGCCTCGCCGTACACCTTGTGGTTGGTGGGCCGGCCGCGGCGCAGGTCGTCGTTGTCCATGGCGGGAAGATCGTCGTGGATCAGCGACATGGTGTGCACCATCTCCAGTGCCACCGCCGTCGGCATGGCCAGATCGCTCGCACCGCCTGACAGCTCACAGGCCGCCAGGCAGAGGATCGGCCGCAGCCGCTTGCCCCCTGCCAGCAGCGAATAGCGCATCGCCTCCCGCAGGGATTCGGGGCGTTCGGGCCCCAGGGAGCCATCCAGGGCCGCCTCCACCCGCAGGCGGGCGGCCTCCAAGTAGGCGGCGAAATCGAAGGGGGTGGATACCGCCGCGGTCATGGGGGCTGGGCCTCTGGCCATTCCTGGCGGGGATTCTCTCAGGCGAACCGCCGGGGATCCGGATCACCGCCGCCCTCACCCCAGTTCCGTACAGCTGTAAGGAAATGGGGAGACCACCCGATCAGCAGGGGCTCGCGGATGACGTGGCGGGGCAAGCCAACCGGGATGTCTTCCGCCCGGTCTTGCAGATTCAGTTCCACAGCCGCCAAAAGATCGGCTTTGGCGTCCTCGACCATGTCGCCCTGGCCCCAGGCCACTGGCCCCTCAGGGAACCAGATCACCAAGGGTGTGGTCGAGGCCGGCGCGGCGGCACCAGGCCACCACCGTGTTGACCAGCAGCATGGTGACGGTCATGGGGCCGACGCCACCGGGCACCGGGCTGATGGCGCTGGCGATCGGCTCCACCTCCTCGAAGCGCACATCGCCGCAGAGGCCGCTCCCGGTGCGGTGAATGCCCACATCCACCACCACGGCACCAGGCTGCACATGCTCAGCGCCGATCATGCGAGGCCGGCCGGCGGCCACCACCAGCACGTCGGCCTGGCGGGTGAGGGCCGCCAGATCGGCGGTGCGCGAGTGGGCCACCGCCACGGTGGCATCGGCGGCCTGGAGCATCAGCGCCATCGGCTGGCCCACCAGGATGCTGCGCCCCACCACCACTGCGCGCTGGCCGGAGAGCGCCACCCCGTGGCGGGCCAGCAGCGCCATCACGCCGGCGGGGGTGCAGCTGCGGGGGCCAGGTTCGCCCTTGAGCAGGCGCCCCAGGTTGAGGGTGTGCAACCCATCGGCATCCTTCTCCGGATCGATCGCCAGCAGCAGCGGCGCCTCATCGAGACCGGCGGGCAAGGGCAGCTGCAGCAGGATGCCGTCGCAGGCGGGGTCGGCGTTGAGCCGCTGCACCGCCGCCAACACCTCCGCCGCCGGAGTACCAGCCGGCAGATGGGCGCCCAGACTGGTAATGCCCACCCGGGCGCAGGCCTTCTCCTTGTTGGCCACGTACACCCCGCTGGCGGGGTCGTCGCCAACCCGCAGCACCGCCAGGCCGGGCGGGCGCCCCACCACGGGGAGATGCTCTGCGATCACTGCCTGGAGCCGGGCTTCGATCTCGCCGGCCAGCTGGCGACCGTCCAGTCGGATGGCCATGGACCTACAACTCCTTCGCTCCACCAGCTTGCAATCCCGTGCGCGGGCAGGCCCGCTAGCGTTTTGGAATGGTGTTGAGGCAGCTGCAATCCCTGTGGCGGAAGCTGCTGCGGCTCGAGCGCCCGCGGCAGCCGCCCAGCATCTGGCGCAGCCGCGACACCGCCTCGGTGCTGCTGGTGTGTGCCCTGGTGGCGCTGGTGGCCAGCTGGCCCTGGCTGGTGGAGCCCAGCCTGCGCCCCGGCATGACGGCCCCCTTCACGGCACGGGCGCCGAAGGCGGCCCGGGTGGTGGACAGCACGGCCCTCGAGGAGCGGCGTCAGGAGATGGTGCCGCGCACCACCGTGCAGGTGGTGGACCAGCAGTCCAACCAACTGCTCCAGCAACAACTAGAGCGGGGCCTGAAGGCGGTGGAACAGCAGGCCAATGCCGCGCAGTCGCGGGTGGAGCCGGTGGCGATCACCGCCGAGGAGCGGGCCTGGCTGAACACCGTGGGGGCGGCGGAACTGACCGCCTGGGGGCGGGAGGTGCGTCAGGCCCAGCTGCGCATGCTCACCCAGGGAATTGCCCCAGGCGTGGCGGAAGGGCAGCTGCTCCAGGCCGCCACCCTGCAGCTGGAGCCCCTGGCGCCGGTGCCGCGCGGCCTGGGAGCCCGGCTGCTGGCCAACGCGCTGCAGGGTCACTCCAACCTGCGCAGTGATCCCGGACTGAGTCAACGCCGCATCGAGGCGCTGATCACCCAGCAGGGCATCCCCACGATCGTGGTGCAGCGGGGCGATCTGATCACCCGCCAGGGCGACACGATCAGCCCCCAGTCCTTTGACGTGCTCGATTACTTCGGCCTGGTGAACCGGCGGCCAAGGCCACTCACCTGGCTGGGCCATTTCCTGGAGGCCCTGGCGATGGCGGGGGTACTGGTGCTGGTGCTGCGGCGGTGGCGGGCCTGCCTGGAGCCGCGGCAGGCGCTGCTGGCCCTGGGCACCCTGCTGGTGATGCAGGGCTTCACGTTGTGGCTGGGGCCGCTGGCCAGCCCCCTGGTGCTGCTGGTGCCCCCGGCCCTGCTGCTGGCCCAGGGACTGGGCACCCCCTGCGGCCTGGCCTGGCTTGCGGCGGGAACCCTGCTGTGGCCGCTGCCGGTGACGGCCCTGACGGCGGTGCGACTGCTGGTGGCGGCGACGGTGGGCAGCGTGGCGGCGGTGGCGGCGGGGCGGCAGCGCAGCCGGGCCGAACTGCTGCAGCTGGCCGTACTGCTGCCGGGGGCCGGCCTGCTGCTGCAGTGGCTCCTGCTGCAGTGGCTGGTGCGACCAAGCCTGGGCCCGGTGGCCCAGGTGGATCTGCTCAGCGAGGCGCTGCTGCTGGGCGGCCTGTTGATGGCCGGTCTGCTGCTGGCGCCACTGGTGGAAACCTTCTTCGGGTTGGTGACCCGGGCGCGGCTGATGGAACTGGCCGACCTGCAGCGGCCGCTGCTGCGACGGCTGTCGGTGGAGGCGCCGGGCACCTTCGAGCACACCCTGATGATCGCCGGCCTGGCCGAGGAGGGGGCCCGGGCGATCCAGGCCGACATCGACCTGGTGCGCACCGGAGCGCTCTATCACGACGTCGGCAAGCTGCATGGCCCCCAATGGTTCATCGAGAACCAGGGCGAGGGCAGCAACCCCCACGATGCCCTCAACGACCCCTTCGCCAGCGCCGCCATCCTCCAGGCCCACGTCGATGAGGGGCTGAAACTGGCCCGTCGCTACCGGTTACCGCGCCCGCTGGCCGACTTCATCCCCGAGCACCAGGGCACCTTGAAGATGGGCTACTTCCTGCACCAGGCGCGGGAGCAGGATCCCCACACCCCTGAAACACTGTTTCGCTACCGGGGCCCCACCCCCCGCAGCCGCGAGACGGCGATCCTGATGCTGGCCGACGGCTGTGAAGCGGCTCTGCGCTCCCTGCCGCCGGGCACCAGCGAAACGGAGGCCCAGCAGATGGTGCGCCGCATCGTGGAGGCCCGCCAGAGCGATGGGCAACTGGCCGAAAGCGGCATCGGCCGTGCCGAACTGGAACTGCTGATCCGGGCGTTTGTGCGGGTTTGGAAGCGGATGCGTCACCGCCGCATCCCCTACCCGATTCCTGCCCGCAAAGCCTTCAGCGCTTAGCCCGAGGCCGTCATCTGGGCAACGAGCGCAACTTGCGTTCCAGCACGATCCCAGCGGGCACCAGGGTGATCAGATTGGCGGCGATGAGGGGGCCATCACTGGTGCAGAAGCCGTAGAGCGCCCACAGGGCGATGCCGGCGGTGAACAGGCCATACATGCGCAGGGAGATGCCGCTGGTGTCGCCGCTGCGCAGGGTTTTGAGGGCCTGGGGGAAGAAGCTCATGGTGGTGAGCAGGGCGGCGACATAGCCCAGGGCGCGCACGGCAGGACTCACCAGGGGGGCGGCCGTGGCCAGGGGGAGAGCCATGGGCAGGGGAGCAGCCATGGGCGGCAGCGGACAGTGCAGTCAGCATGGTGGACACCCCCCGATGCCGCACCATCCGCCATGACGTCGCTCAGCTTCCGTGAGCTCCAGGCCCAGCTGCAGCCGGGGTGGAGTCGGGTCAACCAGGCCCAGGGGCCCGATGTGGACGTGCTGATGGTGCCGTCGCTGTCGATGGACCAGACCCAGATCGACCTGGTGACCGGCGCCCACCACTACGAAGAGCGGCAGCTGTTTTCGCTGATCCGGCTGCGGGATCCGGGGGTGCGGATGGTGTACGCCACCAGCAAGCCCCTGGCGGAGCTGGTGGTGGATGCGGTGCTGGAGCTGCTGCCGGGGGTGCCCACCTCCCACGCGCGGCGGCGGCTGCATCTGATCGACACCGACGACGCCTCCAACCGGCCCCTCACCGCCAAGCTGCTGGAACGACCGGCGCTGTTGGCGCGGATCGCCGAACTGCTGCGGCCGGGGCGCAGCTTCATCAACTGCTTCGTGGTGAGCGACCTGGAAAAGCAGCTCTCGGAGCGGCTGCAGGTGCCGCTGCTGGGCACCGATCCGGCCCTGGGCTACTGGGGCAGCAAGGCCGGCAGCCGTGAGCTGTTTGCCCGCTGCGGCGTGCCCCACCCACCCGGCTCGACCCTCACCCACAACCTCGACGATCTCACCGAGGCCACCGCCGACCTCTGGGAGGCCCACCCCGAGCTGCGCCAGTGTGTGGTGAAGCTCAACGAGGGTTTCAGCGGTGAAGGCAACGCCCCCTTACCGCTGGAGCCCCTGCAATTGGCCGAGTTCAGCGCGGCGGAGCGCCGGCGGCGGTTGCGCCAGGCCCTGGAGGCGCTGCCGATGCCCTCATCCAGCTGGAAGGAGCAGCTGACGGTGCAGGGGGCACTGGTGGAGGCCTGGCTGGAGGGAGGTGAAGCGCTGCGCTCCCCCAGCGTGCAGGGCACGATCCATCCCGGGCAGGCAGGCCATCCCGGCTCGGCGGGGCAACCCGGCCTGGTGGAGGTGCTCTCCAGCCATGAGCAGGTGCTGGGCGGCGCCAGCGGCCAGACCTACCTGGGCTGCAGCTTCCCAGCGGCCGAGCCCTACCGGCTGGCGCTGATGCGCTACGGCCAGGCCGTGGGGGAGGCCCTGGCGACGGAAGGGGCGCTGGAGCGCTACGCGGTGGATTTCTTCGCCCGGCGCTTCGGCGACCGCTGGGACCTGCAGGCGATCGAAGTGAACCTGCGCCAGGGGGGCACCACCCACCCCTACATGGCCCTCAGCGCCATCACCGGCGGCAGCCTCGATCCGACCACCGGGCTGTACCACGCCCCCAGTGGCCCGGCGCTCCATTACCAGGCCACGGACAACCTCACGGCCCCCCACCTGCGCGGGCTGCTGCCGGTGGACCTGATCGACATCGTGGCGGAGGCGGGCCTGCACTTCGACCCGGCCCAGCTGCACGGCAGCGTGTTCCACCTGCTGGGCTGCCTGTCGGAATACGGCAAGCTCGGCATGACCTGCGTCGGCCGCAGCGCCGAGGAGGCCAATGCGGTGTATGCCGCCACCGAGGCCGAGCTGCTGCGGGCAGCCCGGCGGCTAGGCCACTAGGAGCTGGGGCCCTTCGGCCAGCAGATCGTGCAGGCGGGCAGCCACCCGCCGGTGGAGGTCGAGCAAGGGCTGCCGCTCGGCCAGCTTCCGCAACACCACCAGCGACACGCTGGAGTGGATCGGGAGGTCGTAGCTGAGGGGTTGCAGCTCGGGCTGACTGAGCAGCGACAAGGCAGTGGCATAGCCGATGGTGGCCTGATCGGCGGTGAGGCCCTCCCAGCTGGAGGGCCTGTACCGCTGGATGGGCACAGGGGTGGTCCAGAGCCCGTGGCTGCGCATGGCCGCAGCGAAGCGGGGATAGAGGTGATCCTGCACCGCCAGGCTGGGGAAACGGGCCAGGTCGTGGGGCTGGAGGCGGGACCGGCCGACCAGGGGATGGAGCGGATGGACCACCAGCAGCAGGGGCAGACGGGCCAGCTCGATCACCACCAGATCGGGATCATCGGCGGGGGGCAGATCAAAGCTGCTGCAGCTCAGCCAGCAGTCGATCACCCGCCTGCGCAACAACCGTTGGGGACGATCGACCCCCAACCCATCGAGGGTGCCCTGGATCCAGCGAGGGTGCAGGTCGGCCACCAGGGGGGCCAGCCAGGCATCGGCCTCAAGCCGCAGGCGGCGATCAGCCTTCCAGCGGAAAAGCTGGTGCACCTCGCGCTCTTTCTCCAGCAGGACGCTCATGGGCTCGAGCCCCCAGGCGAGGGAGAGCTCGTCACAGCCATGCTTCACCGGAAAACCAGGCTCCACCTGAAAGCAGCGCTGCACCTGGCGGCGGCGGCGGCTGATGGTGCTCTGGTCGCAGTGGGAGCGATCGGCGGCGAGCTGCTCGATGCCGAGCCAGAGGGTGAGATCGAGGGCCTCGAGCTGCTCGGGCGACACCATCTCGCATGGGCGAGTGCCCGGTCATCTAAGCAAAGTCGTTGACCGGGTTGTTGGGTGACCGGCAGGTATCGCGGCCGCTTGACAGGGGCAGCCCGATCCGGTTGGTTGGAGACAGTTTTCCCGCATCCATGCAGCGGAAGAAGGCCACCTCCATCCTTCGCCTCAGCGCCCGTCCCTCGGCGGCTGATCCCGGCCGCCGGGCCGCCTGATGCCAGCCTTGGACCGGCGCACAGGGTCAGGCCTGGTGGCGGCGACCCTGCTGGGGCTGCTGCTGGTGGGGTGCAACGGAGCTGAGCGGGAACAGGCCGAGCGCCAGCGGGCTGCGGAAGCCGAGCGACAACGGCAGCTGGATGCCCTGGTGAGCCGCTGCCGCCGCCAGCAACCGGCGGTGAAGGAGCAGCTGCAGAGGCTCAACAGCAGCAACGCCGGACTGAGCCAGCTCAACCAGCAGAGCTACATTCCGCTGCCCCGGCCCGCCGCCCCCGATCCAGACCTGCTGGCGCGGTTCACCCGCGAGGACCAGGAACTGGAGCTCGAGCGCCACGAACAGGCCCTGGCCCGCTGGCGCCAACGCGATGACGTCGAGCGGCGGCGCTGGGAGCGGCAACAGAAGCGGCGGCATCTCCAGCTCACGGCGCGGCGGCTGCAGGCCCGCACCGCCCTCGACAAGCTGGGCGTGGCCGCCACCCCGGAGGCTCAGACGGCCTGGAGCAGCTGCGACGGGACCCAACTGGGGGCGCTGGGACTGCGTTGAGAGCGCTCCTGCCGCAAACTGCAGCACTGGCGCTACGTTTGGAGCAGTCGCTCCAGCCTCGGGATGACCGCAAGCCCTGTCAGCCCCGCGGGCAATCCGCAACGGCGCTCACGACGGCCGCAGCGGCGCCAGTTGTTCTGCCCGGCCCATCCGGAACAGCGGATCGAGGGCAACGGCAAGAAGTATTTCCTGCATCTGCTCACAAGCGAACAGCTCAAAGCCCGCGGCATGGCGGACAAGAAGGCGAGACTGGTCATTCAGGCCTATCCGGTGCTGGTGCTGAGCAACGAATGGCTCGAAGAGCTGTTCTGCCCGGAATGCGGCAGCAGCCGCTGGTGCCACGTGACCAAACACGAGCGGGTGGCGCACTTGGTGCGCTGGGCGCCGCGGGATCTCTGGGAGCAAGTGGCCCACGTGGATCCAGTGGTGGCCAACCCGACGGTGAGCGAGTTCAGCCGGAGGGAAGCAGGGCGTCAGCGCCAGAAGCGGGCCGATGGCAAACGGATCTACGACCCCAGCTGAGCGGCTGACCGGCAGCGAGCGATCGGTCCATGCTGCGATTCTGTGCAGCCCGTACGGAAGCCAGGAGACGCCTTGGATCAGGGCACGGGGGCCCGGCCACGCCCAACGGTCATCCGCCGATGGCCCTCACACATCAAACGCAACGCATCAAAAGGCAACACCGCTGGGTGGCAGCCACTGCGATGGGACCATGGCCTGGTGGCCGTGATGGTTGCTGGCGAACCCCTGATGCCGGCAGCTCAGCTGAGCCATTCCTGAGAAGCTCGAAGATCGCTCGGAAGTCAGGGTCTTTGTGAATCTGGATGGCGCCGATCTGCAGGGCGGGCCCGGACTCCTCGCCATGCAAGCTGAGCAGCGCCAAGGTGCTGAGCGGAATCAGCGCCGCCATCAACGCTCAGCGGCACGCTCCAGGGTTGCGCCCAAAACAAGTCGGCATGGCTGCACCCCGTGACCCAGCCCTGCAAGGGGAATCCAAGAATCACGCCAACCGACTCGAACCACCCATCCTCAACAATGCACCCGTACCAGTGGTGCATCAAGCGAGGCTTGCTCTCGCAGGCGCAAGTCCAGCCCGCCGGAGCCAGGGTTCGGTGCCGCCATCACTCAGGAACTCCCGAACCCACCAGCCGCCGCACGATCTGTAGCCCGAAACACGCTCAAGCGGCTTTCACGGGTCGCCGACCTCAGCCGGGGACTTGATTACCCATAAGCCTCCGCGACCCTGAGATCACGTTCTGTAAGCGGCATGCAGCAGCAGACCGCATTGGCGATCCGCTCTGTCATCCCAGACATCGAGAAGCGACGATTGAAGCGGAAGCA
>JBILUH010000003.1:0-70328 GCA_044371095.1 Cyanobium sp.
AGCAGCAGAAGCCACCCCCGTGGCACTGACCGCACCGGCAATCGGCTGAGGCTGAGCAGCCCGGCTGAGGCTGAACAAGCCAAACGGAATCCCGCAGGCCCCCTCGCAAGAGGGGGCTTTTTCATGGGTTGTGGGGGTGTTTCACAAGTTGTGCAACACCGTAGAAGTCAACGCTGGCGCGAGATCAGGGCTTACGCCAGATCACCGGCGTGCGCCGGCGCGGATAGAGCTCACGGCACAAGCCGCAGATCGTGCCATCGCAGCCACGGGCGGTGCAGAACTCGCGGCCGTAATAAATGATCTGAAGATGTAGACGGTTCCAGGCCTCCTTGGGGAAGAGGGCCTTGAGATCGCGCTCAGTCTGAACAACGCTGCTGCCGCTGCTCAGCCCCCAGCGCTGGGCCAGGCGGTGGATGTGGGTATCGACGGGAAAGGCCGGCACACCAAAGGCCTGTGCCATCACCACGCTGGCAGTTTTATGACCCACCCCCGGCAACGCCTCCAGCGCTTCGAAACTGGACGGCACCAAGCCACCGTGACGCTCGAGGAGCAGCTCCGCCAGACGCTTGACATTGCGGGCTTTCGTGCGGGCAAGACCCAGCTGGCGGATGTGGCGAAGGATCGTCTCCTGGCTGAGCGCTGCCATGGCGGCGGGATCGGGACCCGCCGCAAACAGGGCCGGGGTGACCTCGTTCACCTTCTTGTCGGTGCACTGGGCGCTGAGCAGCACCGCCACCAGAAGGGTGAACGCATCGCTGTGGTCGAGAGGGACAGGGGTTTCGGGGTAATGCGCCTGCAGCCGCTCCATGATCAGAGCGGCCCGTTCCTGCTTCTTCAAGGTTGCGCCATGCCGCCAGCGAAGCCCAGTTTGTAGGCTCGCCCCAGCGCAGAACGCCCATGGGCAGCAGCTTCGGCCAGCTTTTTCGGATCAGCACCTTCGGCGAATCCCATGGAGGCGGCGTCGGTGTGATCGTGGACGGGTGCCCGCCGCGGCTTGATCTTGATGTTGCGGCGATTCAGCAGGAACTGGATCGCCGCAAGCCCGGCCAGAGCAGGATCACCACCCCCCGCAAAGAGGACGACCGGGTGGAGATCCTCAGTGGCCTGCTCGATGGGATGACTCTGGGCACACCCATCGCCATGGTGGTGCGCAACAAAGACCAGCGGCCACAGGATTACAAAGAGATGGAGGTGGCTTTTCGTCCCTCCCACGCGGATGCCACCTACCAGGCCAAATACGGCATCCAGGCCCGCAGCGGGGGCGGCCGCGCTTCCGCCCGGGAAACCATCGGCCGCGTTGCTGCCGGGGCGATTGCCAAGCAGCTGCTGGCCAAGGCCCGCGGCACCGAAGTTCTGGCCTGGGTGAAGCGCATCCACGATCTGGAGGCGCCAATCGATCCCGACACGGTGACGCTTGCGGCGGTGGAGGCGAATATGGTGCGCTGCCCCGATCCAGCCGTGGCGGAGCGCATGGTGGAGCGGATCGAGGCGATCGGCCGCGAAGGCGATTCCTGCGGCGGCGTGATCGAATGCGTCGTGCGGAGGCCGCCGGTGGGTCTGGGCATGCCGGTGTTCGACAAGCTGGAAGCCGACCTGGCCAAGGCGGTGATGTCGCTACCCGCCACCAAGGGCTTCGAAATCGGCTCCGGCTTCAGCGGCACCCTGCTCAAGGGCAGCGAGCACAACGACGCCTTCCTGCCCAGTGAAGGTGGTCAGCTGCGCACCGCCACGAACAACTCCGGCGGCATCCAGGGCGGCATCAGCAACGGCGAAGCAATCGTGATCCGCGTCGCCTTCAAGCCCACAGCCACGATCCGTAAAGCGCAGCAAACCATCAACGACCGCGGTGAGGCCACCACCCTGGAGGCCAAGGGACGACACGACCCGTGTGTTCTGCCGCGGGCTGTACCGATGGTGGAGGCGATGGTGGCCTTGGTGCTGGCCGATCACCTCCTGCGCCAACAGGGCCAGTGCAGCCTGTGGTAGCCGGGTGATTCCCCTACAAGCCGGCAGCGGTGGCGAACTGCCGGCCGTTACCGCTGGGTGAGGAGCCCGATCGCTTGGTGGATACTGCGGTGGAGCGGGCCGTTTTGGGTGCCCGTTTTTTAGGCTCCGCAGTCGAAACGGCCGGCTTGCGCGCTGCAGGCTTAGCGGCACGGCTGCGGTAGCTGAGCACCATCGCCCATTCGGCATCGGTGAGGTTGGCTGGCTTGGCGCCGTGGGCATCGGCAACCTTGGCCGCCTTCTCAATGTCGGCAATCAGATTGGTCCAGGAGGTTGCAAACCGCTTGTCACACTGCGACTTGGCGCCGCTCTCCACCAGGGTTTCAATCACGCCAGCCGCGGAGACCTTCTTGCGGCGGCGATTGAAAATTTCCTTCTGCAATTGGGCGATCAACGCATCGGCCTTGTCGCTGAGCTTGATGGTGAGCTGTGACACAAAGGGGGCAACCTCTGTCTCAGCTGTAGCACTGCAAACTCGCAACGGCAACAAATCAGCGCGATGGGCGCGCCAGTCGCTCGACAAGGGCGGCCAACGCCTCCCACTCGGCCTCGTTGGCGAGGGCACCCCCCAGAGCCACAGCATCCACTCCGGCTTCGAGCCAGGGCTCGACATCCTCTGACCTGAGACCTCCAGCGGCAATGCAGTGGGGCAAGCGTCCATCTCCACCCAAAGGTCCGGCCAAGCGTTGCCAGTAGGCCGTCCCCAGGGTGACGGCGGGGAACAGCTTCACCAGAGAGCAACCCCAGAGCCGGGCCTGGTGCACCTCCGTTGGCGACAGCACACCGGGCACGAATGGCAGCTGCAACTGCCGGGCCCGATCCACCAGCTGGCGATCCAGCACCGGAGACACCACGTAGGCCAGCCCGGCCGCCGCAGCTGCCTCAAGCCCGGCACGATCGAGCACAGAAGCGGCCCCCAGATGGAGCTGCGGAAAACGCTGCCGCAACGCTGTGCAATGGGACATCCACTCGGGATGGGCACTCCAGGCGATCTCCACGTGCTGGATGCCCAGAGATTGGAGTCGCTCCAACGACTCGGACAGCGCCAGAGGGTCAAAAGCACGAAGCACCACCAGCAGCGGCTGGTGGTGCAACGCATCGATCAATCCGGCTTCGAGCCAACCAACTTCGAGCAAACCAGCGGCGCGTTCAGACGTATTCAGCCACCCTGACATCGCTGCGGATCAGCAGCTCCTGGAGGGCCTCAGCATCCACGGTTTCCTTCTCCACCAGCATGTCGGCCAGCTCATCGAGCACCGGACGGTTTTCGGTGAGCACGGCGGTGGCACGCTTGTAGGCCTCGGCTACCAGCTCGCTCACTTCCTCATCGATGGCAGCGGCGGTGTCTTCGGAGAAGTCGCGTTCCGCAGCGATGTCACGGCCCAGGAACATGCCGCCCTGGCTGCGGCCAAGGGCCACGGGACCCAGACGATCACTCATGCCGAAGCGGGTGACCATCTGGCGGGCCACCCGAGCGACCTGCTGGAGGTCGTTGGAAGCACCGGTGGTGACTTCGTCTTCGCCGTAGACGATCTCTTCTGCGACCCGACCACCGAGGGCCACGGCCATCTGGTTTTGCAGGTAGGAGCGGGAATAGAGACCTGACTCCATGCGCTCTTCACTGGGGGTGAAGAAGGTGAGGCCGCCGGCATTGCCGCGGGGAATGATCGAAATCTTCTGAACCGGGTCGTAGTCGGGCATCAGCGCACCCACCAGGGCATGACCCGCTTCGTGGTAAGCGACCAGGCGCTTGCGCTTCTCGCTCATCACCCGGTCCTTCTTCTCAGGCCCTGCCATCACCCGCTCGATGGCGTCGTTCACCTCGTCCATGGAGACTTCGGTGAGCTGTCGTCGAGCGGCCAGAATCGCCGCCTCATTGAGCAGGTTGGCCAGATCAGCACCGGTGTAGCCAGGGGTGCGACGGGCAATCTTGTCGAGGTCCACGTCACCGGCGAGAGTTTTGCCGCGGGCATGAACGCCAAGGATCTGGAGACGACCGGCGTAATCGGGACGATCGACCACCACCTGGCGATCGAAACGGCCGGGACGCATCAGGGCCGCATCAAGCACGTCCGGACGATTGGTGGCCGCCACGATAATGATGCCGGTGTTGCCCTCAAAGCCATCCATCTCCGTGAGCAGCTGGTTGAGGGTCTGCTCGCGCTCATCGTTGCCGCCGCCGAGGCCGGCACCACGCTGACGCCCCACGGCGTCGATCTCGTCGATGAACACGATGCAAGGGGCACTCTTCTTGGCCTGCTCGAACAGGTCGCGCACCCGGCTGGCGCCAACGCCGACGAACATCTCCACAAACTCCGAGCCGGAGATCGAGAAGAAGGGAACACCGGCTTCGCCGGCCACGGCCTTGGCGAGCAAGGTCTTACCGGTGCCCGGAGGGCCCACCAGCAGCACGCCCTTGGGGATCTTGGCGCCGACAGCCGTGAACCGATCGGGGTTCTTGAGGAAGTCGACGACCTCGGTGAGCTCAAGCTTGGCGCCCTCGATGCCAGCCACGTCACCGAAGGTGACCTGGGTTTGGGGCTCCATCTGCACCCGCGCCTTGCTCTTGCCGAAGCTCATGGCGGGGTTGCCACCACCGCCCTGGGCGCGGCGCAGCAGGAAGAAGAGGCCGCCAAGCAGCAGCAGGGGGAAAATCAGACTGCCCACCGCCTGCTGCCAGGCCGCCGGCTCCCGGCTGGGCTGCACGGCGATGTCGACGTTGTGGTCGGTGAGCAGCTTCAGCAGATCCTTGTCGGGGGCAAGGTTGACAACGGCGCGGCGGCCGTCGTTTTCCACCACCTGGGCCGTGCCCCGGTCGGGGGAGATCAACACCCGGGACACCTCATTGCCCTGCACCGCCTCCACGAAATCGCTGTATCGGAGGGTGCGGGGTGCGTTGGCCGGATCAGGACGGTCAAGGAAGGCCGTGCCCACCGCGATCACCACGATCACGAGGAGGACATAGAGCCCCGCGTTGCGCCAGCGCTTTTTCAAGACTCGTGCCTCTGCTGAGAATCTAGTAACGGAATGTTAACTGGCTCAGGCCGCAGCCCGAAGCACTTCGACCACACTACGGAAGGCGAACCATTCCGGGATCTCCTCACCACCGCGCAGCATCTGGCGGAACTGGGTGCCGCTGAGCTTGCGCACGTGCAGGCCGCGGGCCTCCGCGTGCTCGGCGGTGACGTAGCCCTCTTCCTCGGTGTAGACGAGATTGAGCGAGGGCACGGTTTCCATGCCCAGCTCGGGGGCGTGCTCGCGGGCGAAATCCTGGGCCTGGTAAGGGCCGTAGAAGTCGTCGCCCGTGAGGGAGCTCTTGCAGCCGGCCATGTCGCGGCCGATGATGAAGTGGGTGCAGCCGTAATTCTTGCGGATGATCATGTGCTGCAGGGCCTCGCGCGGGCCGGCCATGTGCATTGAATAGGGGAGGTAGGCCCAGCGGATCAGGGGGTTGTTGACCTCTGCCGCCAGGCGCTCGTAGGTCTGGAACCGCACTTCACCGGCGATGTCGTCCTCCTGGGTGGGCCCGCAGGTGGGATGCACCAGCACGACCCCCTGCTCACTCACGTTGCTGGCATCCAGGGCCCGGGTGAACAGCTCGTAGTGGGCGCGGTGGATGGGGTTGCGGCATTGAAAGGCCACCACGCTCTGGCCCTCGGGCAGGGTGGCGCGCACCGCCGCAGGGGTTTTGCAGGGGAAGACACGCTGGGGCAATTCCAGACCCTGCACGCGACCGCCCAGGTAGAAGCGACCGCGCTCACCGGTGATCATCCGCACCGCGGGGTGCTCGATCGAGGTGGTGCCATAGCAGCCCTGGGCTTCGCGGGCCTTATCGGGCTCCCAGCGGCTCTCCACCGTGAGCACGGCCAGCTCCTGGCCCCGGTAGGTGAGCAGCAGCCGCTCGCCGAGGCCGATCGAAGCATCATCGGTGTCGAACACGATCGGCAGGCCGAAGAGCAGCCCGCTGGTGGTGCGATGGCCGGCCACAACGGCGTCGTAGTCCTCCTGATGCATGAAGCCGCGCAGGGGCGAGAAGCCACCCACCACCAGCAGCTCCACGTCGCAGGCGTTGCGGTCGCTGCACTCCACGCGGCGGCTGACGCCCACCTGCGCCGACTCCCGCTCACCGGTCGCCACCATCAGGTTCACGAGCACGCCGCCATGGGGAGCGATCACACCGGTGGCACCTGAGGAGGGCGTTGCAGCTGTGGCGGCGGAGTCGGCAACGGACATTGCGGTCTGACGCTTGGGAGAGGGTGGATTCTCCCAGACCAGCAGCACACCGACCGCGTCCCGGAGAGCACAACGAACCTGGCAACAAAAAAGAGCCCCTTGCGGGGCTCTTTGGAGCTTGTCTGCGAGAACCGCTCAGACCTGTTCCAGCCGGCCATAGAGCTGGCCAACGATCTTGACGTCGACGACGGGTTTGGTGCCCATGTCGGAGTCGGAGGGCTGAATGGCGGTGAACACGCCGGCAAACTCACCGGTGCTGGGATCCACCTTGGTGATGGACAGATTCATCGTGCCGGAGCCATCGACGTAGCGCTTGACGGTTTCGCCGGTGAACTCATCGCCAGACGGCACCAGGCCCACCGCACTGCTGTAGCCGGTGGTCAGACCACGACCCTTGGGGTCGAGGAAGTTGCTGGTGCGGTAGCTGGGGGCGCGATAGGAGCCGTCGAAGTCGGTGCTGGTGGTGAGAGCTGTGCCTTCAGCGATGGCGAGCAGTTCCTTGCTGGAGAACGTGAAGGGCACTTCCTCACCGCCGGGCAGCAGCACGGTGATGGGCTGGAAGTCGATGCCACCCAGCTCCTTGAAGGTCAGGCCATCGCCGCTGACGTTGAGATCGCCGTAGACCTGATCGAGGCTGGAGGTGAAGCGGGTGAGGATCTTGCCGGCCACAAACTGGGCCTCCTGGCGCTTGTTGGCAGGCTCGCCCTTCACGTACACCTCAGCGGGGTGCATGCAGATTTCGCTGAGCTGGTATTTCGCCGAAGCATCCAGGGGAATCGAGCCACGGGCCGAATCGGGCAGGGTCGGGCAGTCGTTGGCCAGGCCGGTGTTGTGGATGTCGTCGTAGGTGAGGTTGGCGCGATCCACGGCCTTGGCCCCACCGCTGCAGGCGGTCACCAGGGTCAGGCACAGCGCCAGCACGAGGGCCAGCAGAGGACGAAAACGCATGGGGGAACGCCGCAGAGACGGGGGATGGGAACTGGGCTGTTGTGGATCCTACCGGTGCAAAACGCTGATTCCCCGTACGATGTCGCGGCTCTCAACAACCTGTATGTGAGAGACCGCCGCGCGCGAAGACAGAGACAAGACATGAGCCTGACCCCCTCCCAGCAAGAGCGCCTCACCAGCCAGCTGCAGCAGCTCGAGCACCTCGCCAGTGAACTGGAGGGCCAGCCCGAAGCCCTGTTGTCCCTGTTGCGGCAACTGGAGCAGCTGCACCGCTCCGTTCAGGACGGGCCCTTCCGCAGCAGCCTCCCCGCCGATCGCGGCCAGCTGTTCAGCCTGTTGCAGAGCGTCGAACGCAGTGGCGGCTGGCCCTACATCCCCCGACTGCAGCTGCGCACCTTCATGGATCTGCTCCAGCACGAAGCGCCCAACGAGCCGACCTCCAACGACGAGCCCCTGGCTGCCTGAGCCCTCGTTCCCTAAGGGCGCAGGGCCGTGAGCAGCCGCTGGGCAATCGCCAGTTTGGAACCCGACTCCAACCGTTGCTCACCCCCGACACCACCCAGCAGCCAGCCGTGGTTGGTATCCACACCGAAGCCGGCAGTGGCCTGATCGATTGGATTGGCAAACAACAGATCGCATCCCTTGCGGGCCCACTTGGCCCGGGCCTCTGCCAGCACTTCACCTGACTGGGCCGCAAAGCCCAGAATCCGCTGGCCAGCCGGCCGGCGGGCTACCAGGCCAGCCAGCAGATCGGGCACCGGCTGCCAGCCGGAGGCGAGCTCAGCCTCCAGGGCGTCCTTGCTGAGCTTGTGGGGAAGGGGGTGCTGCCGGCGGTGGTCGGCCACCGCTGCCGCCATGGCGATGGCATCGGCATCGGGCTGCAGGTGCAGCAGCGCCTGCTCCATCTGGGCTGCCGTCTCGACCGGCTCGCAACGCAGCCCCGCCAGCAGCTGGGGATCGAGGGCCAGGGGGCCATGCACCAGGGTCACCTCCGCTCCCCGCAGCCGAGCGGCCTGGGCCAGCAGCACGCCCATCCGTCCGGTGCTGGGGTTGGTGAGACAGCGCGCCGGATCGAGCGGCTCGCGGGTTGGGCCGGCCGTGACCAGCAAGCGCCGCCCGGCCCAGTCGCGCTGCCAACCCCACAACTGCAGGCACTCCAGAGCCAGCAGCAACTGCACCGGCTCGGCCATGCGGCCATCACCCCGGCGGTCGCAGGCCAACAGGCCCGCCGCCGGACCCAGCGTCAACACCCGCTCAAAACCCTGCAGCAGCTCCCAGTTGCGTCGCACCGCTGGGGAGGCCCACATCGCCGTGTTCATGGCCGCCGCCGCCAGCACCGGCGCCTCCGTGGCCAACAGGATGCTGGCCAGCAGGGTGTCGGCCAATCCGTGCACCCAACGGCCCAGGCTGGTGGCACTCAACGGAGCCATCAACACCAAATCCGCCCACTCCGCCAGCTCCACATGGAGTGGGCGGGGGGCGTGATGGCTCCACTGGTCGGCGTCGACATAGCAGGCATGCCGACTCAGGCTCGCCAGGGCCACAGGGCTCACCAAGGCGGCCGCCGAAGGCGTGAGCACGCAGCGCACCTCGGCCCCGCGCTGGGCCAAGGCGCTCACCACCAAGGGCAGCTTGACGGCCGCAATGCTGCCGCTGATTCCCACCAGGATGCGGCGTCCAGCCAGGGGATCGACCACCGCAACAGAGGAGTCCGCAACGGGGGAATCAGGCGGCTCAGTCCTCATCGAAGGGTTCCTGATCCACCAGATGCACGTAGGGACGGGCCAGTTCAGGACGGTGAATGGCCAGGGCGCGCATCAGATGCCAGTCCTGCAGGCCTGCGAAGGGAGTGGGGTAGTCGTCTTCGTCGAGACGGCGGGCCAACTCGGCGGTTGAGGCCTCATCAAAGGAAGCGATCAACTCGGCCGTGATCGCTGCGTCGGCCGCATTTGGGGCGTCAGCCGTACTTGAGGAGTCGGTCAAGGCGCAGGCCTGCTCAGAGATGGTCATTCTCGGGTCTAGGGGGCGGCGGCCACCACCACAGAACTGATAATTTCGGGCAGAGATGTGCCTCCGGGCCCGTCACCTCGGGGAATTAGCTCAGCTGGTAGAGCGCTGCGATCGCACCGCAGAGGTCAGGGGTTCGAGTCCCCTATTCTCCATAGCCAGATTGGTTGACCATGAATTGGCACCCCGACGCTGAGGCCAAACTCAAGGAAGTGCCGTTTTTTGTGCGGCCTGCAGTGCGACGGCGGATTGAATCGATGGCCCAGGAGGCCGGACGCAGCGAGGTCGATGCCCCCTTCTACGAGCAAGCCAAGGCCCAGTTCGGACAGAAGTGATCCGGCGATGCGGTAAAAGGGTCCATTAGTACTCCCCCCCCATCGATGTCGCAATCGAAACGCGAACAGGTGGTCAGCCACCTGCGGTACATCCGCCAGGAGCTCCGAGAAATGCACCAGGGCGTGATGGATGACGGCCTGCTCCCCGAGGCTGGCGAGGTGCGCGGCGTGATGGCGCAGATGGAAGCCCTGCTCGAACTCCTTGAAGGCAAATCCTCCCGCAAGAAAGACAGCGACGGCTGAGACACAGGCCGAGCACTCCCCCCAGGGCGTCAAGCCCCCCAGGGGACGCTCTGGCAAACGTCCGCCTTGCCATTGAGCGGTCGCCATTCCGGCGCTTTGGTTGCAAGGTCCCCATCACCCAGCCCGGGCTTCGGCCACGGGCTTTTTTATTGGCATCCCCTATCTGTAGCGGCAAAAGGCTGCACAGACTCCAGAGATGGTGTAGACAGGTCTCAGGCAGGGCTCGGGCCGGGTGATGGGGATCACCGCCGTCAGCGTCCCTGCCCCCCCTCATACATCCCACTTTAATGCCTCTCCGCTGATGACCTTCCACTGAATGGAGGCGCAGTCGTGATCGCCAGGCCTCCAGAACGGCGGTTCCAGCAGACCCGCTTTCAGGAACGGATCGCCAGGGCCAGTGCAGGGCTGGAGCGATGGGCCAGAAACCCTTGGCGTCGGCTCTCGCTGCTGCTGATCGTGCTGCTGATCAGCTTCAGCATCGGCGGGGCCGTCGGCTCCATCACCGGGACCCTCGCCAAACTCGATCCCGTCGGGGCACTGGTGTGCGTGGCCGCCATCGAGTTGGCCATCCGAGCCCGGGGGCCCCTGCTGCGCCGCGATGGTGATGACCTGGTGCTGCAACTGCTCGACATGGCGCGCATCGGGCTGCTCTACGGCCTGCTGCTCGACGGCTTCAAGCTGCTGTAAGCGGTTCAGCCGCCGCCAGCAGATAAAGCAGGGCCATGCGAATCGGGATGCCGTTGCGCACCTGCTCCTCCACCAGCGACACGGCCGGATCGTCGAGCACCGCGCCAGCCAGCTCCACGCCCCGGTTCACCGGGCCAGGATGCAGCAGCGGTACGGGCTTGCCGCAGAGGGCCAGGCGGGCGCGGTTGATGCCGAACTGGCGGTGGTAGGTGTCGAGACTGGTGAGCAGATGCTGGTGCATGCGCTCCTTCTGGAGCCGCAAGGTCATCACGGCGTCGGCCCCGGGCAGGGCCTCCTCCAGACAGCGGACGATCCGCACCAGACCGCGCCTCGCCACCGGATCGGCCGCCTGGCCGGGAGGCGGCGCCGCCACGAAATCGGCGAAGGCGTTGGGCAGCAGGGTGGGCGGGCCGCAGAGCACCACCTCGGCGCCGCAGGCGGTGAGAGCCCAGAGGTTGGAGCGGGCCACGCGGGAGTGGAGCACATCCCCCACAATCACGATCCGCTTGCCGCGCAGTGCCTCTGGCGTTGGGGCTTCGGGCGCGAAGTGGCGCGCCAGGGTGAACAGATCCAGCAGCCCCTGGCTGGGGTGGCTGTGCAGGCCATCGCCGGCGTTGAGCACCGCCACCCGCTCGCCGGCCCGATCAAGATCGGCCGCCAGGCTCTGGGGCACCCCAGCGCAGCGGTGCCGCACCACCAGCACGTTGGCGCCCATCGCCACATAGGTGCGGGCCGTGTCCAGCAGGCTCTCGCCCTTGCTGAGGGAACTGGAGGAAGGCGAAAAACTCTGCACATCGGCCGACAGGCGCCGGGCCGCCAGCTCGAAGCTGCTGCGGGTGCGGGTGCTGGGCTCAAAGAACAGGCTGGTCATCAGCCGCCCCTGCAGGGCGGGCAACTTGCGGGCGCCGGCCACCGGCAGGGCGCGGAAGCGCTGGGCCAGCTCCAGCACAGTGGCGTAGTCGTCCAGCGAGAAGGCCGCCAGATCGAGCACGTGGCGGTGGCTCCAGCTGCTCAAGGGTTCCGGCGGCTCACGAAATCAGGGTAGGGGCTCACGCCACCAGCGCCCGCACAGGGGGCTGCCGATCACCCCTGGCCCGCTTGCTGACGCTGCGGCTGGCCCGCCAGTACCAGCGCCAGCGAAGCTCCTGACCCTGACTGACCCCGATGCGGGTGGTCTGCATCAGATCGGTCGAACCCAATCCAGCCAAATCGGACGGCCGCGGAGCGATCCATAGATCGTGGCAAGGATCCACCGGCTGGGCGTCGTGGCAGCGATCAATGCCAAAGCAGCGGGCCAGAAGCCCTGGACCTGCCGCCACCCGCTCGGGCTCTCCAGGGATGGCAACGGCGCGCAGCAACACGCCATTGGCCCAGTCGGAGCTGTGGGTCACCACGTTCACGCAGTGGTGGATGCCATAGCTCACATAGACATAAAACCGCCCAGGCTCACCAAACAGGGTGTCGTTGCTCGGAGTGCGGCGGCGATAACCGTGGCAGGCGGGCTCTGCCTGGGAATACGCCTCCGTTTCCACAATCACGCCCCACAGCAGCCCGCCATCGGCTTGGCGTTTCACCAGGCGGCAGCCGATGAGCTCGGGGGCGACCACCTCGGCGGGGCGGGTGAAGAAGACCTTCGGCAAGACATTTGCCACAAGCTCAACATGCCGCTCACCAAGGAAAGCCGCAGGCAGCAGACTGGACTTCTCTGTGTCAGGCCCTCGGGCTGCCATGCACTCCAGCGGTTTCACCCTCGCCACCGTGCTGCTCTTCAGCAGCGGCCTGTTTGTATTGGCCACCCTGTTCTTCGGCACCAAGGGCGGCTACTACGACACCGACAACTACGACGGCAACGGCACGGCCCACTGAATGCCCCACTGAAACAAGTCCCTCAGGGGTTGCTGAGCCGCTCGGCCTCCGGACAGTCTTCGGAGGTGATCACGTCATCCGCGCTGCCGCTGCGGCACACGTAGGCCAGGCGGGTGCTGACGGCCCCGATCGAATCAAGACGCACGCTCTCCTCCCAGCTGTGGGTTTCGTCATCGTCTTCAGCGTCATAGCGCAGGGTGACGAGATCCCCTTCGATCTCCACCACGGTGGCCTCCTCGATCCAGCGCTGCTGATCGCGCAGAAACACCCACACCGGGCGCTGTTCGGCACAAAACTGGTAGAGCTTGCGGTGCAGCATGGGCCCTGGGCGCTGCTGGCATCGAAATCCTAGGCAGCCCGCCCGGGCCCGTTGCTGTTCACCATGACCCAATCCGCCCCTCGAGCTGCCAGCTCCACCGAAGCCATCCGGCTGCAACTGCGCAGCTGGCCCGAAGTGGAGTCCTATCTGGAGCACTGCAAGGGCGTGATCGTGCCCCTGGGCTCCACCGAACAGCACGGCCCCACCGGCGCCATCGGCACCGACGCGCTCACCGCCGAAGCCGTGGCCCTGGAGGTGGGCCGCCGCACCGGCGTGCTGGTGACCCCGGCCCAGGCCTTCGGCATGGCCGAGCACCACCTCGGCTTTGCCGGCACGGTGAGCCTGCAGCCCTCCACCCTGCTGGCCGTGCTGCACGACGTGGTGCTGTCGCTGGCGCGCCACGGCTTCGAGCGGATCTACGTGATCAACGGCCATGGAGGCAACATCGCCACCAGCAAGGCCGCCTTTGCCCAGGCCTACGCCACAGCCGCCGACCGGGGGCTGCCCAACGCCCCTCAGCTGCGCTGCAAGCTGGCCAATTGGTTCATGGCTGGGCCAGTGATGCAGGAGGCCCGCAACCTCTACGGCGACCAGGAAGGCCACCACGCCACCCCCAGCGAGATCGCCCTCACCCTGCACCTGGAGCCCAGCCTGCAGGCCAAACAACGCCCCCTGCCCGAACCCGCTCCCGCCGGCCCGATCCACGGCCCCGAGGATTTCCGCCGCCGCCACCCCGACGGCCGCATGGGCTCCAACCCCTACCTGGCCCAGGCCAGCCACGGCGAGCGCTTTCTGGATCTGGCAGCCGCGGCCCTGGCCGCCGATCTGGAGGCATTCCTGGCCTGAGCGCTAGCGTCACAGCCCGCCAGACCAGCCCCATGAGCAAGATCACCGCCGATGACGTGCGCAAGGTCGCCCAACTGGCCCGTCTCGCCCTGCCGGAAGAGAAAATCGCCGCCTACACCGGACAGCTCGAGCGGATCCTTGGATATGTGGCGCACCTCGAAACGGTGGACACCGAAGGGGTCGAACCCACCACCAGAGCCGTGGAAGTGGTGAATGTGACCCGCCAGGACATCGTGACCCCCACCAGCGTGCGGGAAGAGCTGCTCGATGAAGCACCCCAGCGGGAAGGCGACTTCATTCGCGTGCCCAAAATCCTCGGCGACTAACGCACAGGAGAAACGGCGGTGCGGTGCAGCAGTTCAAGCACCCGGCGTCGGGCATGACGGGTGGGCATCAGGGCCGCCAAAGGGCGGAGTTTGCTGCGCTTCTTGCGGTGACTGCGCACCCCCAGGAAGATGTCGTAGAGAAAGTTGAACCCGTCGCTTCGGCTTTCAAAAAGACCGAGCCTCTGGGGTGAGCCTTTGGCATCGAGAATCGGCTTGGTGGCGTGATAAGCAGGCTGGTATTCAAACCAGGGAATTGATGGCCACAGGTGATGGATCAGGTGATAGTTCTGTCCCATGATCAGCCAGTTCATCAGTCTGCCGGGATAAATGCGGGCGTTGTGCCAGCGATTGCGGGACTGGAAGGGGCGATGGGGCAGATAGTCGAAGAAAAGTCCCAGCGTGACGCCCACCATCAGAGCCGGTGCAAACCAGCAGTTGAAGACAAAATCAAGAAAGCCATACTTCGCGGCCCCAATCACAATGGCTGCAAAAATGCCGCGGGCCACGCCCCACTCGAGCAATTCATAGCGGCGCCATAAACGCCGGCGGAAAAAGAACAGCTCGTGATAAAAGAAACGCGGTGCGATCAACCACAGCGGCCCGAAGGTGCTGACAATGTGATCAGGGTCGTTCTTAGGGTCGTTCACATGGGCGTGGTGCTGCAGATGCACCCGCGTGAACACCGGAAAGCTGAAGCCCAGCAGCAGGGCGGCGCCATGGCCCATCACCGCGTTCCAGAAGCGGTTGGGGTGGGCAGCGTTGTGGCAGGCGTCGTGGATGACGGTGCCCTCCAGGTGCAGGGCCAGAAAGCCGGTGGCCAGCAGCAGGGGCAGGGGCCAGCCCCCCCCGAACCAGCCCCAGATCGTCAGGCCCGCCAGGACATAACCCGCCAGGAACAGACCCACCGTGGGATTCCAGGGGGCCGGAGGATCGAGAAACTCCCGCGGCACCAAGCTCGACGGTGTCGGCGTGGCCCCGGCAGGGGCGACGGACGTGGGGGTCGCTGCCAAAACCTGTGTCATCGCGGTTGAAGCAGACCCAAAAGCATTTGCTCCCGGCAACTTAAGAAAACGTTGATGCCCACCGGGGGACTTGAACCCCCACGACCAAGGCCACTGGTACCTAAAACCAGCGCGTCTACCAATTCCGCCAGGTGGGCGAACCGGGACTGTAGAGACAGATGCGGAAAGCGCCCTCACGGGAGGCCGCCCACAATGGTCAGACCGTTTCGATCCGGCCATGCTCGCCACCCTGGGCGGACTCCTGGCACTGCTGCTGGGCCTCGCCATCCTGCTGCTGCCGCTGTTGGCCACTGAACTGAGCCGGCCACGGGATTCGGCCTGGGGGGCCGTGGTGCTCCTGCTCGGCCTGGTGCTGGTGACCAGTGCCGACCGACTCACCGGAGCGCCGATGCTCGGCGTGCTCTGCGGGGGGCTGCTGATCGGCCGCCTGGCGGGGGAGGTGTCCCAGGGGCGCTGGCGGCAGCTCAGCCCGGAGGAGCAGCAACGACTCTGGTCGGCGGAGCGCTGGCAGACAAGCCTGCAACAAGCTGGAGCCACCGTGACCCATCTGGTCACCCAGCTCAGCGCAAGCAGTGCCGGCCTGAGCCAGTGGCTGTCCGAGCGTCGCCAACCGAAAACCAGCGGCAAACGCTGGGTGCGTCCCGAGGAGCCCGCCGCGCCCGGAACAGCCGACACCCCGACCGAGCCGGCCGACACGCTTGTGGTGAGCTCCTTTGCCGAGATCGATGCACTGATCGAGGCAGAACCAACGGAACCGGAGGCGGCCAGCAGCCAAGCGGGATAATCAGCCCTTGCTGCCCTGTGGCGACGTGACCGCCAGTTCTGCGCCCGATAGCACCGCCGCAGCGGGCCCGTCCACAGGCGGCCAGGTCTCCTACAAGGACACACTCAACCTGCTGCAGACGCCCTTCGCCATGCGGGCGAACGCCAAGGTGCGCGAGCCCGAGATCCAGACGTTCTGGGCCGAGCAGCGGATCTACGAGCGCCTGAGTCAGCAGAACCCCGGCGAGGCGTTCACCCTGCACGACGGTCCGCCCTACGCCAACGGGGCCCTGCACGTGGGCCACGCGCTGAACAAGATTCTCAAGGACATCATCAACAAAACCGCCTTGCTGCAGGGCAGAAAGGCACGGTTCGTGCCCGGCTGGGACTGCCACGGTCTGCCGATCGAGCTGAAGGTGCTGCAGGGGCTGAGCAGCAGCGAGCGGGCCGAACTCACCCCGGTGAGCCTGCGCCAGAAGGCCCATGCCTACGCCCTCGAGCAGGTGGAAGGTCAGAAGGCCGGCTTCCGGCGCTGGGGGGTATGGGCCGACTGGGACGCGCCCTATCTCACTCTGCAGAAGAGCTACGAGGCGGCTCAGATCGGCGTGTTCGGCGCCATGGTGCTGGCCGGCCACATCTACCGAGGGCTCAAGCCGGTGCACTGGAGCCCCAGCTCCCGCACCGCTCTGGCCGAGGCCGAGCTCGAATACCCCGATGGCCACACCTCCCCGAGCGTGTACGCGGCCTTCCCGGTGGTGGAGCTGCCTGAAGATCTGGCGGCTGAGCTCAGCGCCGCCGGCCTACCGGCCGCCGCCGCCACGGGTGCGGGTGGCCTGGCCGTGGCGATCTGGACCACCACCCCCTGGACCCTGCCGGCCAACCTGGCGGTATCGGTGAATGGGCGGCTCGACTACGCCGTCTGCGCCGTGGCCCCCCGCGGTGAGGGGGCAGCCCCGGCCGCCAGCCACCTGGTGGTGGCCTCCGAGCTGCGCGAGGGCCTGGAAACCAGCCTGGGGCTCACGCTCACGCCGCTGCTGAGCGTGAAGGGCGCCGATCTCGAAGGCATCGTCTACCGCCATCCCCTGCTGGAGCGAACCAGCCCGGTCGTGATCGGCGGGGATTACATCACCACCGAAGCGGGCACCGGGCTGGTCCACACCGCCCCCGGCCACGGCGTCGACGACTTCAACACCGGCAAAAAGGCGGGTCTTCCGGTGCTCTGCCCGGTGGATGAGGCCGGCAATCTCACCGCCGATGCCGGCCCCTTCGCCGGCACCAACGTGCTGAAAGACGCCAACCCCACGATCATTGCCGCCCTGGAGGCCACGGGTCTGCTGCTCAAGCAGGAACGCTACGAGCACCGCTACCCCTACGACTGGCGCACCAAAAAGCCCACGATCTTCCGCGCCACCGAGCAGTGGTTTGCCTCTGTCGAAGGCTTTCGCGCCGCCGCCCTCGAGGCGATCGCGGCTGTGGAGTGGCTGCCCGCCAGCGGTCGCAACCGCATCGAGGCGATGGTGAGCGAGCGAGGCGACTGGTGCATCAGCCGCCAGCGCACCTGGGGCGTGCCGATCCCGGTTTTTTATCACCGGGAAACCGGTGCGGTGCTGCTCAACCAGGCCACCCTTGACCACATCCAGGGGCTGATCGCCGCACACGGCGCCGATGTGTGGTGGCAGCGCGATGAGGCCGGTCTGCTGCCTGAGGCCTACGCCGCCGAAGCCGATCAATGGCGCAAGGGCACCGACACCATGGACGTGTGGTTTGATTCCGGCTCCTCCTGGGCCGGCGTGCTGGGCGGGCTCGGTGAGGCAAACGGGGCGGGTGCGCCAGGCGCAGCTGCCGGTGGCCGCCCTGGGTTGCACTACCCCGCTGATCTGTATCTCGAAGGCAGCGACCAGCACCGCGGCTGGTTCCAGAGCAGCCTGCTCACCTCGGTGGCCGTGAATGGTCACGCCCCCTACAAGCGGGTGCTCACCCACGGCTTCACCCTCGATGAGAAGGGCCGCAAGATGAGCAAGTCCCTCGGCAACGTGGTGGATCCAGCGGTGCTGGTGGAGGGCGGCAAGAACGAGAAGCAGGAGCCGGCCTACGGCGCCGATGTGCTGCGCCTGTGGGTGAGCTCGGTGGATTACTCCGCCGACGTGCCCCTCGGCCCGGGCATCGTCAAGCAGCTGGCCGACGTGTACCGCAAGGTCCGCAATACGGCCCGCTACCTGCTGGGCAACCTTCATGATTTCGCCCCGCGTCCCCAGACTGAAGGCGGCGATGCCATCCCCTACGACCAGCTGCCGCTGCTGGATCAGTGGATGCTGCAGCGCACCGCCGCCCTGATCGACAGCGTGACGGGAGACTTCGAGCGCTTCGAGTTCTACCGCTTCTTCCAGGCCCTGCAGAATTTCTGCGTGGTGGACCTCTCCAACGTCTACCTCGACATCGCCAAGGACCGCCTCTACGTGAGCGGAGCCGATGCCTTCCCCCGCCGCAGCTGCCAGACGGTGCTGAGCCTGGTGGTGGAGCGCCTGGCCGGCCTGATCGCCCCGGTGCTGTGCCACATGGCCGAGGACATCTGGCAGAACCTGCCCTACCCGGTGGCCGAGGCCTCGGTGTTTGAGCGGGGCTGGCCGACGGCCCCCGCCGCATGGCGCCGACCGGACCTGGAGCAGCCGATGGAGCGGATCCTGGAGCTGCGGACCCTGGTGAACCGCCAGCTGGAGGGTTGCCGGGCCAGCGGCCAGCTAGGCGCCTCGCTGGAAGCCCAGGTGCAGCTGGAGCTGACCGCGGGCAGCGAGGCGCTGGCGGAAGCGCTCAGCTGGCTGGAGCGCTCGTCCCACCACGCCGTCGACAACCTGGCCGATTGGCTGCTGGTGTCAGACCTGCGCATCGGCGGCGAAACCCCGGAGGCTGTGCTGCAGCAGGCCGAGGACGCGGGCGTGCGGGTGCGGATCGCCAGAGCCGCAGGGCAGAAGTGCGAACGCTGCTGGCACTACGAAACCGACATCGGCAGCCACAGCGCCCACCCGACCCTCTGCGGCCGCTGCGTGGCGGTGCTGGCTGGATGAACGGGGCGCTACGTGCAGTGCAGCTGATTGACCTGCTTCAGCTGCAGCCCCACCCCGAAGGTGGCCACTACCGCGAGACCTACCGTGCCAGCGAACAGGTGAACACCCCGCGGGGCCCCAGGGCCGCCAGCACCGCGATCCTGTTTCTGCTGGCAGCGGGCGAGCGCTCCTGCTGGCACCGCATCGCCTCCGATGAGGCCTGGCATCACCACGGTGGTGACGGGCTGGTGATCCATGAGCTCGACCAGGAGGGCACAGCACGCTCCACCCTCCTGGGGCTGGAGCTCAGCACGGGTCAGAGGCCCCAGCATGTGGTTCCTGCTGGCAGCTGGTTTGCTGCCGAGCCCCTGCCAGGCAGCTCATGGAGCCTGGTGAGCTGCACGGTGGCACCCGGATTTGACTTCGCCGACTTCGAGCTGGCGAGCCAGGTCCAGCTGGACCCCCATGCCGAGCCCCTGAGCAGGATCTGTCCCCAATGGCAACGCCTCTGCGCGGGATGTCTGTCAGGAGTTGCTGAGCAGGGCTGAGACGGCAGCGTGGCTTCAGAGCCAGCTGGCCGGATCCAGGAACCGAGCCACCGGCGCCGGCCCAGCCAGCCGCTGCTCGGCGGCGGGATTCAGGGGCGCCGCCAGCAGCTCCGCCTCGGCCAAGCTGGCCCCCTCGGGCAGCAGCGAGACGTCGGGGTCGTAGGCCGTGGGATGGGTGGTGCTACTCGAGAAGCCCCGGAACATCACCAGCTCAAACAGCTCAGGCACCTCACCACCGCCCTGCAACGGGCCACGCAACCGGAGCACCCGGTCGGGGCGATCGCGACTGAGCAGCTCCAGCTGGGCAATCAGGGCCGAATCCACCATCGCCACCCCTCAGAAGTCGCCGGCGATGCGGCCCTGCTTGGGCGCGCGCACCAGCAGCCACTGGAGCAGGCCCACCACGTAGGCCACCAGACCCACATAGCCGATGAAGGCCGCCACGGCCGGGGTCCACGCACCGCCGAAGACAAAAGCAAAAACAGCCTCCACCTGGCGGTGCAGTCCCAGGGGGGGCTGGATCCAGATGGCGCATCGGGCCTGAGCGAGGCCAGCCTTGCCGATGCAGCCCAGAGCAGTGGCGCTGAAGGCAGCCCCCACCAGGCCCCACACAGTCAGGCTCCAGCGCCAGATGCGCAGGGTGAGGGGCAAGGGCCGCCAGGGCGGCAGATCGGCCAGTTCCTCATTGAGATCCACCCAGAACCACACACTCGCCACCACCAGGAGCTGGGCCAGCACGGCAACCACAAAACCCAGGGGCCTGCGGTCGGTGAGCAGCAGGGTGGCGAGCAGCAGCAAGCTGGCCACCTTCCAGTAAATGCCCAGCAGCCGCACCAGGGCGCCCTCGCGCCGCAAAGCGGCCCAGATCAACAGCACCAGGGGCAAACCGATGCTGAACAGAACGGCCAGGCGGACATCGAGCCACACCAGCGAGCGGTACAGCGGTTCGGGCAGGGCGGCGAGCACGCGGCTGGTTCGGTAAGGCGCCATTATCCGTTCCCCTCGGCGGGCGATAGGGTCCAGGCCATGGCCGCGTTTTCTCTGCCCAGCTGGCTCTCCCGCTCCTTCGGAGGCCGTCCCGACCAGGCCTGGTGCCGCACCGCACTGGCCACCGAAACCTCCCTGCAGGCTGCCGTGGAGAGCGTTGCCCGCCAGCTGCGCGGAACGGGCCCGGCGGATCTGGCCCTGGTGTTTGCCGCGGCCAGCTACGCCAGTGATCTGCCGCGGCTGCTGCCGCTGCTGCGCGAGCAGCTGCAGTCCGCGCACTGGCTGGGCTGCCTGGGTGGTGGCGTGGTGGGCACCGACCCCTCCGGAGCCCCCCATGAGCTGGAGAACAAGCCGGCCCTGAGCGTCACCCTGCTGCGCCTGCCCGGCGCCACGCTCCAGCCCTTTGCCATCGACACCGAGACCCTGCCCGACCTGGATGGGCCGGCCGATCCCTGGCGCGCCCTGCTGGGCGCGCCGGAAACAGCGCCCCCCTCGGCCAGCCCGTCGATGCTGCTGCTGGTGGATCCCAGCTGCTCCCGCATCAACGATCTGATCAGTGGCCTGGATTACGCCTGTCCGGAGGCGGTGAAACTCGGCGGCATTGCCGGCCAGCACAGCGCCCCCCACGGCTCCCTGCTGTTCGGCGATCAGGTCGTGCGCGGAGCCGTCGGCTGCCTGATCGGCGGTGCCTGGCACCTCGATCCGGTTGTGGCCCAGGGCTGTCGCCCGATCGGCCCGGTGTTCGATGTCGAACAGGCCCAGCGCAACGTGGTGCTGGAAGTGAGCCAGGGCCAGGCCCGCCGCAGCCCGGTGGCCGCCCTGCAGGCGATCCTCACCGACCTCAGCCCCGAGGAGCGGGAGCTGGTGAAGCACTCCCTGTTTCTGGGAGTGGGCCGCAGCAGCTTCAGTCTCGACAGCACCGAGCCGGATGGCCCCACGGCCTTCCTGGTGCGCAACCTGATCGGCGTCGATCCCCGCAATGGGGCCGTGGCCGTGGCCGAACGCATGCGGGTGGGCCAACAGGTGCAGTTCCAGCTGCGCGATGCGGCCGCCTCCCGCCAGGAATTGCGCCAGCTTCTGAGCCAGCAGCAGGCGCGCCAACCAGAGCCCCTGGCCACCCTGCTGTTTGCCTGTCTCGGCCGGGGATCAGGGCTGTACGGCGAAGCCGATGGCGACGTGAACCTCTGTCGGGAGGCGTTTGCCAGGGTGCCGATCGCCGGGGTGTTCTGCAATGGCGAGATCGGACCGGTGGCCGGCAGCACCCACCTGCACGGCTACACCGCCAGCCTGGCCTTTCTGGTGCGACGCGAGGACAGCTGATGGTGCGCCAGCACGTCAATCCGCTCAGCCGTTTCTTCCAGCAGCCCAGGCCCCTGCCCGCGCCCGCAGAGCTGTTCTGTGCGCCGGACCAACCCCTTCATCTCGACATCGGCTGCGCCCGCGGTCGCTTTCTGCTGGCCCTGGCCCAGCGGCAGCCCGAACGGAATCACCTCGGCGTGGAGATCCGCCGGGCCCTGGTGGAGGCCGCTGAAGCCGACCGCCAGGCGCTTGGGCTCGGCAACCTTCACGTTCTGTTCTGCAACGCCAACGTCAGCCTGCAGGACTGGCTCAGGGCCCTGCCCACCGGCTTGCTGGAGCGGGTCTCGATCCAGTTCCCCGATCCCTGGTTCAAGAAGAAGCACCACAAACGTCGGGTGCTGCAGCCCGCCCTGCTGCTGGCCCTGGCCGAGGCCCTGGCCCCCGGGCGGGAGCTGTTCATCCAGAGCGACGTGCTGGCGGTGATCACACCGATGGTGCAGCTGATCGAGGCCAGCGGCGGCTTTGATCGCCCGTCCGAAGACGGCCGGCCCTGGCGGGCTGACAACCCGTTGCCGGTGCCTACCGAGCGCGAAACCTACGTGCGGGGCCAGGGGCTGCCGGTGTACCGGGTGCTCTACCGGCGCAACAGCCACAGCCTGCCGCCGCTGAAGACCCTGGAGGATCTGCTGGAAGGGGTCGATAATCCGGCCTGACGGCAGCCTTCGCCCCTTGAGCGCCCCCACCATTCCCGTTCTGCTGCGCTGGCAGGGCACGCTCCAAAGCGCTCCGAGTGGCGCTCTGGGGCGGCATTTGAACCTGATTGCAGGCCTGGTGCTGTGCGCCCTGATGGCTGGCCTGCCCCTGGTGACCCGCAGCGGTCTCAGCCTGCTGGTGCTGGCCAGTGGCCTGCTGTGGCTGCTGCTGGCCCTGCGCACCCCCCCCGGCCCCCTGGGGGAGATCGATCGCTGGATCCTGGGGATCCTGGCCCTGGCCCTGCTGGCCACGGGCTTCTCGCCGGTTCCCCTGGCCGCCGCCAAGGGACTGGTGAAGTTGGTGAGCTACCTCGGGGTGTACGCCCTGATGCGCCAGCTGCTGACGACGGCGCCGATCTGGTGGGACCGCATCGTGGCGGCGTTACTGGCCGGAGAGCTGGTGACCAGCGTGATCGGCATCCGCCAGCTCTACGGCGACACCGGTGAGCTGGCCCGCTGGGCCGACCCCAACTCCGTGGCCGATGGCACGGTGCGGATCTACAGCACCCTGGAAAACCCCAACCTGCTGGCGGGGTACCTGCTGCCGGCCCTGCCCCTGGCCCTGGTCGCCCTGTTGCGTTGGCCCGGGCTGGCGCGCAAGTTATTCGCTCTCACGGCCCTGGTGCTCGGCGTGGCAGCCCTGGTGCTCACCTACAGCCGCGGCGCCTGGATGGGACTGGTGGCAGAAGCAGCTGTGATCGTGCTGCTGCTCGCCATCCGCGGCACCCGGGCCTGGCCCCCGCTGTGGCGCAAGCTGGTCCCCCTGCTGCTGCTGCTCGGCGGTGCGGCCCTGCTGGTGGTGCTGGTGACCCAGGTGGAGCCGCTGCGGGTGCGGGTGATGAGCCTGGTGGCCGGCCGGCAGGACAGCTCCAACAACTTCCGCATCAACGTCTGGCTGGCGGCCCTGGACATGATCCAGGCCCGTCCGTGGCTGGGCATCGGCCCCGGCAACGACGCCTTCAACCAGATCTATCCGCTCTTTCAGCAACCCAAGTTCAACGCCCTCAGCGCCTACTCCATCCCCCTGGAGCTGGCGGTCGAGGCCGGCATTCCCGGGGTGCTGGCGGGCATCGGCCTGCTGGTGGCCAGCCTGCGCACCGCCATCGGCCTGTGGCGCGGCGATGGCGTGTTCAGCCTGCCGGCACTGGCGGTGATCGCCGTGATCGCCGGACTCGGCGTGCAGGGACTCACCGACACAATCTTCTTTCGGCCGGAGGTGCAGTTGAGCGGCTGGTTCTGTGTGGCCACCCTGGCGGCAGGGGCGGCAGCGGGGGCAGGGGCTTCTCGCGATCGTGGCTGAACTCCGGTTGATCGCCGGCTTCGATGCCGGCCAGACCCACACCACCTGCCGCCTGAGCGACGCCGACGGCGCTGCGGTGCTGGCCGAAGGGCAGGGCCCTGGGGTCTGTCACCTGGCCGCACCCGCTGGCCCCGCCCGCTTCCGTCAGGCCCTCCAGGAGAGCTGGACCCTGGCCTGCAGCCAGCTCGCCGCCGCTGGCACAGCGCCACCGCCCGCCCGCCTGCTGGCGGCCGCCATCGGGGCCAGCGGCATTGAGGTGGGCGCACCGGTGCAAGTTGCAGGCCGCGAGCTGGCGGCCCAGGCCCTGGGGCTGCCCCTGCCGCAGGTGGTGGTCACCGGGGATGAGCGCACGGCCCTGCGCGGCGCCATGGGCAACCATCGGGGCGGCATCGTGGTGATCAGCGGCACCGGCATGATCGCGGTCGGGCGCAACCCAGCCGGCCTGGAACACCGCTGCGGCGGCTGGGGCTGGTTGCTCGATGGCGCCGGCTCCGCCATGGACATCGGCCGCGATGGGCTGGCCCTGAGCCTGGAGATGGCGGATGGCCGCCGGAGCGATTCGCCGTTACGCGCCCGGGTGTGGGCCGGGCTGAACGTGCACCCGGATGACCCCCATGCCGCCCAGGTGATCAAGGCCAGAGTGGTGGAGCCGGATTTCGGCGCCGCAGGCTTTGCCCGCCTGGCCCCCCTGGTGGTGGCCGCCGCCAGCGAAGGTGATGCGGCCGCGGCAGCTGTGGTGGAACGCTCGGCGCTCGCCCTGGCCCGGATGGTGCTCACCATCAGCCGACGCCTGGACTTGGAGGCGCCCCCGGTGTGGCCCATGGGTGGCGCCCTGGAGCACCTGCACCTGCTGCGCGCCCGGTTGGCCGCCGCCCTGGAGCACAGCTGCCCCGGCGCCCAGCTGCGGTCGCCGGCGGGAGATGCCTGCAACGGCGCCCTGGCCCTGGCCCGCGATTGCCTGGCGGCCTCGGCGGCAGATTAGGCCGCGTTCAGGTGCCGTTCGGCTTCAGCCGCCAGTTGACCGGCCCAGTGATCGACCAAGGGCTGCTCAGCCGCCTCCACCATCACCCGCAACAGGGGCTCAGTGCCGCTGGCCCGCACCAGCACGCGGCCGCGCCCCTGCATCGCCGTCTCTGCGGCGGCCACGGCCTGCCGCAGCGGTTCGCACTGCTGCCACTGCTGACGCCGCTGCCGATCAGGCACCGTCACATTGACCAGAGTCTGGGGATAGGGCTGAAAGCTGTTGTCCATCCAGTCGGCCAGGCTCTGGCCGGAGCGGTGCAGCAGGGTGGCCACCTGCAGGGCCGTGAGCAGGCCGTCGCCGCTCATGCCATGACGGGCCGAGAGGATGTGGCCCGACTGCTCACCACCCAGGCCCGCCCCCATCTGCTCCATCGCCTGGTGCACGTACTGATCACCGACGGCGGTGCGCTCCAGCACGCCACCCTTGGCCTGCCAGGCCCGCTCAAAACCCAGGTTCGACATCACCGTCGCGACGATGCGATTGGCCGGCAGCTGCCCCTCAGCCAGCAACGACGATCCCCACAGATACAGGATCTGGTCGCCATCCACCACCCGACCCTGGCCATCCACCGCGAGCATCCGGTCGGCGTCGCCGTCAAAGGCAAAGCCCATCGCGGCGCCACTCTCGACCACCGCCCGCCGCAGGGGCTCGAGGTGGGTGCTGCCGCAGCCCACGTTGATGCGCTCACCATCGGGTTGACCGTGCAGCACCGTCAGCTCAGCCCCGAGGGCGCGGAACACCGCCTCGCCACAGGCCGTCGCCGAACCCCAGCAGAGATCGAGCACAATCCGACACCCCTCCAGCCGGCGGCCCATGACGCTGGCCAGCAGGGCGCGTTGGTAGTCGGCCAGCAGATCATGGCGATCGTGCACGACACCGGTGCCGCTGAAGCCACCCGGAGCACCGGCCCCCCCGCCCACACCCTGCAGCCCCGCTTCAATCGCCTGCTGCTGGCCACGGCTGAGTTTGGCGCCCGAAGCGCCGAACACCTTGATGCCGTTGTCGTGGGGGGGGTTGTGGCTGGCTGAGACCATCAGCCCACCTGCCGCCCCCAGGCGGCGGATCGCCCCGGGAATGGCCGGCGTGGGGCAGAGGCCCAGGGTCCACACCTCCCGACCTGCAGCCGTGAGGCCGGCGGTGAGCGCCGCCACCAGCATCGGGCCGCTGCTGCGGGAATCCATGCCGATCAGCACCGGCGGACCGGCGGGCAGCACCTGGCCACACCAGAACCCCACCTGCAACGCCAGCGCCGGACTCACCTGGGAACCGACCCGGCCGCGAATGCCGTCGGTGCCGAAGCCAGCCACGCCACCCCGCAGGGGAGGGCCGACGGGATGGGGAGCCAGCTCGGCCATGAACAGATGCCGCGAAGGGAACCAGGCTACGTGGACTGCAGCAAAGCGCTTGGGGGTGCTGCAAGCCGCCCGGCGGCGCTCAACGCCAGCGCCGAGGCCACCAGATCCAGCGCAGCAGCTCCCAAACGGCCCACAGCAGCAGCAGCCCCACCACCCAGCCGGGCAGCCAGATCAGCGGCCACCAGGAGCGCAACAGCAAGACCAATCCAGCCGCCGCCAGCACCCGCAACGCCCGCAGCCGCTGCTCGGCGCCAGGCAGGCTGGAGAGGTAGGGGGGCAGAGGGGGCAGGCGCACCAACAGGGCCGGATCCGAACCTCCCCAGAATGCCGAAACCGTGCCGCTGTTGTCCTTGGCTCGCCTCCCCCTGCTGCTGGCCTTCACCTGCCTGGGCAGCGGCGCTGTGCTGGTGGGCGGTCGGGCCCTGCTGAACCAGCTCCCAGCACCCGACCCCAACACCCCCACGGCCCACCTGGAGCGCCTGAGCCGGCTCTCCACCGATCCGGCGCGACGCCGGGAGGCCAACCTGCTGCTGCTGGCACGCCAGGGGGAAGACCCGGCTCGCGCACGTCAGCTGCTGCGCGGCCAGGGATGGGGTCTTGATGGCCTTGCCGCCCTGGTGCTCAAGCGCGATGCCCTGGCCGCCGAAGCGCTGGGAGACGGCGGGGCTGCCCAGTGGCGCTGGCGGCAGCTCCTGCGGCGCTTTCCCCAGACTCCGGCCGCCGCCGATGCGCTCTACGCCCTCGGCCGGGAGCAGCCCCGGCTGCGCCAGGAGCTGCGTCAGCGCTTCGCCGCCCATCCGGCGGCCTTGGCGGCCGCGGTGGAGGCGGGCCCGGCCGCTGACGCGCGCCGCGACGGCGCCCTGCACCTGGCCCGCCACGGTGTGCGCTGGCCAGGTGCCGCAGCACGGCTGCGCCAGTCCTGCGGGCAACCCTCCGCCAGCCCCCAACAGCGCGACGAACTGTCCGGGGGCCTGGCCCAGCTGGGCGATGCGGAAGCCGCCCTGGCCTGCTTGAAGGGCAGCCAGCCGGGCCTCGAAACCCAGTTGGCACTGGCCAAGGCGCTGCTCGGCGGTGGCAGCGCCCAGCAGGCCCAGGCCCAGGGCCGGCTGCTGCAGCTGGCGCGTTCGGCGCCCCGCTCCCCCCAGGCCAGCGAAGCCGTGGCCCTGCTCAGCGAGCAGCCCGGGCCGGGCAGCCTGCAGGCCCTCGCGGCGCTGCCCGCCAGCCTGCAGGACACAGCCCCGGTGCAAGCCCGGCGGGCCTTGGAGACCCCAGGCAGCGGGCCCGTGCTGGCGGTGCTGAAGCGCTGGCCCAGGGATCCAGCCAGCTGGGAGCTGCAGTGGCAGCGGGCCCGTCGGGCCCTGCTGGAGCGCCAGTGGGCCACAGCCGAGGTCCTGCTGAGCGCACCGATCGATCGTGCGCTGCCGGTGGGGCTGGCGGGCCGCCAGCGCTTCTGGCTGGGCTTCAGCCAATGGCAACAAGGCCAGCGGGCCGAGGCCCGACGCACCTGGACCAGCCTGCTCCGGAGCCATCCCGAGGGTTACTACGGCTGGCGGGCCGCGGTGCGGCTCGGCAAGGGTGATCTCAGCCTCGATCCACAACGCAGCCCCGCCCTGCTGCAACCCAACTGGCAGCCCCTGGCCAGCGGCGATCCCGACCTCGACCGACTGTGGCGCGTCGACCAACCTCTGGAGGCCTGGGAGCACTGGCGCACGGGCCGCACGCTTCCCTCCCGCACCCCCCAGGACCTGCTGCTGGAGGGCCGCCTGCGCCGCGCCGTGGGCGACCACTGGATCGGTCTGGGGCAACTGGAGCAGGCCAGCCTGCGGCTGCCTGCGGGCCAGTCGTGCGGAATGGCGCAGCAACTGGAGCGGAGTTTGCAGACCCCCAGCTTTGTGGCGGAACTTGAGCAGGCCGCCACGGCCGCGGCGGTGCCGTCAACCCTGCTGGCCGCCGTGGCCAAACAGGAATCCCGGTTCAGCCCTGGGGTGAGCTCCAGCGCCGGTGCCGTGGGGCTATTGCAACTGATGCCGGAGACCGCGGCCGAACTGGCTGGGGGGCCGCTTGGGCCCGACGCCCTGCGCGATCCCAGTCGCAATGCCCAGCTCGGTGCCCTCTACCTGAAGCAACTGCTGGGGCAATGGCAGGGCAACCCCGTGCTGATGGCCGCCAGCTACAACGCAGGCCCCGGCGCCGTAGCCGGCTGGGTGACTCCCCAGCTGCAGCAGGAGCCCGAGCTCTGGATCGAAGCGATCCCCTATCCCGAAACCCGGCTCTACGTCAAAAAGGTGCTCGGCAACCTCTGGAGCTTCCAGCAACGACCCACACCGGGCTGCTAACCGCTGCTGGCCAGCCAGCGGCCCACGCCGGCCCCCGCGAGCACCAGCCCCCCCAGGGCCCCGGCCAGGAGCAGGGGTGGAGGCGCCACCCGCACCCGGGCCAGATCCAGGCGGGCGAGCAGCACCGTCGAACCCAGGATCAGCACGTTGGTGAGCACCTTGAGATGCAGCAGATACAGGCCACCCACTGTGACGATCAGCAGGGTGATCACCAGGCTCATCACCCGGCTGGCCGCCATCACGTTGGAGATCCGCTGCAACAGCAGATCGGGCATCGTGCACACCACCACCACCAGCAGGGCGTGGAGGCAATCCAGCGACCAGAACAAACTGGACAACGACCCCATCCCCGAGGCGGCGGCTCCCTCCAGCGGCTGGCTCCACTGCAGCCCCTCGTAGACCGCGATGGCCGCCAGAACCAGCAGCATCGGGGCCCGCACGGGCAACAGCAGCAGACGCACCATGGCCATCACGGGGGAGCCAACACCAGGGCAATGGCATCCAGAGGACAACTCGGAATGCACTGTTCACAGACCAGGCAGCGTTGCGCATCGAAGTGCAGCTGCCAAGCGGGCTGACGCAGGCTGAGGGCGCCACTGGGGCAGACGCTGGAGCAGATGCCGCAATCGACGCAACGGCTGCGGTCGATGGCGATCTGCCCCGGCGCCCGGTTGAGACCCAGCCCCTGGCTCTCCAACCAGGCCTCCGCCGCCGCCAGCTCGTCGATGTCGCCCGAAAGCTCCACCACCAGGGTGCCGCTCTGGTTGGGGGCAATCTGAGCCCGCAGGATCTTGGCAGCGATGTCGAAATCCACCGCCAGCCGATAGGTGATCGGCAGGTGCACCGCTTCGCGGGGGAAATGCAGGGTGAGGCGCCGTTTCACAGGGGAGGCCGGTGGACGAACAGGGCCGGTTCACCTCACGCAAAACGCTAGCAAGCACTGGCAAAGTGCAGCCACGCTCCACCCAGCGCCCACTGCCCGGCCCCCAGCCATGACCAGCCCATCCCCCAATCCCGGTCTGGGTCCGAGCGAACGCCTGCTGCTTCTGGTGCTGGCCGTGCTGCTGGCGGCTGGTCTGGTGTGGTTTCGGGGTGGCCTGCACCCCGAAGCGCCCCTGGAGCGCCTGGCCCGCCAGTCGCTCGATCTGCCCGTGGCCCTTCGCAACGGCAAGCCGACGGTGGTGGAGTTTTATGCCGACTGGTGTGAAGCGTGCCGCAGCATGGCGCCGGCTATGGAGACGATCGAAGCCCAGCATCGAGGTCAGCTGGATGTCGTGCTCCTCAACGTCGACAACCCCCGCTGGGAGCCGGAGCTGGATCGCTACGACGTCAACGGCATTCCCCAGCTGGAACTGTTCAATGCCACCGGAACACCCGTGGGCCGCTCCATCGGTGCCCGCAGCACCGGGGAACTGCAGGCGCTCACCGATGCCCTGATCGCCGGCGCCCCCCTGCCCGCGCTGGCTGGGATGGGCGCCGTCAGCAGCCTCGACGCCACCCTCAGCGCCACCGAGAACGAAGTCCCGGCAGGTGCGCCAAAGGCTGCCACGATGGCCGGACCCCGCAGCCACGGTTGACGTCCGCCATGGATCCCCGTTTCCGCGTTGCCCTGATCGCCGCCACGCCCAACCCCCAGCAGTGCGTGTATGCCGGCATGCATCAGGACTACAGCGAGGGCTTTGTCGCCGCGGACGCCGCCAGCTGGCCGGACGAAACCAGGGCGGGCGAGGTCTGTGTCAAGCGGCTGCTGGCCGGAGAGCGGGGCCACTACGGCCCCCTGGAGCACGCCCAGATCGTGCTCAACGTGGGCTGGTTTCCCCACTCGGTGATGCAGCAGGCCCGCACCCACCGCGTCGGCGTGAGCTTCGACGTGCAATCGATGCGCTACACCGGCGATCGCATCTGCAAGGCGGCGAGCGGCGAACTCGAACTGGAGGAGGTGTTCTACCTCCGTCCCGTGGGCAGCTACAGCGATCGCCAGGGCAAGAAGTACGCCTACACCGCCGAACAGCGGGCCGTGGATCTGGATCTCTGCCGGGCGGCGGCGGAACGCTACCGCGACCTGCTGGCGGCGGGTTTCGCCGAGGAGCACGCCCGCGGCATCCTGCCCTTCGACTACCGCCAGCACTTCGTGGTGAGCTTCACCCTGCGGGCCTTTCTGCACTTCCTCGACCTACGGGCCAAGCTCGATGCCCAGCAGGAAATTCGCGAGCTCTGCGACCTGATGTGGCCCCATCTGCAAACCTGGACGCCCCAATTTGCCGACTGGTACGAGAAGAGCCGGCTGCATAAAGCCAGGCTTGCGCCCTAGCGCAAGCCATTTGGCGCACCTCTCGGTGCGACGCCAGGCTTGCGCACTAGCGCAAGCCTGGAGAGGCTAGATACGAGCCAGGGTGACGCGCTCGGGCTGGTGCTGGTATTTGCCGGCCCGGTCTTGATAGGTGGTTTCACAGGGATCACCCTCGAAGAAGAGCAACTGGCAGATGCCTTCGTTGGCGTAGATGCGGCAATCAGCACCTGAAGAGTTGCTGAACTCGAGGGTGAGATGGCCTTCCCAGCTGGCTTCTGCAGGCGTGGTGTTGACGATGATGCCGAGCCGGGCATACGTGCTCTTGCCCAGACAGATCACCGTGATGTTGGGCGGCACCTTCATCTTCTCCAACGCCACCCCCAGCCCATAGGAATGGGCCGGCAGGATGAAATAGGCGCCGTCATCATCTTCATGCAGGGGCGCCGGCTCGAGATTGGCCGGATTGAACCGCTTGGGGTTCATGACCGTGCCGGGCACGTGCCGGAAGATCAGAAACTCCTTCGCCGACAGACGCAGGTCGTAGCCATAGGACGAGCATCCGTAGCTGAGGACCGGCGAACTGGCGGTGTCGGGATCCAGGTGACGCACCAGGCTCGACTGAAAGGGCTGCAGCATCCCGGCCGCGGCCTGCTGATTGATCCAGCGGTCGTTCTTGAGCATTTAGAGACCTCGACGCAGCTGGGTGACCTGGTCGGCCATGGCCATCAGCTCAGCGGCCATGGCGGGGCCCGTCAGGATGACATCCAGATGGGCCGGCCGGCGATCGAGGGTGGCCACAACGTCGGCCATGTCGATGTAACCCAGCTCCACCGCCAGACCCAGCTCGTCGAGGACCATCAGATCCACCGCGCCACTGAGCAACTGCTCACGACTGAAGGCCCACACCTGGCGCACCGCCTCCACCGACTCCCCATCCTGATCGGCGGCCCGCTCCGACAGGCAGGCGGGCACACCGGGCCGCAGCCACTGCAGACGTCCGCAGAGCCAGAGGCTGCTCGCCAGTCCCTGATCGACGCCACCCTTGAGGAACTGGCTCACCAGCACCCGACTGCCCAGTCCGGCGGTGCGCAGAGCCTGGCTGAGCACCGCGCCGAAGCTGCCCCGGAACGGAGCCGTATGGATCTGGAGCAGGCCCTCCTGCTGGGCCACCAGGCGCAGCGCGGGGGGCACCTGAGAGACCACCGGCAGGGGGCGATGGCCGGGACGCTGGGGAGCGTGCTGGACCGCAGGGAAACCCGCTCCGGCTCCGGATGTCAGACCTGGAACGGGCAAGCTGGCGGTCATGGACACCGAGTCAGGACAAGCGAGCAGGACAAATGGGGACGAGATACCCCGCCCGGGAAACCACGGCTGCGCGTTCCCCCGGGAACCTGAATGTAGCGGGATAGGACCGCTCCACAAGCGAAAGACACCATCCCTGGTGGGAACATCTGTACTGCTGCGCCCTCGACCATCCCGGGGCAGCAGTAAACCGTGTGCGTTGCTACAGGGGCGCCCCCGCGTGATCCTTAGGGTCCGGCCACTTGCCTAGGCCACGATGGTTGGCGCAACCCACGGATTCAGCCGTACCGCCGCCAGTCCATCGACGGGGGCTCCAGGGGTGGTGGCCGGCATGGGAAGCGCCGGCCAGGTCAGCCCCACCCTGCTTGAGGTGATCCGCGGGCTGGCCGGCAGCAGCATCGAGACCATCGAACGGGGCAAGACGATCTTTTTCCCCGGCGATCCAGCCGAACGGGTGTATCTGCTGCGCCGCGGTGCGGTCCGGCTCTCCCGCGTCTACGAATCCGGCGAAGAAATCACCGTGGCCCTGCTGCGGGAGAACAGCCTGTTTGGGGTGCTGTCCCTGCTCACGGGGCAGCGTTCCGACCGCTTTTATCACGCTGTGGCCTTCACCCGGGTGGAGATGGTGACCGCTCCGGCCACCTCCGTGCGGCGCGCCATCGAGCAGGACGCCAGCGTCGGGCTGCTGCTGCTGCAGGGTCTCTCCTCACGCATCCTGCAGACAGAAACGATGATCGAAACCCTCACCCACCGCGACATGAGCTCGCGGCTGGTGAGCTTTCTCTTGGTGCTCTGCCGTGACTTCGGCGTTCCCAGCGCCGAGGGCATCACCATCGATCTGCGCTTGTCCCACCAGGCCATCGCCGAAGCCATCGGCTCAACGCGGGTGACCATCACCCGCCTGCTTGGGGATCTGCGCAACGACGGCCTGGTGCAGATCGATCGCAAGAAAATCACCGTGTTTGATCCCATTGCCCTTGCCAAACGCTTCAGCTGAGCGCTACGGCCGCGCGACAGGGATACTGGATCCGGTTCGCAGACGCACGTGACCGGCTGGCTGCTGATCCTGGCGCTGCTGGCCTTGGGGGGAGTGCTCTCCACCCTGGGCGACCGGCTGGGCAGCCGGGTTGGCAAGGCACGCCTCAGCCTGTTCAAGCTGAGGCCGCGGCGCACCGCCGTGTTGATCACGGTGCTCACCGGCAGCCTGATCAGCGCCGTCTCGCTGGGGCTGATGCTGTTGGTCAGTGAACGCCTGCGCACGGGCCTGTTCGAGCTCGACCAACTCGAGGATCGTCTGCAGAGCAGTCGCCGCCAGCTGGCCAGCAGTCAGCGTCAACTGGCGACCAGCCAGCAGGAGCTCAACCGGGCCGAACAGGGCCAACGGGATGCGCAACGGCGCTATGAGCAGGCCCAGGCGCGGGCCGGCCAGCTTCGGCAGGAGTTGGCTCCGCTGGTCGCCCAGCGCAACCGCCTGGAAGTGGAACGCAGCCGGCTCAGCCGCGAGGTGCAGGACCGCGATGCCGACATCCGCCGCACCGAAACCGAACTGGCCCAGGTGCGCCGCCGCATCGCCGCAGGAGCCCAGGAACTCAAGGATCTGGAGAGCAACCTGATTGCCCTCCGCCGCGGCGACGTGGTGCTCACCAGCGGTCAGACCCTGGCCAGCGCCAAGGTGACCCTGGAGCGGCCCGAGCAGGCCGGCTCCGTGATCACAGCCCTGCTGCAGCAAGCCAACCTCACCGCGTTCCGGCGGGTGTTGCCCGGCCAATCCGTCGACCGCCAGATCCTGCTGGTGCCCAAGAGCGACATCGCCAAATTGGAGGGGCTGCTGACCAAACCCGGCAGCTGGGTGGTGAGCATCCTGTCGGCGGCCAATGTGCTGCGGGGCGAGCGCCAGGTGCTCGCCTTCCCCGACCTCCGGCCGAACCGGTCCGTCGTCAAGGCAGGCGAGGTGCTGGCCAGCACCACCATTGAAGGCGATCTCAGCAGCCTGGAAGCCATCAATCGCCGGCTCAACCTGCTGTTGGCGGCGGCCTATGCGAGAGCCCAACGCCAGGGCACCGTGGCAGAGGGCCTGCAGTTCGATGCGGCCAGCCTCAACCAACTGGGCCGCGACCTGAGCGAACGGCCGGCGGGCCAGGTGGCGCAACTGGAAGCCGTGGCGGTGCGCGATGCCGACACCCCTGACCGGATTGCGGTGGACTTGCGCTGGCTGCGACCTGGCGCGTCGCCAGATGCTGGGCCAGGGCCCCGCCGACCATGACCGCCTCCCGGACCCCGCCACGGCCAGGGCCCCTGATCGCCGGGCTGGATCCCGGCCGCAGCAAATGCGGCCTGGTGCTGGCCGATCTGGAGAACAGCCGGATTCTGGAGGCGTCGATCCTGCCACCTGAGGCGAGCCTGGTTCAGTTCCAGGCCTGGCAAAGCCAGGGTCTGGCCCGGGTGCTGGTGGGCAACGGCACCGGCAGTGGCGCCTGGCGCGGCCCCCTGGCCGCGCTGAGTCTGGAGCTGGAGCTGGTCAACGAACACGGCAGCACCCTGGCTGCCCGCGACCGCTACTGGGAACTGTGGCCACCCAGCGGTTGGTTGCGGCTGCTGCCGGCGGGTCTGCGGCTCCCCCCCCGCGACATCGACGACGTCGTGGCCCAACTCCTGGTGGAGCGTCACAGCGGATTACCGCTGCAGCGGTCCACCCCGGAGGTGCGCCGGAGCCTGAATCGGGTCAGAAGCGAGCCCTCACCGTGAAGACATAGTCGCCACCTGGCTCCAGTTGGTAATCCACCTTGAGCAGATAGCGCAGCAGGGCGTCCTGGATCAGGGCCCGGCCCAACGACGGCTCAACACTGAGTTCCCCACGATCGAAGGCCCAGCGGAAACTCCACAGATAGCCTCCGGCACTGACCTCACCCTCCAGCACCCGCTGACTGAAGCTCTGGTGAAGCACCCGCAGCTGGGCGGTGGTGGAGGGAAGGCGGGCCATGGCGTCAGGTTGCCGCGCCTTCCGGATGAAAACTGTTGAGACGGTTACCGGCCCGCTCCAGGCCAAGGCGTTGGATCAAGCCGATGCCGGCCTCCACCTCGGCCAGCACAGCCTCCAGCAGGGGCTGTTCGGCAGCGCTGAAGCGCCCCAGCACGTGGCCCACCGTGCGGGCGCGGCGTTCAGCCGGGTCGTGGGCCGGCGCACCGATGCCGATGCGCAAGCGCGGAAAGTCCTGGGTGCCCAGATGGCTGATCATGCTGCGCAGGCCGTTGTGACCACCGGCACTGCCGGAGGCCCGCAACCGGAGCTTGCCAAGGGGCAGATCCATGTCGTCCACCACCACCAGCAGCTGGCCTGGCTCCAGACCAAACCAGTCGAGGGCGGCCCGAATGGACCGGCCGCTCTCGTTCATGTAGGTCTGGGGCATCAACAGCCGCAGGCGCATCGCCCCCTGCCCCACCTCCGCCAGCAGGCCGTGCAGCTTGGGCTGCTGGCGAAACGCAGCTCCGCCAGAACCAGCGAGGCGCTCCAGCGCCATGAAACCGACGTTGTGCCGGGTGCCAGCGTATTTGGAGCCAGGATTACCCAATCCCACCAACAGCTGCAACGGCGGGGGCGACGCCGGAGACCCTGAGCTCACAGCAGATCAGGTCGCCGGACGGGCGTCTGCCGGGTCAAGCGCCTGGGACGCTGACACCGGATCAACGCTGGGAGGAGCCGCATGCAAAGGCTCCGCTGCACCTGCAGGGATCTCGGCCGGGGCTGCGGGGGGAACGTCGGCGGACGGGAGATCGGCTGAAGGCAGATCCGCGGTCGCGATAGCCGTGCGCAACTCCTTTTCGAACTCTGAGGAAGCCGATTGAAACCCCTTGAGGGTGCGACCCAGAGTTTTGCCCAGCTCCGGCAGACGCTTAGGCCCGAACACCAGCAACCCGATGGCGGCAATCACCGCCAGTTCGGGAAGGCCAATGCCAAAGACGTTCATGGGGGAGAAGGTTGGGGCGGAGCGAACAGTGCCGGCTCAGCCGAGACCGTTCCAGTTGACAGTGATGCCCTCGAGCAGGAGCGACTTGTTGTACAGCTGCAGGATCACCAGCAGGAACACCAGAAAAAGCACCATGAAGATGCCCATCACGGGGGTGGTGCCCCAGCCGGGAACAACTTTGCCGTACTCAGAATTGAGTGGGCGCAGGATGTCTCCGAGGCGGGTGCGTTGGGCCATGACTGCTGCTGCCTCTCGGGCATGGATTCGCTCTCGTTACTGTAAGGGCCTTGCGTGCCTCAGCGCGTCGGGGCGTCGAGAGTTGTGACGCAACCCGTCACCTGCACCCTGCCTTCCCTTCGATCTCCCCGTTCATGGATCCCACCGTCACCACCAGCTCGCCGGCCCTGTCCGTGGCCCTCGCCGTGCTGGCGGTACTCCTGGCCCTGACCGGCTTCGGGGTGTATCAGGCCTTCGGCCCCCCCTCCAAGGGGCTCACCGATCCGTTCGACGACCACGACGACTGAAGCTCAATCCCTGGCTGGCCGGATCCGCCAGAAACCCAGGCTCCAGGGGGCCAACTGCCAGGGATCCCCTCCAGTCGCCTGGGCACCCAACAGCGGTCGATCCAGGCCGTCCAGGCGCTCCGACAGCTGCCAGGCGCTGCCGAGCTCCAAACGACGGCGGGCAGGGGAACAGTTCTGCACGGTGAGCACCACGGCCCCACCGTCTCCTGAAGGCCGGCAGCCCAGCAGCAGCAGCCCGTCGCCCAGGGGGGGACAGGCCTGACGCCGGTCAGCCCGGCCCTGGGCCACCGCCGGACGCAGCCAGAGGGGCTCGCGGAAGGCCACCGCCTGCTGGGGCACCGCGGCGCGGCTCCAGCCCGAGGCGCAGGGCAGCAGGGCCAGCCGCAGGCGCTGCTGGCCGTTGTCGGCGCCGGGATCGGGCCAGGTGGGCGCCCGCAACAGCGACACCTCCAGCTGCTCCGGGCTGGCCGAGACGCCCTGGGGCCCGTCGAGCAGGACCGCCAGGCCATCGCCGCCGGCCGCGACCGAGGCCAGCCAACTGATCGCCGGCACCTCCCAGCGGGCCTGCTCCCGGGCCGTGAGGGCCTGGGCCGGTCGCTCCAGCACGCCCCCGGAGGTGTCCGCGGCCCAGCGCTGGGCTTGCTGGCCCAGGGGGATCTCCAGGCGCAGCAGCTCATGACGCTGGCGCCAATCGACGCTCAGCACCAACTCCAGCCAAGGGGTATTGGCCAGCAACCGCCCCTCGAGCCGCACCGCACTGGCACCGCAGCGCCCCCGCCACAGAAAAGTGGTGCACAGCGGACCCTGCTCCAGCCAGGTCGGCTCGCCCTGCCAGGCCCAGTCGAGAGGATGCTCCCGATAGTTGGCAGCGATATCCCAGGCATCCCAGAACTCTCCCCGATCGGCGTAGCGCCGCCAGGCCAGGGGGCCCGCCAGCTGGGGCTGACCCGCGCCATCCCAGAGCTGCTCCAGCCCCCCGGGGCCCAGCCCAAAGCTCACCAGGCCGTTGCCGCAGCGCCAGCCCTCCACCCACACCGGCGCCTGCACCGCAGCGGATGGGCCCGACCTGGACGGTGACGATGGGAAGCGTGCCGATGGGCGCTCCAGGGGCAGAGCCTCCACCCCCGCCAGGGCGGGCAGCTGCACCCACTGGCCGCCGGCCCGGGCCGCCTGGGCCGGGAGGCCGATGCCGCCATGGCTCCAATCGCCCCTGGGCAACCGCAGGGTGCGGGCCCGGGCCGGCAGAGGCTGCAGCTGGGCCACCCACCAGTCCGCTCCACCCCCCAGCCAGGTGTGCAGGGCCCGATCCCGCTGCCGACAGGCGCTGCGGCGGGCGGCGCGCCACTGGGGCTCGGCCTGCTCGAACACCTCAGGAATCGAGGTGCCCGGGAGGATGTCATGGAACTGCTGAAACAGCAGTGGCCGCCAGTCGGCAGGCTCCACTGCATGGCTGGCTGCACCGCTGGCTGCACGGTCCCCCTCGGCTCCTTCGGCTCCTTCGGCTCCCGCCAGAGCACCAGCGAGATCCGCCTCCCGCAGCAGGCGCTCCAGGGTGCGGTTGTGGCGTTTCTGATCCGGCCGCGAGGTGGCGCAGCCGCGGTGCAGCTCCAGATAGAGCTCATCGCGCCACACCGGCAACCGGGGCGCCAACGGCTCCAGCGCGGCCAGGTAGGCGCGCAGGCTGCCGTGGCACTGGGGCGCGGCCTCCGGCTGCTGCCGCCAGAGCCGCAGCTGCTCGAGCATTTCGGCCGTGGGGCCTCCGCCGTGGTCGCCGACCCCCGGCAGCCACAGGGCCTCCTCCACCCCGCTCGCCCCCTGCCAGGCCAGCCGATGGCGCTCCATCGCCACCGGATCCCCATCGGTGCCGATCGGTGCGGTCATCAGGGCCAGCACGTCGGCACCACAGCGGCTGCGCCAACGAAACAGCCGGTGGGGAAATGGGTTGGTGGCGTTCCAGAAGAGTTTGTGGGTGCAGAACCAGCGCACACCGGTGCTGTGGGCCACCGCTGGCAGGCCCGCTGCGAAGCCGAAGCTGTCGGGCAGCCAGGCCAGCGGGTGCTCCAGCCCAGGAAACGCGGCGGCGCTGTAGTGCTGGCCCAGCTGAAACTGGCGCAGCAGCGAGGCGCCACTGATCAGCACGCAGTCAGTCTCCACCCAGGGGCCATTGATCGGCTCAAAGCGGCCGGCTGCGACCGCCTGCTGCAGCCGGGCGAACAGGGCTGGCCTGTTCTGCTCCAGCCAGGCATAAAGGGCCGGCGTGGAGTGGCCGAAGTGCAGCTCCTCGAAGCGCTCGATCAGATCGAGGGCGGAGGCGAAGGTGCGCTCGGCAGCCTGCCAGGTGTCAGCCACCGGCCACAGCCAGGCCAGATCCAGGTGGGCGTGGCCGAGCACATGGAACCCTCCACCCGGCGGCTGGCCGGCGCGCAGCTGGGCCAGCTCGGCCTTGGTCTCGGCCAGCAATGACCTCGGATCCGCCGGATCCAGGGGTTCGAGCTCCAGGCGGCTTTCAATCAGGGCGCCGTCGTCGTGAAGCGGGCTGCGCAGCCGCAGCTCGAGCTGCAGCACCTCCCCCCGCCACCAGCACGCGGGCAACAGCCAGCGGCAGGCGGTGTCGAACAGATCGCCGGCGTGCGCCGGCTCGCCATTCACCCGCAGCTCCACCTGATCGGCCCACCAACGCAGCACCAGGCGCGCCTGGGCCACCGGCGACGGTACCTGCAGCTGCCGCCACGCCTCGGGACAGGCCAGACGAAGGGTCAGCTCTCGCCACTGTCCGCCACGCGGCCAGATCAGCAGCCCCCGGGCCGCCCAATCGGGCCGATGCCGCGCCCCCCAGGGATCGTCCAGGGCAGGCCCCGGGACACCATCGGACTGGTGGCAGCTCCAGAGCGGCTGCAGATCCCAACGGGCCCGGGACGGACGCGAACGTGACTGAAACGTTTCAATCCGGGGGGACAGCCCTGGTGCAGGGGCCTCAGGCATCGTTGGATGGCAAGCCGAGTCCCATAGGATGATCCCGCTGCCGCGGGGTCGACTAGGCCCTCCAAGGCGCCTGTCACTCCCTGTCACCCGCTCGCCGTTCCCCAAGACCGAACCATGCTCGCCCTCAAGATCTCGGTTTATTCGGTCGTGTTCTTCTTCATCGGGATCTTCGTGTTCGGCTTTCTGGCCAGTGACCCCAGCCGCACCCCTAGCCGCAAAGACCTCGAGGACTGACCCTGCAACGGGCGGACGATCGAATCCTTATGGGATGATCGCCCCCACTGGGTGACGGGTACGGGAACAGTGGCTGACATCCGTTCCCGCATTCTTCAACCCTTCCAACGTCGCCAGCGGTTCTGGGCTGCATGAACCGGGCTCTGCATCGCATCTCCAAGGCCACAGACCGGCCTGGACAATCCTGCTGGCAGCGGACCTGTGCAGCATTGCCAGCCCTGCTGCTGCCGGCGCTGTTGAGCCCGCCCCGCCTGGCGGCTGAAACGCTGCCGGATCCGCCTGCCCGATCCGCCCCAGCAACCATCAACCCAGCCACGCAGGCCTCCGGCATCGTGGTGATTCGTGCCGACCAGCAGGGCTACGACCAGCAGCTCGGCCGGTTCGTGGCCAGCGGCAATGTTGAGGTCCGGTTCAATGGCTGGCGCCTCCTGGCCGATCGGGTGGAGCTGGCGGAAGGAAGCCGCAGCGTCTATGCCTCTGGTCAGATCCGTCTGAACAAAGGCGATCAATACCTGCAGGCGAGCCGTCTCCGCTACAGCGACTGGGAAGGCAGCGGTGAGATTGAGGATGTCTATGGCGTCATCGACCAGGACACCCTCGCCCGGGATGTCAACAGTCCTGAAGCCGACCCTCACGCCACCCCTGCAGGTCCGTCATTCGCCTGCCCGCCGCTCAGTGCCAACCCCAGCGCCAGACCCCTGGTACGGGTCCTACCGCCAGGTCGCATCAGCCAACCCACCATGCCGGCCCCAGCCAGCTGCCCCGGCAGCGAGCTCTCCCAGCCAGTCCTGCCCCTGAATCGGGCCCTGGAATCGGTGGCGTTCGGTCCTCCCCAGGCAGGTGGGCCGCCCAACCCTGAGCCGATCCCGTTGCCTGCCGCCCTGCCTCCCACGGCTCTGGACAACGATCGCCCCGCCGCGGTCGATTCCCGCGTTGCCAACGTGCGTTTCCAGCAGAGCTGGAACACCAGTTTCAAGGTCGATCTTGGGGCCGTGATCGACACCACCGATTCGCTCAACAGCAACGGTCAGGGCTACCGACCGCCTGCCAACAAAGGCGGCACGATCAGCCGCATCCGCTTCCAGGGCTCCCAGATCCGCATTCGGGGCAACCGCTGGACGGCCGAAACCATGGCCTTCACCAATGATCCCTTCACCCATGCAGGCTCCTGGAGCCTGGCGCGCAAGGTGGTGGCTGTGATGGACGAGCGGGGTGTCACCCGCATCAGCAGCCGCAGCACCCAGATTCTGCTCGACGGCAAAGTCTCCCTACCAGCCATCACCAACACAACCATCGGCGAAGAAGAAGCCCGATTTGCCTGGGATACCGACAAAGAAGATCGCGATGGCTTTTACATCGGCTACAACCTGGAGCCGATCAAACTGGGGCGGCGCGGCAGCCTGGAACTGCAGCCGCAGCTGATGGTGCAACGGGCCCTTGAGGGCCGCACCAGCAGCTTTGTGCTGCCAGGCGAGAGTCTGGCCAGCTCGACCGCGGAGCAGGACGCCACCTTCGGCGACATGTTCGGTCTGCTCGCCGCCCTCAACCTGCCCATGGGCTGGGTTTCCCTCGATGCCGATGCCAGCCTGTCCACGTTCAATCCTGAGAATTTCCGCTCCGGCACCCGCAGCACCACGCGCCTGACCGCCCCCCTGACCCTTCCCGGCCACGACAGTGCGAGCGCCGCCCTGTTTGGGTCCTACCGCGAACGCATCTACAACGGCAGCCTGGGATTGCAGACTGTGGTGTACTCCTACGGAGCCAATCTCGCCGGCACGGCGGTTTTCAATCGCCCGAAACCAGCCGTAGCACCCAAAGGCGAAGATCAAGATAAAGGTGCAGACAACAGCAAAGGCGAAAACAAAGGCGATTCACCCAAGCAGCCGATATCGACGCAGAACAAAAGCCCGTTTTTCACACCCGTCACCCTGAACTGGGCCGCCCAATCGGGCAACTACCAGGCCACGCTCTATCAGACCAACACGCTGGATACTCTCTGGCGGAGCTACGCCAATCTGGCGATCGGCACCACCCTGCAGCTCTGGCAGGGAAACGCCCTCGACGCCAGTGACGACCCGAAACGGGGTCTTCGCTATGCCCCCAGCCCGGTGATTCCCGGTCTAGGCCTCGACTTCGGAGCCAGTGGCTACCTGGCCAGTTACAGCGACGGCTCCAACCAGAACACCCTCACCCTCTGGGGCGGCCCCAGCTTCACCCTCGGCCAGTTTGACAAACTCTTCTTCGATTACACCCGCTTCTCCGCCTCCATCGCCGGCACCTTCCTGGGCGGAGCCAGCCCCTTCGGCTTCGACCGCACGGTGGATCTGCGCACCCTCAGCTTCCAGGCGGCCCAACAGATCTATGGGCCTCTGGTGGTCGAGGCCGGCGCCACCTTCAATATCGACAACGGCTCAGAGTTCTATGGCGATGTCTCCTATTCCTATGTGGAACTGAAGCTGCAGCGCCGCTCCTACGAGCTCGGGGTGTATTACAGCCCCTACGACGGCATTGGCGGCATTCGCGTCAAGCTCAACGACTTCAACTTCACGGGCACCGGCACCCCCTTCGTGCCCCGGCCTAGAAACCGTTGAGATAAGGCAGGGCCTGGGCGGTACGTTCAAGGTCGGCGCCATGGGCCAACAGCTGGGAGGTGGCATCCCACTGCCCGCTGAGCAACATCTGCCGGGCACCGGCCTGGAGCTCGAGCTCCCAGCAACGCCCATCCGGGGCCTCCACGGCGGGGGGATCCAGCGACACCCGCAGCGCCTGATCAGGAGCAGCGGCCAGCGCCGCCTGCAGGCTCAGCACCACCTCGTGGGCGGCGGTGAAACAGGGAATGCCGAGGGCCAGACAGTTGCCATAGAAGATCTCGGCAAAACTCTCCCCCACCACGGCACGAATGCCCCAACGCATCAAGGCCTGGGGGGCATGCTCGCGGCTGGAGCCGCAGCCAAAGTTGCGATTCACCACCAGGAGCGAAGCCCCCTGCACCTCCGCACGATCGAAGGGATGGGGGCCCGCCGGGGCCGTGACCAGTTCGGCCCGATCGTCGGCGAACACCTGCTCACCCAAGCCGTCAAAGGTGACGCACTTGAGAAAACGGGCGGGGATGATCCGGTCGGTGTCGATGTCATCGCCGGCCACGACCACGGCACGGCCGTGGAGACCGGTGATGGGGCCCATGGGGAAAGAGGGGCTGCTCATGGCTGCGGACACGTGGCGATCAGGGGAGAAGGGATCTGGGGAGGCAGGTCGGGACTTGAGGGAATCGCCTCAGGCCGGCAGCAGCTCACGCACGTCACGAACCTGGCCGGAGATGGCCGCAGCCGCCACCATCGCCGGACTCATCAACAGGGTGCGGCCCGTCGCCGAACCCTGCCGGCCTTTGAAGTTGCGGTTGCTGGAGCTGGCGCTGATCTGGCGGCCGTCGAGCCGGTCGGGGTTCATCGCCAGGCACATCGAACACCCGGGCTCGCGCCACTCGAAGCCGGCGGCGATGAACACCTGATCGAGGCCCTCCGCTTCCGCCGCAGCCGCCACCTGCTCACTGCCGGGCACCACAAAGGCCTTGATGCCCGGAGCCACATGGCGGCCCTTGGCCACCGCCGCCGCGGCCTGCAGGTCGGAGAGACGGCCATTGGTGCAGCTGCCAATGAAGCACACATCCACGGGCGTGCCGGCGATCGGCGCCCCGGGCTGCAGATCCATGTAGCGGTAGGCCTCCTCGGCCAGGGGGCGCTCATCGGGAGCGATGTGCTCCAGGGTGGGCACGGCCTCATCCACGCCGATGCCCTGGCCGGGGGTGATGCCCCAGGTCACCGTGGGGGCGATGGAAGCCGCATCGAAACGCACTTCGTCGTCAAACACAGCCTCCGGACCACTGGCCAGACCGGTCCACCAGGCCACGGCCCGCTCCCAGGCCTCTCCATCGGGGGCATAGGGGCGTCCCTGGAGATAGGCAAAGGTGACCGCATCGGGGTTGACATAGCCGCAGCGGGCGCCGCCCTCGATGGCCATGTTGCAGAGGGTCATGCGTTCCTCCATCGACAGGGCGTCGATGGCCGGGCCAGCGAATTCATAGGCATAACCGACACCGCCCTTCACGCCCAGGGTGCGGATGACATGCAGCACCAGATCCTTGGCATAAACACCGCTCTGCAGCTGCCCCTCCACCCAGATGCGCCGCACCTTGAGCTTGCCCATCGACAGGCTCTGGCTGGCCAACACATCGCGCACCTGGCTGGTGCCGATGCCGAAGGCGATCGCACCGAAGGCACCATGGGTGGAGGTGTGGGAATCACCGCAGGCGACGGTCATGCCGGGCTGGGTGAGGCCCAGCTCCGGGGCAATCACATGCACGATCCCCTGACGACCGCTGCCGAGGCCGTGGAGGGTGATCCCGAACTCAGCGCAGTTGGTCTCCAGGGTGGCGAGCATCGCCTCGGCCAGGGGATCGGCGAAGGGCCGCGCCTGGGAGGTGGTGGGCACGATGTGATCCACCGTGGCCACGGTGCGCTCGGGATGGCGCACGCCCAGGCCCAGATCCTTCAGGGCGGCAAAGGCCTGGGGGCTGGTGACCTCATGGATCAGGTGCAGGCCGATGAACAGCTGGGTGGAACCCCCAGGCAACTGGGCCACCTGATGCAGATCCCAGACCTTGTCGTAGAGGGTGCCGGCGCTCACGGATGACCCGTTCGACTGACGAACCAGCCTAGAGCTGCACCCCGGGGCCCATTCGCCTCAGATCCGGATGCGGCATCGCCCAAAACCCCCTCTAGGACTGGGTTGTCCCGGACGACACGAGCCGCGGCGCCTCCCCGTCCGCGCGAGCGATGCGAATTGCCCAGGTTTCCCCGCTCTGCGAGAGCATTCCGCCCCGCCGCTACGGCGGCACCGAACGGGTGGTGCACTACCTCACCGAGGAGCTGGTACGGCGCGGCCATGCCGTGGTGCTGTTCGCCAGCGGCGATTCCCGCACCAGCGCCGAGCTGTTCCCCTGCGTACCCGAGGCCCTGCGCCTGGCTGGCTACAACGGCGATCCCACCGTGCCAGACCTGATCCAGCTGGACCAGGTGATGGATCAGCTCGATCGCTTCGACGTGCTGCACTTCCACACCGGAGCGTGCCACTACCCCCTGATGCGGCGGCTGCCGGTGCCCCACCTCAACACCCTGCACGGGCCCCTGACCGGACCCGACCGAACCCAGCTGTATCGACGCTTTCACCAACTGCCCCTGGTGTCGATCTCCGAAGCGCAGCGCCAACCCCTCCCCGAGGCCCACTGGCTTGGCACCGTGTACCACGGCCTGCCCCTGGATCTCTACCAACCGGTGCGTGAACCCGAGGACTACCTCGCGTTCGTGGGTCGCATCTCGCCGGAAAAACGCCTCGACCGGGCTATCGCCATCGCCGGTGAACTGGGGCTGCCGCTGAAGGTGGCCGCCAAGATCGACAGCAGCGATGCGCCCTATTACCGCGACCACATCGCGAGCCTGATCGAGGGCAATCCCCTGGTGGAGTTCATCGGCGAAGTCGACGACGCCGGCAAGCAGGAGCTGCTGGGCAACGCCCTGGCCCTGCTGTTCCCGATCGATTGGGCGGAGCCCTTCGGCCTGGTGATGATCGAAGCCAATGCCTGTGGCACTCCGGTGATCGCCTGGCGCAATGGCTCCACGCCGGAGGTGATCCGCCCTGGCCTCAACGGCGTTCTGGTCGACTCGATCGCCGAGGCCGTGGCTGCGGTGCACCAGCTCGACCGGCTCGATCGCCGGGCGGTGCGCCGTGACTTCGAGCAGCGGTTCAGCGTGACCCGCCAGGCGGAGCAATACGAACAGCTCTACCGCCGCCTGATCGACAGCCATGACGACCCGTCAGCCCAGGACGGCCACCGTCCCCTGCGCCGCCCCTGCCCACCCCGCGACCCCCTGCTCCATGCCGCATGACGTACTCCCCCCGTTCGTGCTGAAGAACGGGGAAACCTTCGCGATGCTCGATGCCCGAGGCGAGATTCACCCTGACACCCATGCGGACTCGGGGGTGTTTCACCGAGGCACGCGCCACGTCAGCCGACTGGAGTGGCGGTTGTGGGGGCGTCCGGGGGCGGTGCTGAGCTCCACCGAACGGGGGGAACTGGGGCTGCAGGTGAGCCATCTCAGCAACGACGATGAAACCGTGCATCTGGAGCGGAGCACGGTGCTCACGCCGACGGCCTGCCTCCAGCAACTCACCTTCACCAGCTTTGCCCAGACCTCGTTGCAGGTACCGATCACGCTGCACTTCGACGCCGACTTTCGCGACATTTTCGAGGTGCGGGGCTACCAGCGACCGGAGCGCGGCCGCACCGTGCACACCTGCACATCCGAGGGGCTGGAAGCGGTGTACCACGGGCTCGACAACAGCGATCGATGCACCCTGGTGCGGCTGAGCGGCCCTGTGCGGGAGGTGGACGAAGCCTGCCTGCAGGTGAGCCTGCAACTGGAGCCCCGCCGCCCGCGGCGGCTCTGCCTGGTGCTCGACTTCCATCCCGATGGCAACCGCCAGCAACCCACACCGGAGGCGGCGTTTGATGCGGCCCTGGAGGCCGCGGTGGAGCGCTTCCGCGAGGCCGGCCGGCTGGCCGCCAGCGTGACCAGCGACAACCCCGCCTTCAACTGCTGGATCGCCCGCTCCACCTCGGATGTGCACCTGCTGTCCAGCCAGCTGGACCATGGTCTCTACCCCTACGCCGGGGTGCCCTGGTTCAGTTGTCCGTTCGGGCGCGATGGCCTGATCACAGCCCGTCAGATGCTGCTGTTTGAACCCCGGCTGGCCCGTGGCGTGCTGGGATTTTTAGCGGAACACCAGGCCCGCCATGGCGACCCCGCCAGCGATGCGGAACCCGGCAAGGTGCTGCATGAAGCCCGGCTGGGGGAGATGGCCGCCCTGGGCGAGGTGCCCTTTGCCCACTACTACGGAAGCGTCGATGCCACGCCGTTGTTTCTGATCCTCGCGGGCGACTACCTGATGCGCAGCGGCGATCAGGCCTTCATCCGAGAGCTGCGCGGCGCCCTGAACGCGGCAATGGCCTGGATCCGCGCTGCCGAGAGCAGCGCTGCCGATGGCTTCCTGCGCTACCAGTGCGCGGCCCAAGGGGGTCTGCGCAACCAGGGCTGGAAGGATTCCGACGATGCGGTCCACCACGCCGATGGTCGCCTGGCGGAAGGGTCGATTGCCCTATGCGAAGTGCAGGCCTACAGCTACGGGGCCCGCCGGGCCATGGCCCACATCCAGCAGCAGTTCGGCCACGACGCCGAAGCGGAACGCCTGCTGCAGGAGGCGCGGCAGCTGCAGCGGCGCTTCCACGACGCCTTCTGGTGCGAGCGGATCGGCTCCTATGCCCTGGCCCTCGACGGCCAGGGTGAGGCCTGTGAGGTGCGCGCCTCCAATGCCGGTCACTGCCTCTGGACCGGCCTGGCCAGCAAGACCGCTGCCAGCGCAATCGCCCGCCAACTGCTGGCCCCCAGCAGCTTCAACGGCTGGGGGATTCGCACCCTGGACGAGAGCGAAGCCCGCTACAACCCGATGAGCTATCACAACGGGTCGGTGTGGCCCCACGACAACGCCCTGATTGCCTTGGGACTGGCCCGCTATGGCCATACCCCGGAGGCCATGCGGGTGTTGATGGGCCTGTTCGACACCGCCCAGGCCATGCCGCTGCATCGGCTGCCGGAATTGTTCTGCGGCTTCCAGCGCCAGTCCGACGAGGGGCCGACCCACTACCCGGTGGCCTGCAGTCCCCAGGCCTGGGCCAGTGGCAGCTTGTTCGGGCTGCTGGAAGCCATCACCGGCATGGGGATCGGCCACAACCCCGACAACGGTCGCGTTGAGGTGCTGTTCCGCAATCCGGTGCTGCCGGAGCGGATCAATCTGCTGGAGATCCACGGGCTGCGGCTGGGGGAAGAGGAGATCGACCTGCAGCTGCACCGGGGAGACCTGGACACCGGCGTGCTGGTGAAGCGCCGCAGCAGCGGCGTGGATGTTGTGATTCACAAGTAGATGTTGTGATTCACAGATTGTGGTTGTCCAGCAGGCGTGAACGCAGGCGGTGCAGCGCTTCACCGGCGGTGAGCCGCTGGATCCAGGCGCGTCCGCGGCTCGATCCGAAGCGCACCCCCTCGCTCCTGCAGCCATCGGGGCCGGCGATGGCCAGGTGCACCAGCCCCACCGGCTTCTCGGCACTGCCACCACCGGGGCCGGCGATGCCGGTCACGGCAATCGCCCAGGTGGCGCCGGTCGCCCGGCGGGCGCCCTCGGCCATGGCCGTCGCCACCGGATCGCTCACGGCACCATGGCTTTCGAGCAGCGCCGCCGGCACCCCCAGCAGGCCCTGCTTGACCGCGTTCGCATAGGCGATCACCCCGCCCAGAAACACATCGGACGCACCGGGAACCGCCGCAAGGGTCGCGCCGAGCCCACCACCGGTACAGCTCTCGGCCACCGCCAGGGTCTCGCCTCGCCGCCGCAGCTGCTCCAGCACCACGCTGGCGAGGCTGGCGTCGTCGACACCGAAGCAGGCCGTGCCGGTGCGGGAGCGGATCTCGGCTTCCAGCGGAACCAGCATCGCCTCGGCTTCAGCCCGGCTGGCAGCGCGGGCCGTGAGCCGCAGCTTCACCTCACCGGCGCCGGCATAGGGAGCCAGGGTGGGGTTGTCCCACTCGAGCAGATCGGCCACCTGGTCGGCCAAGGTCGATTCGGCTACCCCCCAGAAGCGCAGCATGCGGCTGGCAAACACCCCCTCGGCCAGACCCGTGGCGCGCAACCAGGGTTCGGCGGTGGCACGCCACATCGCCTCCATCTCGCTGGGCACCCCGGGGAAGGTGAGCACGGTGAACCCCGGCTGGATCCCCGCTCCAGCGGGCGGGGTCCAGATCATCCCCGGCGCCGTGCCGGTGGGATTGGGCAGCACCTGGGCCCCCTGAGGCAGGAAGGCCTGCTGGCGATTGCTGGGGGAACACACCCTGCCCCGGGCACGAATGCGGGCCTGGATCTCCGCCCAGATCTCAGGGTGCTCCACCAGGGGCGTGTCGAAGGCGGCCGCCAGGGTCGCGGTGGTGAGGTCGTCGGGTGTGGGGCCCAGTCCACCGGTGGTGATCAGCACCCGGCAGCGGCTGGCCGCCTCCCGCACCGCCGCTCTCAGGCGCGCGCGGTTGTCACCCACCACGGTCTGGCGATGGTGGGGGATGCCCAGGGCCGCCAACTGCTCGGCCAGCCAGCGGGCATTGCCGTTGGTGATGTTGCCCAGCAGAAGCTCGGTGCCGACGCAGAGGATCTCAGCGCTCACGGCCTCAGAGCTCCACCTTGGGTGCAGGCCGTTGCAGGGCCCGGCGGGTGCTCACCAGCACCCAGATCAACACCGCGGTGGCCAGGGCCAGCCAGAGAAAGCGCATCTCGGCATTCACCAGCACCAGTGCCAGCGACCCCAGCCACTGGGTGAAGGCGTAGATCAGCAACACCGTGCGGCGATGGCTCAGCCCGGTGCGCAGCAAGCGATGGTGCAGGTGACGCCGATCGGGATAGAAGGGGGAGTGTCCCTCGCTGAGACGGCCCATGATCACCGCCGACATGTCGGCCAGCGGCAGCGACAGGATCAGCAGGGGCAGCAGCAGGCTGACGCTGGTGAGCCCCTTGGCCGGGCCGACGATGCTGATCGCCGCCAGGGCAAAACCGAGGAAATACGAGCCGCCATCGCCCATGAAGATGCGGGCGGGGTTGAAGTTGTGGCGCAGGAAACCCAGGCAACTGCCGGCCAGAGCCGCAGCCAGCAGGCCAGCGGCCGGCTGGTGCAGGCTGAAGCTCACCGAGAGCAGGCCGACCGCAGCAATGCCGCTGACGCCGGCCGCCAGGCCATCCAGTCCATCCAGCCAGTTGATGGCATTGGTGATCCCCACCAGCCAGATCAACGTTGCCAGCAGGCTCAACCAGTCGGGAAGAGGCACCTGCAGATCCGCTCCCCCGAGCCAGCCCATCGGCAGCTCGATGCAGCCGATCCGCACCCCCTCGTTCCACACCACCATCGAGATCGCCAACTGGCCCCCCAGACGGGGCAGGGGCGGCAGGGCGAACAGGTCGTCGGCCAGGCCGATCAGGAAGAAACAGAGGGCCCCGGCCAGGGTGGTCCAGATCAACTGGTCTTTTTCGGGAGCCAGATCGGCAAACCCCCCGAACATCCAGGTGAGGCCCAGGGCCAGGCTGAAGGCAACCACGATCCCCACCCCACCGAGCCGCACCATCGGCGTGGTGTGCTGCTTACGGGCATCGGGCGCATCCACCAGCCCCCAGCGGAGCCCCAGGCGACGCACCAGCGGTACGACCAACGCCGTGCACAAGGCCGCCACCGCGAAGGTCAGAAGGGCGGCCGCGTTGGGGCTGTAGGCGAGGGTCACAGGGCCAGACCGAAGGAAGCCGGGGGGCGGCCTTTGGGGCCTACCTTACGGGCGTGAGCCGGGATCAGGCGTGCTGCAGCTCACGCTGCGCATCTGCGATTTCGTCGTACAGGGGAAAGCGCTCGCAGAGCGCTGCCACCCGCTCACGGCAGCGGAGCTCGATGGCGCTGTCTTCGGGGTTGAGCAGGCGATCGGCGATCACATCGGCCACCTCACGGAAGGCGGCCTCATCGAAGCCGCGGGTGGTGCAGGCGGCGGTGCCCAGGCGCAGGCCGCTGGTCACAAACGGCGACTGGGGATCAAAGGGCACGGTGTTCTTGTTGGCGGTGATGTGCACATCGCTCACCAGCAGATCGGCCACCTTGCCGGTCATGGCGATGCTGCGCAGATCCAGCAGCACGATGTGGTTGTCGGTGCCTCCGCTCACCACGGCGATGCCGCGCTCCTGAATCCGGGCCGCCAGGGCCTGGGCGTTGGCCACCACCTGCTGGCTGTAGGTCTTGAAGCCGGGCTGCAGGGCTTCGCCGAAGGCCACCGCTTTGGCGGCGATCACGTGCTCGAGCGGGCCGCCCTGGCTGCCGGGGAACACGGCTTTGTCGAACTGCTTGCCGAACTCGGCATCGCGGCACAGGATCAGACCGCCGCGGGGGCCGCGGAGGGTCTTGTGGGTGGTGGTCGTGACCACGTCACACACGGGCACAGGGTTGGGGTGCACACCGGCGGCCACCAGGCCGGCGATGTGGGCCATGTCTGCCATCAGAACCGCGCCCACCTCATCGGCGATGGCCCGGAAGGCCTGGAAATCGATGGTGCGCGGATAGGCCGAGTAGCCGCACACGATCAGCTTCGGCTTGTGCTCCAGGGCCAGCTGGCGGATCGTGTCGAAGTTGAGCTGCTGGGTGGCCTCATCCACGCCGTAATGCACCGCCTTGAACCACTTGCCGCTGACGTTCACGGGCGAACCATGGGTCAGGTGGCCACCGTGGCTGAGGTCCATGCCCAGGATCGTGTCGCCGGGCTGCAGCAGCGCCAGAAACACCGCAAAGTTGGCCTGGGCGCCACTGTGGGGCTGCACGTTGGCCCAGGCGGCACCAAAGAGCTCCTTGGCCCGCGCGATCGCCAGCTCCTCGATGGCGTCCACATGCTCACAACCGCCGTAGTAACGCTTGGCGGGCAGGCCCTCGGCGTACTTGTTGGTGAGCACCGAGCCCTGGGCCTCCATCACGGCGCGGGAGGTGAAGTTTTCCGAGGCGATCAGCTCCAGGTGGGTTTGCTGGCGCTCCAGCTCCTTGCTGATCAGCGCGGCGATGACAGGATCACCGGCGGCGAGGGACTGGTTCAGGGCAGCACCGCCGGAATGGGCCATGGGAAAAGATCTGTTCGTACGACGATCGTAAAGAAGCACTCCCACGGCCGAGCAGTGGACACAAAAAAACCGCCCGGAGGCGGTTTGGAAAGGAAGCGCGCCTGGAGAGATTCGAACTCCCGACCCTCTGATCCGTAGTCAGATGCTCTAATCCGCTGAGCTACAAGCGCATGGGTCCATTTTCACCGCACGGAGGGCCCATCCGTCAATCAACCTGTTCATCCACCGCCCTTCCCCCGCCACTCCGCCCATGCCCATCCGCTGGTACGGCCCCGCCAACCCTGAAGACCCCACCTACAGGCACTTCGAGCGGATCGTGAATCTCACGCTCCACGCCGCTCTGTTTGCCGCCCTGAACAGCGGCCTGTGGGTCGTGCAGGAACTGCGCCATCCCTGGGGCCACCTGAACTGGCTCACCCTGGGCTGGCTGGCGGTGCTGCTGGTGCACGCTGGCGTGGTGATCGCCCTGCGCCCGGGCCCCGACGTGAAAAACCCGGATCCAACCAACGAACCCTGAGCCATGAGCCTCCCTGCCGCCGACCTGAAGGACCTCGAACTGGCCCTGGCCGATCGCCTCTATCTCCAGGTTGCGGGCTGGCACCTCTACCTCGGCGATGCAGGCCTGGCCCAGACCCTGGCGATCGAATGTGCCGCCCGGCTCGACCAAGGGGCTGGGGTATGCGCCCGTCAGGCCCTCGAGGCGGTGCAGGTGCCCATCGGTGGCGGCCCCACGCGCCTGCCCCTGGCCCGGCTGGTGCCGGCCGGCCAGCTGCGGGATCTCGAAGAGGTGCTTGAGCCCTTTTGCCGATAAGGTTGCGCCACCTGGCGGCGGGCTGTGCTGGTCATTGAGGTCACCAACGCCCGCGACGTGGTGCGCCAACGCATGGGTCGCCTGGGCGGACGCCTGATCGGCAAGGTGGTGGATGCCGAGGCCCAGGTGGAGAAAGCCCTGATTCAGGAGCTGGAGACGGCCTTCAAGGAATTCGGGATCGAAGCACGCATCTTTTCGGTGGATGGTCCCCGGATGCTGGGGCGCTCGCACCTGGAGATCCCGGTGCAGGTGCGGGGCGAACGGGAGGTGCGCCTGGACCCCTAGCGGGTCGCCCCGAACCGGGGCAGCCGTCCCCGCAACTGCGCCATCAGATCGGTGACCTCGGGCACCCCAGCCCAACTGGCCAGCAGGCCGTAGACCAGCACCCCCACGCCTCCGGCGAAGCTGCACTCCAGCAGCCGCCCCCAGAGTCCTGTGGGCCAGGCCACGCCTGCCGCCAGCCCCCAGGCCGCCAGTCCGGCCAGCACGGCCGCGCCCAAGAGCAGCAGGGTGTCCCGCAACCACAACCGCAGGGGCAGTCCCCCCAGTCGCCCCTGCAGCGCCAGCAGCAGGCCCACACAGGTGATCAGGTTCACCGCCACCGTTGCCAGCACCAGCCCCGCTGCACCGCAATACAGACCGGGCACCATCTGGGCCCCGCCCGGCACCGGCCCACCCACGAAGGCCCAGCAGAAGATCGCGTTCAGGCCGATGCCCGCCATCGACCAGCGGAAGGGGGTGACCCCATCCCCAAGGGCATAGAAGACGCGCACGAGCACATCCCGGGCCAGATAGGCAGGCATACCGATGCCGTAGGCCATCAACAGGTTGCCCACCAGCTCGGCCGCGCCGGCATTGAAGGCCCCCCGCTCATAGATCAGGGCCACGATCGGCACCGCCAGCCCCACCATCAGGGCGCCCAGCGGCAACATGCTGGCGTTGGAGAGCATCAGCCCCTGACGGATGCGACCGATCAGCTCCGGCCGATCTTCGGGCGCCGTGAGCCGGGCGTAGACCGGCAGCAGCGGCACCAGCAGAGCATTGGAGAGCAGTCCCAGGGGGGTCTGCACCAAGAGATTGGCGTAGCCCAGGCCCGCCGCGGCCGCTGGAATGCCGGAGGCAAAAAACAACGAGACGAACACGTTGATCTGCAGCATCCCTGAGGAGAGGGTGGCCGGCCCCATGACCTGCAGGACCTCGCGCACTCCAGGGTCCTTCCAATCCCAGACGAGCTGGAAGCGGTGCAGCCCCTGGCGGGCTAGTGCCGGCAACTGAATCAGCCACTGCAACACTGCGCCCAGCGTGGTGGTGGCGGCCAGCACCACGCCACCGAGCACCGCCGTGCTCGGCAGGGTGATGGACTCGCCGAGCTGCCACCACAACACAGCGATGCCAGCAATCACCGCCACACTGGACAGCAGCGGACTCACCGAGGGCAGCCAGAACTCATCGGCGGCGTTGAGAGCCCCGAAACCCAGTCCGATCAGGCCGGCGAACAAGGCCATCGGCGCCATCCAGCGCAGCTGCAACACGGCGATGTCATGGCGGGTGGCATCCAGACCGGGGCCCACCAGGGTGATCAGCGGATCGGCAAAAATGAGCAACAGCAGGGTGACGCCGATCAAGACCGCGCCCACCAGGGTGTTGATCGCCGCCAGCACGTGGGCGCCTTCGTGGCGGGGCCGTCGGGCCAGCACGCTGACCATGGCGCTGTGAAACGGACCGTTGATGCCTCCCAGCAGGATCAACAGAAAGCCCGGCAGCACGTAGGCGTAGTTGTAAGCGTCATAAGCCGCTCCCACACCGAAGGCCGCAGCGATCGCCTGCTGCCGCACCAGGCCCGCCACCTTGCTGAGGGCCGTGGCCACGGCCACGATCAGGGCAATGCGCCGCAGGGACTGTGCCATCCAGAGGGGCCCGGAGCCCTGGGAGTTGAGCGGCAGTATGGCTGGCTTGCACCACTGCAACCCAGCCCACCCGCCATGGCCACCCCCGTGCTCAGCCTGGACCCGCTGGTGGAAGGCACCCTGGTGAAGCGCTACAAGCGCTTCCTGGCCGACGTGGAACTGGAGGACGGTGAGGTGGTCACGGCCCACTGCCCCAACACCGGTCCCATGACCGGCGTGCTGCATCCCGGCGGCCGGGTGCGGCTGCGCCATGCCCCCTCCCCAAGCCGCAAGCTGGCCTGGACCTGGGAGCAGGCGGAAGTCCAGGGCGCCGATGGAGCACCGATCTGGGTCGGCATCAATACAGCTCTGCCCAACCGGTTGGTGCGGGCCACGATCGAGGCCGGCTGCCTCGAGCGCTGGCTGGGCCCCATCGCCGGCATTCGCGCGGAGGTGCCCTACGGCGAAGGACGGCGCAGCCGCATCGACCTGCTGCTGACCCCAGCGGACGGCGCTGCCGATCCCCGGCCGATCTATCTGGAGGTCAAGAACACCACCTGGACCCGGGGGGAGCTGGCCCTGTTCCCCGACACCGTGACCGAACGGGGGCAGAAACACCTGGTGGAGTTGATGGCCCTGCTGCCCGAGAGCCGGGCCGTGCTGGTGCCTTGCCTGAGCCGCAGCGACGTGACCCGCTTTGCCCCGGGCGACGCGGCCGACCCGCGTTACGGCGACCTGTTTCGCCAGGCCCTGGATGCCGGCGTGGAAGTGCTGCCCTGCCGTTACAGCTTCACGGCCAGCGCGGTGAGCTGGCAGGGGCTGGCCAACGTGGAACGACAGGGCCTCGCCGACGGCCCATAGAGTCGGGACACCAAGCTCCGGCTGTTGTGGATACCCGCGCTTTCAAACGCTCCCTGCACCACTCGGAGCGCTACAACCGCCGCGGCTTCGGCCTGGGCGACGAAGTGGCCGGCAGCCTCGAGGAGGCGTACCAAAGCGATCTGATCGCCAAGCTGCGCGACAACGGCTACACCCTGCAGCGCGGTCGGCTCACCGTGCGGCTGGCCGAAGCGTTCGGCTTCTGCTGGGGGGTGGAGCGGGCCGTGGCCATGGCCTATGAAACCCGCCGCCACTACCCCACCGAGCGGATCTGGATCACCAACGAAATCATCCACAACCCCTCGGTCAACGATCACCTCCGGCAGATGAACGTGCAGTTCATCCAGGTGGACGAGGGGGTCAAGGACTTCTCCGAGGTGGCCAGCGGCGACGTGGTGATCCTGCCGGCCTTCGGCGCCACCGTGCAGGAGATGCAGCTGCTCAACGAGCGCGGCTGCCACATCGTTGACACCACCTGCCCATGGGTCTCGAAGGTGTGGAACACGGTGGAGAAGCACAAGAAACACGCCTTCACCTCGATCATTCACGGCAAGGTGAAACACGAAGAAACTCTGGCCACCAGCAGTTTCGCCGGCACTTACCTGGTGGTGCTCGACCTGGCCGAAGCCCAGATGGTGAGCGAGTACATCCTCGGCAAGGGTGATCGCGACGCCTTCATGGCCCGCTTCGCCAAGGCCTGCTCCCCCGGCTTCGATCCCGACCGTGATCTGATCCGGGTGGGCGTGGCCAACCAAACCACCATGCTGAAAAGCGAAACCGAGGAGATCGGCCGCCTGTTCGAGCGCACCATGCTGCAGCGCTTCGGCCCCACCGAGCTCAACGAGCACTTCCTGGCCTTCAACACCATCTGCGACGCCACCCAGGAGCGCCAGGACGCCATCTTCGCCCTGGTGGATGAACCCCTCGACCTCATGGTCGTGATCGGCGGCTACAACTCCTCCAACACCACCCACCTGCAGGAGATCGCCATCAGCCGGGGCATCCGCTCCTTTCACATCGACACCCCCGAGCGCATCGGCCCGGGCAACCGGATCGAGCACATGCCCTTGGGGAGCGCACTGGAAACCGAATTGCCCTTCCTGCCCGAGGGCCCAATCCGGGTGGGCATCACCTCCGGAGCCTCCACCCCTGACCGGGTTGTGGAAGACGTGATTGAGCGGCTGATCGAACTCTGCGCTGCGTGAGCCCGGCCAGTGGGTGTCCGGGTGTCACAGCGATCGCCGAAACGGCGCTGCAGTGGCTTTACATTGATTAAAGATCCTATGGTTCCCCAACCTTCACGGGTCCATCGCCAGGAGTTGCCCCTGTTGTCTTTGCTGTTGTCGACCGCACCGCTGGACAGGAATCTCACTCCGGCCAACGACAGCCCGGCGAGGAGATCGGTGAGCGCGTCCCCATTGCTGCGCCACAGCGATGATTCCCGGGTGCGGCGGTACGCCAGTGCCTTCGCCGACGTGATGGAAATGCGGGCCAGCTCGCCCGTCGTCGCCCAATACCTGGATCACCACGAGGGCTGGTTCCGTCGCTGCGCCGCGCCGATGACCGTGCAGCCCCTGGGCAGCCATGGATATGCCCTCACCCTCGGCACCTTCGGCAACTTCGGCTTCGAAGTGGAGCCCACCATTGGCCTGGAACTGCTGCCCCAGGACCAGGGGCTCTACCGCATCCTCACGGTCCCCCAGCACGGCAGCGACCCCAACCTGGACGGGCTCTACGACGTGGAGTTCAACGCCTCACTGCGCCTCGACGAGGCCAGCGATTCCCTGCCGCTGACCCTGGTGCGCTGGGAACTCGACCTCAGCGTCTGGATCCGCCTGCCAGGGGTGATCACCCTGCTGCCCGAAGGGCTGGTGCAGTCGAGCGGCGACCACCTGCTCCGGCAGATCGTGCGCCAGATCTCCCGGAGGCTCACCTGGAAGGTGCAGGAGGATTTTCACGCCAGCCACAAGCTCGACTGCCCGCCTCGACGGCGGGCCCAGTTCTGAGGGTTCAGGCTGGTGTGAGGGCTCAGGCGGGCCTGTTCTCCCAGATCTTGTTGAGGATCTGCAGTCCGCTGAAGGCCTGCCACAGGAACAGAGTCATCATCGCCATGTTGAGGCCCACATGGGCCTTCCGGGCGATCAGGTTGCCCTGCTGCATCAAGGGGGTGAGCGCCACGGCGAGCGCGATCAGGCAGGTCATGGCGATACCCACCAGCAGGTGGGGCCCCACGAACAACTTGCCGTTGTTGAGGTAGGTGACGGCCATGCCCCCGAAGGTGCCCAGCACCATCAGCACCAGGATCAGGCTGCCGATCTGGAAATGGCGTTTAGCGAACTGGCCCTTGATCAGTTGCTTGCGCGTTTCCGCATCAGCGGTGCGGGTTTTCTTGGCCTTGATGCCAAGAACCATCCCATAGCCGGACAGGGCCAGCAGGCCCCCCATCAGCAGGGGATGGAGAAAGTTGAGGTTGTAGGCGAGCGCTTCAGGCATGGCGTCAGAGGGGCCGGCGATGGGTGACGGCAGAAGGGCGGAACGTGTGGAAGCGAAGCTACAGCTCTCCCCGACTCCCAGGGGGACTCAGTGGAGGAAATGGCGCCGGCCGGTGACCACCATCGCCAGGCCCAGGGCATTGCAGGCAGCGATCGAGTCGACATCGCGCACACTCCCACCAGGATGAACCACCGCGGAGATGCCATGGCCTGCCGCCAGTCGCACGGTGTCATCGAAGGGGAAGAAACCATCACTGGCCAGGACCGCACCACGAGCTTTTTCACCGGCTGCATCCAGGGCCAAGCGGGCCGATCCCACCCTGTTCATCTGGCCGGCCCCAATGCCCAGGCTCTGTCCATCCCGGACCACGGTGATGGCATTGGAGCGAACATGGCGCACCAGCTTCCAGGCAAAGCGCAGGTCGTTCAGTTCCTGGCTGGTGGGCTGGCGCTCGCTCACCACCTGCCAGGCCGACTCCTCCACCGGTTGGTCGTCGAGCTCCTGCACCAGCACGCCGCCGAGCAGGCTGCGCAGCTGCCGCCGCGATGCCCGCGCGATCGCTTCGGGGGCCAGTTCCAGCAACCGCAGATTGGTGCGGGAGGCCAGCCGCTCCCGGGCCGCTGCGTCGAAGCCCGGCGCCACCACACACTCGAGGAACAGGCTGCCGAGCTGCTCAGCGGCCGTCAGGTCCACCGGGCGGTTGAGGGCCACGATGCCACCAAAGGCTGAGAGCCGATCGGCATCCAGGGCCCGTGTGAGGGCATCGGCGCCGTCGCGACCCGTGGCCACCCCGCAGGGATTGGTGTGCTTGACCACCACAGCGGCCGGCTCGGCTCCAGGGCCATAGCCAAACTCCCGCACCGTGGCGAGAGCTGCGTCGAGATCGATCAGGTTGTTGTAGCTGAGCTCCTTGCCCTGCACTTGCGCGGCGGCGCCCCAGCCGGCAGCAGGCTCGCTGTGCCAGGTGGCCTGTTGATGGGGGTTTTCGCCATAACGCAGGCTCTGGCGAGCAGGCAGCTCCAGTCGCAGGGGCGCCGCCACCTCCGCAGCCATCTCCTCGGAGGCCACAGCCTCTCCGACCTCGGCCTCCAGACGGGTGGCCAACCAGGTGCTGATTGCCGCGTCGTAACTGGCGGTGTGCTCAAAGGCCTCCAGCGCCAGGCGACGGCGCAGGGCTGGGGTCAGGGCGCCAGCCCGCAGGGCCTCGAGGAAGGTGCCGTACTGGCTGGGGCTCGTGAGCACCACCACATCGGCATGATTCTTGGCCGCCGCCCGCACCATGGCCGGGCCGCCGATATCGATGTTTTCGATCGCGGTGGCGAACGCCACCGCCGGATCGGCCACGGTCTCGCGGAAGGGGTAGAGGTTGACCACGACCACATCAATGGGAGCGATGTCCTGGGCCGCCAGATCCGCCTGGTGGCTGGGCTCAGCCCGCTTGGCCAGGATGCCGCCGTGGATGCGGGGGTGCAGGGTCTTGACCCGTCCCCCCAGGATCTCGGGAGCTCCGGTGTGCTCCGCCACCTTGGTGACCGGTACCCCGGCTGCCTGGAGCGCAGCCGCGGTGCCGCCGCTGGAGAGCAACGTGTACCCCGCCTCCAGCAGCCCCTGTGCCAGGGGCTCCAAACCCTCCTTGTTGGAGACGCTGAGTAGGGCCGTGGTGGCCATGGCTGCCAAGGATGGTGGTCTGGAGCCAACCTAAGCAGCAGCAGACCCCACGCCATGGCAACCCCCAGCAGCTCCACCAGCGCCGACCTGATCCGGCTCGGCCCCCAGCAGAGCGAGCGGCGGCTGGTGCTGCTGCACGGATGGGGGGCCGACGCCGATGACCTGATCGACCTGTCCGAGCTGCTGGTGGAACCAGCGGTGAGCGTGGTGGCGCTGCGGGCCCCCCTGCCCCACCCGGGCGGCAGCGGACGCCAGTGGTACGACCTGCAGCAGCCGAACTGGCCCCAGCTGCCCGCAGCCCGCATCCATCTGCGCCAACGGCTGGAGCAGCTGGCCACCGAAGTGCCCCTGGAGCAGACGGTGCTGCTGGGCTTCTCCCAGGGGGCTGCCATGGCCCTGGATGTGAGCACATCCGGCGCCGGCCTGCCCTTGGCCGGGCTGATCAGCTGCAGCGGCTATCCCCATCCCGATTGGCAGCCCGGCATTCAGGCCACCCAAAAAATCCTGCTCACCCATGGTGAGCAGGATCCGGTGGTGCCCTATGCGGCGAGTGAAGCGTTGCAGGAGCAACTACGCCAAGGGGGCGTCGATACCGAGCTGATCGGCTTTGCCGGTGGCCACACCATCGACAGCAGCCTGTTTCCGGCCCTGCGCCACTACCTGGCCGGCCAGTGGCCGGCCTGAGCAGGGTGACCGATCAGACGAAGGCGTATTCGTACTCCTCCATTTCCTCCCAGTCGTCGGCGGCCAGGGCTTCGATGCCTTCGAACAGGACGTCCTCACCGATCCGATCGACGATCGAACGCAGAGACGGGAAGAGGAAATGGTTCTCCTCGGCGTACTGGGCACTGAACAGGCCCTTCTCGCCCCAGAAAAAGCGATCGGTGGTGTGCTCGTTGCGGCGCACATTAAGGATCGCGGGGGGCACCAGCAGCTCCTCGGCGATGTAGCGGCGAGCCGCCGTGACCGGCTTGTGGGAACCGGTTTCGAGGTTGAAGGTGGGGACATGGGCCAGTACCCGCTGGCCGGCGAGCCGGCGACGGCTGATCCGCTTGCGCTTCTTGGACATTGAGCGGCTCCCGCGGGGGGAGAAGTGAGGGGACGAGGAGAAACCGGAGGGGAACGAACCGTGGGAGCGCAAAACATGCGCAAGGTCCGTGACTCAGCCCGCCCAGTGAGCCGGAAAACCGAGCAGCACGGGCGACGTCCAAACGTTCTGATGCCCGGAAGTGTCAGCCGGCCCAAATGGTCGGTGACGCCGCAACCCGCCCATTCGGGTTGCGAACAACAGGGAGGAAGGATCGGCGAGAAGTCGGATCTGTCTCTGCTGTAGCCTCAATTACCTGAAAGGGCAACCAAGGGTGAGGGCGTCACGACGATGAGCCGCTGCCCGCTTGCGGACCGCGTCGTATTGGTCGATACGAAAGATCTTAAGACTTTTTCTCGGTTTTCTCACGCCCTTTCGAAAATTTTTTCGGCAAGACCGCGGTTGATTGGCCCAGATGCAAGTCTCCGAAAGGTTTTTGAGCCTGCTTCGCTTTCAGTTGGCGCAGTTCGCCGACCGGGGTGATCTGCAGTCGTTGGTGGTTTACGTCACCCAGCCCGGCAACGGCAGCGCCCCAAGCCTGGTTCCCATTGGCCAATGGCCCAGCGATGGCCGCACCCTTCCGGCCGTGGAGGCCGGCAGTCCACTGCGCTGGCCAGCCGAACAGCGGCGCTGGCTGCCGCTGCGGCACCACAACGTGCTCCTGGGGGCCATCCAGGTGGAAACCAGCACGGTGCCGTGGCCCGACACCCTCGGCCAGCGGCTGCAGGCCGTGGCCCTATGTCTCACCGAAGCCCTCTGCCTCGACCTGGAACAACAGCGGCTGCAACAGTCGCTGAAGCAACAGGAGGAGGAACTGGGCCTGTTGCTTCACCAGCTGCGGAACCCCCTGGCAGCCCTGCGCACGTTTGGCCAACTGCTGCTGCGGCGCCTGGACCAGGACACCCAGAATCGACCGCTGGTGGAGGGATTGCTGGCGGAGGAGCGCCAGCTCAACCGGTATGTCGATGCCCTCAGTCAGCTGGGCCGCAGCGAGACACCGGCGGTCTCCGGCGAGGCCGCCCAACCCCTGCTGCTGCCCCCTGGGCTGGTGGGGCCGGAGGGCCAACCGCTGCCGGATTGGCTCGAGCCGCTGCTGCAACGGGCGGCTGCCACCGCCGCCCTGCAGACTCGCCCCTGGCAGCCGCCCGCCCGCATGCCCGACTGGCACGGCGACAGCGGTGCCGTGGCCGAAATCCTGGCCAACCTGCTGGAAAACGCCTTCCGCTACAGCCCCGCCGGCAGCGCCATCGGCCTCCACTGCCAACCCCTCGCGGGAGGTGCCTGGCAGCTCGCCGTCTGGGACGGCGGGACGCCGATTGCCACTGAGGAGCGGGACACGATCTTCGAGCGGGGTGTTCGAGGCCACAGCGGCCAGAGCCTGCCGGGCACGGGGCTGGGCCTGGCTCTGGGCCGAGACCTGGCCCGCAGTCTTGGCGGCGAGCTCAACCTGGTGGTGCCGCCCGCCGCCGTGGCGCCGGAGCTGCCCCCGCAGGGCAATGCCTTTTGCCTCACGCTGCCAGGAAACGAAGCGCCAGGCCACTGAGCAGCAACGCCAGGCTTTCGGCCCACTCGACGCAGGCGCCGTAGCTGTCGCCACTGTGGCCGCCGAGCCGGCGCCCCAGCCAGAGGGGGACGAGCACCGCCGGCACAAGGCCGACCAGCTGCGGTGGAGGCCAGCCGAGCCAAGCCCCCAGTGCCAGCGCCAGCAGCAGCACCAGCAGCGCCGGTACCAGCTCCGCTGCCAGCCCCCGCCAGTGCTGCCGGTGGAAGCCGGCACTGCCCTGCTCCCGCAGATAGGGAAACCACTGCATCGCCAGCAGGGGGGCCACCCGGCCCCAGAAGGCCGCCCAAAGCAGGGACGCAGGCGCCGCCGCCGCCAGGCAGAGCAAACCCGCCGCCCGCAGCAGCAACAGCACGACCAGGGCCTGCACGCCTGAGGCACCCACGCGGCTGTCCGCCATGGCCTCCAGGGCCCGGGGGCCAGCGCCCAGGCCGTCGGCGGTGTCCATGACGCCATCCACATGCAACCCGCCGGTGAGGCTCAACCCAAGGGCCAGCACCACGGCCACCTGCGCCCCGAGCGGCAACCAGCCCGCCGACAGCCCCCAGAACAAGGCCTGCAGGCCGCCCAGCACAAGTCCGATCAGCGGGCCAAAGCGGGCGATGCGCTCAAAGCGCAACGGCATCCCGGGCCAGGCAGGCAGCACGGAATAAAACACCCAGGCCCCCGCCAGATCGGCGAGCCAGCCAGGAATCCACGCAGAGAAAGGCTTCGGCAAGCGACACCTAGCGTCGGGAGAGCACGGTTCGGCGCAATCAGCTTCCCACCCGCCTTCTCCTTCGCCATCACGGCCCGCTGCAACCGCACCCGGGCCCGCTGCGGCTGCTTCCACACCCCCCACGGCGTGGTCACCACGCCGCGCTTCATGCCGGTGGGCACCCTGGCCACGGTGAAGGGCGTCACGGCAGACCAGCTGCGCGCCACCGGCGCCCAGATGGTGCTCTCCAACACCTATCACCTGCATCTGCAGCCGGGCGAGGCGATCGTGGCCGAAGCCGGCGGCCTGCACCGGTTCATGGGCTGGGACGGCCCGATGCTGACCGATTCAGGCGGCTTCCAGGTGTTCAGCCTGGGCGACATCAACACGATCAACGACCACGGCGTGGTGTTCCGCTCGCCGCGCGACGGCGCCCGGATCGAGCTCACCCCCGAGCGGGCCATGGAGATCCAGATGGCGCTGGGGGCCGACGTGGCCATGGCCTTCGACCAGTGCCCCCCTTACCCCGCCAGCGAAGCGGATGTGGCCGCCGCCTGCCGCCGCACCCACAGCTGGCTGGAGCGCTGCATCACCAGCCACACCAAGCCCGACCAGGCCCTGTTCGGCATCGTGCAGGGCGGCTGCTTCCCCCACCTGCGACAGGAATCCGCACGGGTGGTGGCCTCCATGGGCCTGCCGGGCATTGCCGTGGGGGGCGTGAGCGTGGGCGAGCCCGCCGAGGAGATGCACCGCATCGTGCGCCAGGTGGGGCCGCTGCTACCGGAGGAGAAGCCCCACTACCTCATGGGGGTGGGCACCCTGCGGGAGATGGCGATCGCCGTGGCCAACGGCTTCGACCTGTTCGACTGCGTGATCCCCACCCGCCTTGGGCGCCACGGGGCGGCTCTGGTGGGCGGCGAGCGCTGGAACCTCAAGAACGCCCGCTTCCGGCACGACCACACCCCCATGGATGCGAGCTGCCCCTGCCCGGCCTGCCGGCACCACACCCGCGCCTACCTGCACCACCTGATCAAGAGCGAGGAGCTGCTGGGGAAGATTCTGCTGAGCCTGCACAACATCACCCAGCTGGTGCGCTTCAGCAACGCCATGGGCCAGGCGATTGCCGACGGCTGTTTTGCAGAGGATTTCGCTCCGTGGGAAGCCGATTCCCCGGCCGCCCACACGTGGTAGCGTCCGCCTCACGCTCAGTGAATTCCGGGATGGCCGCCTACGCCCTGCAAACCCTGGCCCAGCTCCCCGAGGCCTACCAGGCCTTCGGCCCGCTGGTGGACATCCTGCCGATCATCCCCCTGTTCTTCCTGCTGCTGGCCTTCGTGTGGCAGGCCTCGGTGGGTTTCCGCTGAGCATTGGGTTCCGGCTGAATTCCAGCCCCGGGAGCATCCAAATCCCGGGGCCATCGGGCCTCAGCCCTGCCGCAGCACCGCCCAGGCAAAAGCTGGCAGAGCCAGCATCCGTCGCCAGCGGCTCGGCTCCTGAATCAGGCGATACAACCATTCGATCTGCAGAGCTCCCATCCAGGTGGGGGCTCTTTTTTTGACCCCTGCCCAGACGTCAAAGCTGCCGCCCACTCCCATCCAGAGCCCCCCGCGGCGCCCCGGCAGCTGCTGAATCCAGGTTTCCTGCCGCGGTACACCGAGGGCCACCAACACCAGATCAGGGCGGGCGCCGACCAGCTGCTGCTCCAGGCCCGGCCAGGCCTCGGCGCTTTGGTAGCCATGGGCGCTGAGCACCAGCTGCAACCCAGGGAGTTCCTGGCGTAGCCGACCGGTGAGCTGCTCCATCACCGCCGGTGAGCCGCCCACCAGAGCCACCCTCCAGCCGTGGGCAGCGGCATGGGACAGCAGGTCGCGGGCCAGCTCAATGCCCGGACTGCGGCGCACCCGGAAGCCCTGCCGCCCCAGGGCCCACACCACGCCCGCACCGTCGGGAATCACCAGGGCTGCCGAAGCGATCGCCGCCCCCAGGGCAGGGTCGGCCTTGGCCGCCATGGTCATCTCGGCATTGAGGGTGACGATCTGACCGCCGCCCCGCTGCCGCAGAGCCAGGGCTGCTTCGCAAACGTCGGGGCAGACGTCCACCGGAACCCCCAGAACGCTGGTGCGTCGTGGTTCGGTTGCCGTTGCTGCCATTCGGAGGTGGGGTGGGGGTGGAGAATCTATGGCTGGCTTGACACTGGCTCTGGGACACCCATGGCGCAATCCCTGCCAATGACTGGTTCGACCGAGTCGTCAGATCCGATCGGCGCCCATCCTGCCGAGGCCTGGGACGTGCTGCAGGAGCTGGATCGGCAGATCGATCGGGTGGTGTTGAGCCGGCAGCACCCGATCACGGGCCTCCTGCCCGCCAGCACGGCCAACACCGTGCATGGCAATTACGCCGACGCCTGGGTTCGCGACTGCGTCTACTCGATTCAATGCGTCTGGGGGTTGGCCCTCGCCCACCGCCGGCTGCGGGGACCGAGCCGCCGGGTCTACGAGCTCGAAGGGCGGGTGCTGCAGCTGATGCGCGGCCTGCTCAACGCCATGCTGCGCCAGGCCCCGAAGGTCGAACGATTCAAGGAGAGCCTGCACCGGCTGCATGCCATCCACGCCAAGTTCGACACCGCCAGCGGTGGCCCCGTGGTGGCCGACGACGGCTGGGGGCACCTGCAGCTCGATGCCACGGCGCTGTTTCTGCTGCAGCTGGCCCAGCTGACCCGCTCGGGGCTCGTGGTGGTGCAGAGCAGCCACGAATGCGACTTCGTGCAAAACCTGGTGTATTACGTGGCCCGCGCCTACCGCGTTGCCGACTACGGCATCTGGGAGCGCGGCGACAAGGGCAACCACGGCATGCCGGAGCGCAATGCCAGCTCCATCGGCATGGTGAAAGCGGCCCTCGAAGCCCTGGAGGGCCTCGACCTCTACGGCCCCCACGGCGATGGCAGCTGCTGCCTGGTGATCCCCCATGACGCGATTGTGCGCCTGCGTCGGGCCCTGCAGGGGTTGCTGCCGCGGGAATCGGCCAGCAAGGAAGTGGACAGCGCCTGTCTGTCGGTGATCGGCTACCCCGCCTGGGCCGTGGAAGATCCCCAGCTGGCGGAGCGCACCCGCGCCAAGATCCGCGCCGAGCTGGGCGGCGCCTACGGCTACAAGCGCTTCCGCCGCGACGGCCACCAGACGGTGGTCGAAGACCACACCCGCCTGCACTACGAGCGGGAGGAGCTGGCCGAGTTCGAGCACATCGAATGCGAGTGGCCCCTGTTCTGGGCCTACGAACTGGTCACCGCCTGTTGCGAGGAGCGCTGGGATGAGGCCCGTCAGTGGCGGCAACACCTGGCGGCGGTGAGCCTGGAGCAGGAGGGGGGAGCACTGCTGCCCGAGCTGTATCTGGTGCCCGAAGAGGCGGTCGAGGCCGAGCGGCGCCGGCCAGGCAGCCAGGGTCGGGTGGCCAATCCCAACGTGCCGCTGCTGTGGACCCAGAGCCTCACCTGGCTCGCCGACCTGCTGCTGCATGGACTGATCACCCCGGACGATCTGGACCCCATCGGCCGCCGCAGGCCCAGCCCCCTCGGGGCCGATCAGGTGCTGGTGGCCCTGGTGCCGGCCCATGCCGGCATCGCCGCGGCCCTTCAGGCAGCCGGACTGCCGATGGCCCACGGCGCCGAAAACGCCGCGGCCGTGCGGATCGGCAGCTCCCAGGAGCTGGCCCAGCGCATGGCCCAGGTGGGGGCCAACCCGGCCCTGGGGCTGAGCGGCCACCCGCCGGTGCGGATGGAAACCATGGCCACGGCCAGGCTGTACCGCCAGGGCGACACAACCCTGGCCTTCCTGCCGGCCGTGCTGGAAGAGGACACCTTCTACCTCGCCGACGATCCGGAACAACTTGTGGACGCCGTGACGGCCGAACTGCGGCTGCTGCAGCGCCACTGGCGAGGTAGCGGCTCGCCGCTGCTGCTGGTGCCGGTGGCCGAGGGGGCCTTCCAGGCCAACCCTGAGGCCTTTCTGCGGCTGGGGCGGCAATTGCAGGCTGGCCTGCTGGACGGCGTGCCGGTGCAGCTGGGCACCCTGACGGACCTCCTGGACCAGGGCAGCTGGGTCGAGCTGCCGCTCCAGGTGGGCCCGGCGGCAATCCCCCAACCGCCGGCCCCCATTCCCCTGCGGGCGAGCACCAGCCAGGCGCCCCTGTCAGCCCGCGAAGAGCAGGACCTCGAGCGCCAGGACATCAGCATCGGCGACCTGGCCGAACGGCTCTGGCGCAGTTGCTCCCTGGAGGAGCAGGGCGAAGTGCTCGAACAGCTCTTGCGACGCCTGGGGCCCGATTCGCGCCTGCAGGGACCCGCGGGCAACCAGCCGGTGCGTCTGCAGGAGCTGCTGGAAGAGGTGTACCGCCGGGCCCTGGCCGAAGCCGACTGGAACGTGGTGCGGCGCGTCGCCGGCGCCCTCGACCTGGTGCATCCGCAGCTGGAGGATGCCCTCACCGACCTGCTGGTGCGCCAGAAGCAGGTGGTGGTGGGACGCAACTACACCAGCGATTCCCGCATCAGCGAACCCCAGGGAAGCGCCAGCATCGCCGCGATGATCAAGCGCTTCAGTGGCGAAGACGGCCGGGAATGGATGCTGCAGCAGGAACTGCTGCTGGCCCTCGATGGCCTGGCCCGCCACGAGCCGGCGCTGCTCAGCGGCAGCCTCACCCTGCAACTGGGTCAACTGCTGCTACTGCTCACCGGTGAACTGGCCACCGAAGCCGATCTGAGTCCGATCGACGCCTTCGAAGCCCTCTGCGATCAGCCTCCCCATGCCATCCAACGCCGCCTGCGGGCGGTGCTGGCCGACCTGGAGCATGCCAAGGCCGCCCTGCAGCGCAAGGAGCAACTGCACGTGAGCGGCCGGGTGCGCTGGGACGTCCCCGATCCACTCGAGGAACTGCCGAGGGGGGGATGCTGGTTGCAACACCGCCTGCGGCTCGGGGCCCTGGGCCGGGTGCCCCGCGATTTCTATCCCGGCATCTGGGATCTGCTGCACCACTGCCGCGGCATCGTGATCGGGGACAAGCTCGAGAAGCGCAACCGCCTCGACAGTGCTCCGCTGCTGAGCGAAAAGACCCCAGGCGAGCGCAACTTCGCCGCCCTCGTCGATCACCTGCTCAGCAAGATCGAAGCCCCGGATTACCGCCACCTCTGCACCGAAACCCTGATCACCCTGATCGCCTTCGTGGGCGCCAACCCCGAGGTGGTCTTTGACGACGACCTGGTGCTGGACGTGGTGATCGGGCACGCCGTGCGGGTGGGCTGGCAGCAACGCCATCCCGACATCGCACCCGAGCAATACGGTCTCCACAAGGCGGAAGCCTGGGATGCTTTCTACCTGTCGTCGCCTGGCGCCTGCCGCCGCTGGCAACTGGAAGCCCTGCGCCAGCTCACCGACCCGGCCAGCGCGAGCTAAATCGGCACCTCGAGGCTCATGCAGAGATTGGGCTGCTCCACGCACTGCTCGATCAGATCAGCGAGCAGCAGAGCCCGGGAGGCCTGAAGACCACCCACCGCCGGGGTCTCGACACCGCGCACACATTGGAGAAAGTGCTCAAGCTCGGCGTAGAGGGGTTCAATCGAGGTGGTGCTCACCTCCTCAATCACCCCGTCGGAGCGATACACCAACTCGCCGTGGTCGGCACTCACCGACTCATGGGCCCGGCGGTGAATGTGCAGGGTGCGGTTGAGGAAGTCGGTTTCCACCAGGCTGCTGCGGCAGTGGGCCGAGAGACTGCGGATCTTGCGGTGGGCCATCTTGCTGGCCGTGAGGCTGGCCACCACCCCGTTGGCGAAGGCCAGGGTGGCGTTGACATAGTCGATCGGACCTTCGGCACTGCGGCCGCCGGCGGCCGCCAGCCGAATCACCGGGGCCCCGGCCAGCTCCAGCACCAGATCGATGTCGTGGATCATCAGATCGAGCACCACAGACACGTCGTTGGCCCGATCGGGGTTGGGGCTGTGGCGCCGTGCCTCCAGCACCACCACCTCCTCATTGGCCACCACCTTCACCAACTCGCGGAATGCGGGGTTGAAACGCTCGATATGGCCCACCTGCAGCAGCCGCCCCGCCGCATCGGCAGCGTGGATCAACTCAGAGGCCTCCTCCTGGCTGGCGGCAATCGGCTTCTCGATCAGCACGTGCACCCCCGCCCTCAGGCAGGCCAGTCCCACCCGGTGATGCAGCAGGGTGGGAACCGCAATGCAGACCGCGTCCACCTCCGGCAGCATCGCCTCGTAGGAAGGGAACCAGCGACAGCCGAATTGCTGGGTAGCCAGCTCACCACGAACGGCATCGGGGTCGGCCACGCCGACCAACTGGGCATCCTTGATCAGGCTCAGCACCCGGGCGTGGTGCCAGCCCATGTTGCCGATGCCGATGACACCCACACGCACAGGGTTCAAGGCAGGGGCTCACGGCTGGCGCCATTATCGGGGATCAGGGTGCGTCCGACGGGGATCAGCTCTCCTGCACAGGCCCTGGTTCCGCCACCGGACGCTCGATCTGCACCCGTTCGATACGGGGCCCGTCCATGGCCAGCACCCGAAACTGGTGCCCCTTCCAACGCAGGCCCTCGCCCGGAGCGGGGATGTGCTGAAGCCGCTCCAAGACGAAGCCCGCCAAGGTGTGATGGCCTTCCGCCTCGGGCAACTGCAGGCCCAGCTGCCGGTTGAGTTCAAAGATCTCGAGATCACCGGCCACCGACCAGCAGCCCTCGCCCAGGAGCTGCAGATCCTGGGCCGCTTCGAGGGAATCGTCCTGATCACCGACGATCTCACTGGTGAGGTCGGCCACGGTCACCAGGCCCTCGGTGCCTCCGTGCTCGTCAACCACCACCAGGAGGGGCTGACCACTGCGAATCAGCGGCAACAGCTCGGCCAGGGGCGTGCTCTCCTGCACCCGGGCCACCGGGGTGATGTAGGGGGCCAGAGGGGTGTCGGCACTGAGCAGCCCCCGGGCCATCGGATCGGCCAGGCGCCGCAGATCCAGCAGACCCCGCACGTCATCAAGGGAGCTGCCGATCACCGGAAAGCGGGCGTGGGCCGTGTCGTGCACTTCCCGCATCAGCTCGGCAAAAGTCACATCGAGCGGCAGGGTGACCATGCCGGAGCGCGGCACCATCACTTCACGCACCAGGGTGTCGCGCAACGAAAAAACCCCCTCGAGGATGTTGCGTTCATCGGGCATCAGGCCCGTGACACTGCCGGTTTCAATCAGGGTCTCAAGCTCACCGGCGGAGAGCCCCGGCACCAGCTCATCCCAGTTGCGGGGGAGCCCCAGCAGACGCAGCAGGGTGCCGCTGAAGCGCTCCAGCAGCGACAGCAAGGGGGCCAGGCTGCGGATCACGGAATCCAGCAGCGGCGCCAGCCGCAGGGCCGAGACCTCCGGTCGGTGCAACACCCAGGCCTTGGGCAGCAACCCACCCAGCACCGTCGCCAATAACACCAGCAACAGAAAAACACCGGCATCCAGCCATCCCTGGGTGGCGGTGCCCAGACCCTTCTGGCTCCCCAGCCAGACCCCCAGCCGCTCGGCCAGCCCACGACCTGCCCAACCCAAAGCAACCAGGGCCAGGGCCGCCCCCAGCTGGGTGGCCACCAGCACCCGCCGCAGCCGGTGCTGCAATTTCGCGACGGCCTGGGCCCCGGGCTCACCGGCCTCCTGCAACTGCTGCACCCGGCTCGGCCGCAGGCGAATCAGGGCGAATTCCGCGGCGGCAAAGAACGCCAGCAGGGCCAGCAGGATGGCCAACGCCAGGAGTTGGATCACGGGAAGCCCCACCGGGGAGCCATCAGTGAGCTGAGGATAGAAGCAGCTGCCGAATCGGGCTGGCTGTCGGGCTGACTGGTGAATGGGGGTCCCGAGGATCGAACTCGGCTAAGGCGAATTATGAGT
>JBILUH010000084.1:0-6331 GCA_044371095.1 Cyanobium sp.
CCGCACATCCGCGCCCGTGGCCTCGCACAAGGCCGCGATGCTGTTGATCGAGCTGATCCGCTGCGCCAGAAACGCGTTGGCCGTGAGCTTGCTCAGCTCGCTGCTCCACAAGTTGGTGCGCAGGATCTTCTCGGGGGCCACCCACCGGCCATAGATCCCCGCCAAGGCCTCAATGGCCTCCGGATCCTCGCCACCGATCAGCACCCGATCGGGATCCTCCAGATCACCGATCGCCGTGCCCTCCGCCAGAAACTCGGGGTTGGAGAGCACCGCAAAGCTCTTCCCCGCCGGACCCGCATCCAGAATCGCCTTCACCGCCGCCGCGGTGCGCACCGGCAGCGTGCTCTTCTCCACCACGATCGTGTGGCCCCGCGCCGCCTGCGCCACCGTGCGGGCGCTGGCCTCCACCCACTTGAGATCGCTGGCCTGACCCGCTCCCAGGCCCTTGACCTTGGTGGGCGTGTTCACCGACAGGAACACCATGTCGGCCGCCGCGATCGACGCCTCCACCGCCGTAGAAAAGTGCAGATTGCGGCCACGGCACCGGCCCACCACCGCATCCAGGCCCGGCTCATACACCGGCAGCTGAGCCAGATCGGAATCGTTCCACGCCGCTATCCGCTCGGCGTTCAGATCCACCACCGTCACCTGGATCTGCGGGCAACGATCCGCAATCACCGCCATCGTCGGACCGCCCACATAACCGGCGCCGATGCAGCAGATGCTGTGGATGATTGGTGACGCCATGGAACGCGGCCAGCCTCTGGCGAGAGACTATTCCGGAAGCACGGGATGCCCGCTTGGCCCAACTGCTGATCACGGGAGGCGCCGGCTTCATCGGCAGCCACACCTGCCTGGTGCTGCTGGAGGCGGGCCACAGCCTGGTGGTGCTCGACAACTTCTCCAACAGCGCCCCGGAAGCGCTGCGGCGGGTGCAGGAGCTGGCCGGCCCTGAGGCCGCCGGCCGGCTGACGGTGGTGAAGGGCGACATCCGCTCCGCTGCCGATCTGGAGTGCGCCTTCGCCGCGGCCCCCGGCGACCGGCCGATCGAGGCCGTGATCCACTTCGCCGGGCTGAAGGCGGTGGGGGAATCGGTGCGCGACCCTCTGCGCTACTGGGATGTGAACCTGGCGGGCTCACGCCAGCTGCTGGCGACCATGCAGGCCCAGCACTGCCGCACCCTGGTGTTCAGCAGCAGCGCCACCCTCTACGGCTACCCCCAGGTGGTGCCGATCCCCGAGACAGCACCGATCCAGCCGATCAATCCCTACGGCCACAGCAAGGCCGCCGTGGAGCAGCTGCTGGCCGATCTGAGCGCCAGTGAGCCCGGCTGGCGCATCGCCCGGCTGCGCTACTTCAACCCCGTCGGAGCCCACCCCAGCGGGCGGATCGGCGAAGACCCCAGCGGCATCCCCAACAACCTGTTCCCGTTCGTGAGCCAGGTGGCGGTGGGGCGGCGAGAGGCGCTGCAGGTGTTCGGCGGCGACTGGCCCACGCCCGATGGCAGCGGCATCCGCGACTACATCCACGTGATGGACCTGGCCGACGGCCACCGGGCCGCCCTCGACGTGCTGCTGGCGGAGCCGCCCCAGCTGCTCACCCTCAACCTGGGCAGCGGGGTGGGCCACTCCGTGCTGGAGGTGGTGAGGGCGTTTGAAGCCGCCAGCGGCCGCCCGGTGCCCTACACCGTTGTGCAGCGGCGTGAGGGCGACGCCGCCAGCACCGTGGCCGAGCCCCGCCTGGCCGCCGAGCGTCTCGGCTGGTGCACCCAGCGCGGGCTGGCCGACATCTGCCGTGACGGCTGGAACTGGCAGCAGGCCAACCCCAAGGGCTATGGCCGCTGACGCCAGGCTGATGCTGGCCGGTGGCGGCCACAGCCATGCGCTGCTGCTGCGGATGTGGGCCATGGGGCGGGGGCGACCCGGTCGGCGCCCACCAGCCCGGATCACGCTGGTGAGTCGCCACAGCACCGTCCTGTATTCGGGCATGGTGCCGGGACTGGTGGCCGGCCTCTACGACGCCCAGGCCTGCAGCATCGACCTGCGCCGCCTCTGCCTGCTGGCCGACGTGACCTTCGTGCAGGCGGAGATCACGGGCCTCGATCCCCAGGCACGGGAGCTGCAGCTGGAGGGCCGGCCCAGCCTGCGCTGGGACTGGCTCAGCCTCGATGTGGGGGCGGAAACCGTCGACACCGAGCACGCAGCGGTGGCCGTCAAGCCCCTGGAGCCCTTCCTGCAGTGGTGCGCCCAGCAGGAGCGTGGCACCGCTGGAGCCCAGCTCCGCCTCCGTGGCGGCGGCGCGGCGGCCGTGGAGGTGGCCCTGGCCCTGCGGGCCCGGGGGCTGCAACCCGCGCTGCTGTTGCGGGGCAACGGCTTGCATCTGGGCTCGGCGGCGTCCAACCGGCTCGGCGAACGGCTGCTCCGGGGCGCAGGGATCCCCGTCGAGAGAAACAGCCCCGAGGGGGCGGCGGCCGACCTGGCCTGCACCGGCAGCCGCGGCCCCCGCTGGCTGGCCGCCAGTGGACTGCCCTGCGACGCCTGGGGGCGGCTGCGCACCGAAGCGAGCCTGCAGGTGCAGCAGCACCCCAGGCTGTTTGCCAGCGGCGACTGCGGCGTCATCACAGGCCAGCCCCGGCCCCCCGCCGGCGTCTGGGCCGTGCGCTGCGCTCCGACCCTGGCCCGCAACCTGGCCGGCGCGGTGGCGGGTCGCCCGCTGCGGCCCTGGCGGCCCCAGCGCTGGGCCCTGCAGCTGCTGGGGGATGGCGGCAGCCTCAGCCGCCCCAGCCAGGCCATCGCCGCTCCCCAGGCCGTGGCCTTCTGGGGCCCCTGGGCCTGCGGGCCCAGCCCGCTGCTCTGGCGCTGGAAGCAACGCCTCGATCAGCGCTTCATGGCCCGCTTCAGCAGCCTCCAGGCCATGGATCACGGGGCGCCCACCCCGATGGCCTGCCGGGGCTGCGCCGCCAAGCTGGCCGCCAGCCCGCTGCAGGACGCCCTGACGCGCAACGGTCTGGGCGGCGGCACCCCGGCCAGCGCCGCGGACGCCGCCGTGATCGGCGCAGCGCCAGATGGGTCGCAGCTGCTGCAGAGCGTTGATGGCTTCCCGGCGCTGGTGGGTGACGCCTGGCTCAATGCCCGGCTCACCACCCTGCACGCCTGCAGCGACCTCTGGGCCTGCGGCGCCGGGGTGGAGAGCGTGCAGGCGGTGGTCACCCTGCCCGAGCTGGCGGCGCCGCTGCAGGCCGACCTGCTCAGCGACACCCTGGCGGGGATCCAATCGGTGCTGGCGCCGCTGGGGGCCCAGCTGATCGGCGGCCACACCCTGGAGGCCCGCGACAACCAGAGCCACCAGGGCCCGGCCGGTGGGCTGAGCCTGGTGCTGAGCGTGAATGGCCGCACCGGCGCCGGAGAGCCCTGGGGCAAGGGGCCGTTGCGCCCGGGCGATGGCCTGCTGCTCAGCCGATCGATCGGCACGGGCGTGCTGTTTGCCGCCGCCATGGCCGGCAACGCCCAGCCCCAGTGGATCGACGCCGCCCTCCTCCAGATGCAACAGAGCCAGGCAGCCCTGGTGGAGCTCCTGGCCCGCCACGGCTGCCGGGCCTGCACCGACGTGACCGGCTTCGGGCTGCTGGGCCATCTGGGCGAAATGCTGGCCGCCAGCCCTGATCGCTGCCGCGTCACGCTGGCGGCAGACGCGATCCCAGCCCTGCCCGGGGCCCTCAGCCTGCTGCACCAGGGCTGGGCCAGCAGCCTGGCCCCCTCCAATGCCAGCGCCCTGGCCCTGCTGGGGGAGCGGGTGCAGCTCCAGAGCCCGGTCGAGGCGGCCCGCCAGGGCCTGTTGATCGATCCCCAGACCTGCGGCCCCCTGCTGGCGGCGATTCCCGCCGATCAAGGCGACGCCGCCCTCGCCGCACTGCACCAAGCAGGATTCGCCCAGGCGGCCATGATCGCTCAGGTGCACACCTGAAGTCCGCCCCAGCGAGCCGGCAGGGAGAATGGCACCACTGCTGATCCCGGCTTCTTGTCCGCCCTCACCCGCTGCCTGGAGGAAGAGGCTGCCGCCATCGCCGCCGCCGCCCAGCGCCTCAGCAGTGAGCAGGTGGAAGCCGCCCTGGAGCTGCTGGAGGGCTGCCGCCAGCGCCGCGCCAAACTGGTGGTGACGGGGGTGGGCAAGAGCGGCATCGTCGCCCGCAAGATCGCCGCCACCTTCTCCTCGATCGGCCTGACGGCGGTGTTTCTCAACCCGGTCGACGCCCTGCATGGCGATCTGGGCATCGTTGCCTCCGACGATGTGGCCCTGCTGCTCTCGAACAGCGGCGAAACCGAGGAGCTGCTGGCCATCCTTCCCCACCTGCGCCGCCGCGGCACCGCCCGCATCGCCCTGGTTGGTCGTCTGGCTTCCAGCCTGGCGCTGGGCTGCGACGTGGTGCTCGATGGCGCGGTGGATCGGGAGGTCTGCCCGCTGAACCTGGCCCCCACCGCCAGCACGGCGGTGGCGATGGCGATCGGCGATGCCCTGGCGGCGGTGTGGATGGAGCGGGCCGGCATCTCGCCGGAAGACTTCGCCATCAACCATCCAGCCGGCTCCCTGGGCCGCCAGCTCACCCTGACCGTGGCCGATCTGATGGTGCCGGCCAGCGATCTGGATGGCCTCTCGCCCGAAGCCCCTCTGGCGGAGGTGATCGGCCGGCTCACCGAGGGCAGCAACGGCAAGGGCAGCCTCGGGGCAGCCTGGGTGCAGGCGGCCCACAACCCCGCCGAGCTGGCCGGGCTGATCACCGACGGCGACCTGCGCCGCACCCTGCAACGCCATGCCCCCGACCGCTGGGCTGCGCTCCGCGCCGGCACCATGGCCACCGCCAACCCGATCACCGTGGCGCCCGACACCCTGGCCATCGCGGCGCTGCAGCTGATGGAGCGCAATCCCCGCCAGGCGATTTCGGTGCTGCCGGTGGTGAATCCGGCCCAGCCCCGCCAGCTGCTGGGCCTGCTGCGGCTGCACGATCTGGTGCAGGCTGGGTTCACCACCAGCAATGCCGCTGAGCGTCCATGACGGCCATCCCCTTCACCCTGATCGCCGGCCCCTGCGTGATCGAAAGTCGCGATCTGGTGCTGCCGGTGGCCGAACAGGTGAGAGCAATCACTGATCGGCTCGGCATCCGCTACGTGTTCAAGGCCAGCTTCGACAAGGCCAACCGCAGCTCCGGCCAATCCTTTCGCGGGCCGGGCCCCGAGGAGGGCCTGGCGATCCTGCAGGAGGTGGGGCAGACCTTCGGCCTGCCGGTGCTCACCGACATCCACGAAAGCCACCAGGCCGCCGCCGCCGCCCAGGCGGTCGACGTGCTGCAGATCCCGGCCTTCCTCTGCCGCCAGACCGACCTGCTGGAGGCCGCAGCCAAGGCTGTGGCTGGCACCACCAAGGTGGTGAACGTCAAGAAGGGCCAATTCCTGGCGCCCTGGGACATGGCCCAGGTGGTACACAAAATGGCGGAGTTCGGCCTGGATCCCGCCAGCGACCGCCTCTGGCTCACGGAGCGGGGCTCCAGCTTTGGCTACAACACCCTCGTGGTGGACTACCGCGGTATCCCCCAGATGCAGGCCCTGGGCTGCCCGGTGATCTTCGATGCCACCCACGCGGTGCAGCAGCCCGGGGGACGCGGCACCAGCACCGGTGGCCAGCGGGAATTCGTGGCGCCCCTGGCCCGAGCAGCGGTGGCCGTGGGCGTGGATGGGTTGTTCATGGAGACCCATCCCGATCCCGACAACGCCCTCAGCGACGGGCCCAACATGGTGCCGCTGCACAGGCTCGAGGCCCTGCTGAGCCAGCTGATGGCCCTGCGCCAGGTGCTGGAGGACGGCCTGGCAGCGAGCACCCTGTGAGCAGGTTGCATCTGCGCTCGCGCCTGCAGCGACGCCTGCTCAGCCCACGCCTGCGCCAGATCCGCCTGCTGGTGTGCGACGTCGACGGCGTCCTCACCGATGGTGGGTTGCACTACGACGAGCAGGGCCGGGTGGTGAAGCGCTTCGACGTGCGGGACGGTCTGGCGATCCGGATGCTGCAGCGGGCGGGCATCGAGGTGGCCTTTCTCAGTGGCGGGCGCAGCGGCGCCATCGAGCAACGGGCCCGGCATCTCCAGGTGGACCACTGCCTGGTGGGGGTGGGCGACAAGCTCAGCGCCCTGCGCCAACTCCAGGCCACGCTGCAGCTGGAGCAGGAGCACACCGCCTTCATCGGCGACGACCTCAACGACCTCACGGTTCGCCCCGCCACAGGGCTGCTGATCAGCCCCGCCGATGGGGCCGTGGGCCTGAGGCGCCAGGCCGACTGGGTGCTG
>JBILUH010000004.1:0-69228 GCA_044371095.1 Cyanobium sp.
GCGATAAGGCTGCCGAGGCTGAGCAGAGCAATCGGTCGGGCCAGGCCCTTGAGCCGGCGGCTGAGATGTGAAGGCATGGTTGGCGTGGATTGGCGGTGGAGCAACGGGGGGCTGATCAGGGTTGCGGCGGGCATCACGGCTTGATCGGCGTGATGTCGTTGAGCTGCCAGGTCTTGGCGAAGTAGGGCTCGGTGGGGGCGTAGAAGCGGAAGTAGGCGAACCAGCCCTTGCCCGGCGTGGTCTGGATCCAGTTTTTCGCCCCAGCCGGCCGGACCGGACCGAAATCGACATCCACCGAGCCGTCGGCGTTGCTCACCAGGTCGGGCTTGCGGGAGCTGAGGTCGGCGGCGCCCTGGGGGGTGATCAGCGGGCCGCGGCTGAGGTTGTCGTAGAGGGTGATCGACCAGAACTGCTTCACCGGGGCGTTGGCTGGCACGCGCATCCGGTAGGTGCGGCCACCGTCGAGCCACTGGCCCCGGGAATCCTTGGAGGTCTCCAGGTACACCTGCCCGAAGCCGAGCACCCGGCCCTGCATGCCCACCGACATGCCGATCGCCTCGTAGAACCAGGAGCTGCGCTCGTCGAACTGCACGCGCCGTTTGTCGGGCGATTCCTGATCGAGATCGAACAGGACGGCGTACTCCCAGTGCTTGCCCGGGTACACCGTGGCGCCGGGGGTGCGCTTGTCGTAGGCGATGGTGCGGACCATCAGGTCGCCCAACTGGGCCGCCTCGCCGAGGATCCGCGCCTGCCTGGCATCGGGCTTGAAGGGCTGCCCCGGGCTGATGCCCAGGGGCGTCAGCATGCCGAACAGCATCCTGTCGCGTGGCGCCACCGGCTCGTTGGCGTAGAGATCACTGAGCAGCCGCCAATAGGTGAGATCGGCGGGCTGGGCCGACTGCCAGGGCCGATCGCCCACCTCCTCGTAGCGGGACAGCGGTGGCTTAGCGCGTTGGTTCCAGCCGTAGAGGCGGTGCTGGCGCACGGTGGCCTCGGCCACGGCCTTGTCGGGCGCCAGGCCGCGGGTGCCGAACCAGATCTGGTTGCTGCTCGCCCGGAAGATCCGGTAGCCGGGGGCCGTCACCTCCGCGGCGCCGGGGGGAAGAATCAGATACTTGCCGCCGGCCCCTTTGTCGGGTCCGGTCTGGCCCACGTCGGTGATCGGCTGCTGCCAGATGTCGAGCACGCCGCCAGCCGTGAGCCCCGCTGGCACCTCCACCACCAGGGGCCCTTGCCTGGCCAGATCCCAGAAGCTGAAGGCGTAGAGGGTGGTGATGTTGGGGGTGAGCATCCCCGCCTTGTCCTGCAGCGTGCGGTAGAGCAGCACGTCGCCGTTGCGCACGCCCATGGTCTTGGCCTGGGCGTCGTAGAGGGCCTTGAAGCCCACCGCCGGCAGGGCCCAGAGGTAGCCCTGGGTGGCCCGCTGCAGGTCGAGGGCGTCGTAGAGCTTGCGTGCCGTGGCGGCCGTGGGGTAGCCGTTCTCCAGCTCCAGGCGACCCAGCGCCGGAGTGTCCACGCTGGTTTTGCCCGAGGCGGTGGGAGCGGCCTGGGCCAGGCCTGCCCAGGGCAAGACGCTCAGCAGGCCTAGGACCGCCGCGGCCCAGGTTCCAGAGGGACGGCTTGGCATGGGGCGAGGCGAGCAGGCAGGGGGGCCCCAGCTTGATCAGCCATCCCAGGCCTGCCTGGCGTGTAAACCAGTTGTCATCCGACCTGCTTGGGCTTTCAGGCGAGCACGCTGGTCATCAGGTCTTCGTCGGCCTCCAGGTTGCTGGTGACACTGCGCACGTCTTCGAGATCTTCGAGGGCATCGAGCATGCGCAGGCAGCCCCGCAGGGTGTCGGGGTCGCCGAGAGGGCAGGCCGTCTGGGGGATCCAGCGGTGTTCCCAGCCGGTCACGGGGAAACCCTGGCGGCGCAGGCCATCCTGCAGGGCCTCCAGCACCTCGAAAGCACCGAACACCTCGGCACCCTGGTCATCGAGCTCGTAGCCCAGGGACGGCGGCCCCCCCTGCTCCTCCAGGGCCAGCAGTCCCTCCAGCAGGGCGTCTTCGTCCAGGGGCTGTCCCTGCTGGTGAGCCGGGGCGATTTGCACCACCGCCCGCTGCTCAAACAGGTAGCCCACGCAGCCGGTTTCGCCCAGGTTGCCGCCGTGTTTGCTGAAGGCCAGGCGCACCTCGGCGGCGGTGCGGTTGCGGTTGTCGGTGAAGGCCTCCACCAGCACCGCCACCCCGCCGGGGCCATAGCCCTCGTAGCGCACGGCTTCAAAGGCATCGCCCGCACCGCTGCCCTGCCCGGAGCCCTTGGCGATGGCCCGCTCGATGTTGGCGTTGGGTACGCCGGCAGCCTTGGCCTTCTCGATCGCCGTGCGCAGCTGGAAGTTGCCAGCTGGGTCGGCACCACTCCGCGCCGCCACGGTGACCTCCCGGCCCAGCCGGGTGAACACGGCACCCCGCTTGGCGTCCACCACCGCCTTGGTGCGTTTGATCTGGGCCCACTTGCTGTGGCCGGCCATCGGAGGGTGCGGGGAGAACGGGGGAAGGGTGGCGCTGCGGCCGTTGGCAGCCTCAGCAGGCGGAGTCAACCGGCGGCGTTGAACACCAGCTTCGGCTGCAGCAGGCCGGTGCCACTGGCGCGGGCCATGCCGGCCAGGCTGCCATCCGGTGCCAACACGGCCACCGGCTGTTCGGCGGCGAGCTCCTGGTCTGCCTCCAGGGGCTGTCCGGCGGCCAGGGCCCGGCCGCAGCGCCAGCCCTCCAGCTCCGCTTCATCCAGCTGCCGCCGGGGAACGTGCGCCAGGGCCGCCAGGGGATCCAGCAGGGGTGGCAGGGGCGCCTGATCGAGGTGCTCCAGGGGTACCGCCTGCGCGAGGCTGAAGCCCAGGGCCTCGGTGCGCCGCAGCCGGGCCAGGGCGCCGCCGCAGCCCAGCGCCTCTCCCAGGTCGCGGGCCAGGGCGCGGATGTAGGTGCCGGCCGAGCAGCGCACCAGCAGCTCCAGGCTGCCGGCCGCGGCATCCCAGCCCAGCAGCTCCAGCTGCTGCACGGTCACCGGCCGGGCCGTCAGCTGCAGCTGCTCGCCCTGGCGCACCCGGGCGTAGGCCCGCTGGCCGTCCACATGCACCGCTGAGACCTGGGGCGGCACCTGCTGGATCGTGCCGCGGAAGGCCCCCAGTGCCGCCTCCAGATCGGCCGCCGTCAGCGTGGGTATGGAGGCGCGGCCCAGCACCTCCCCCTCCAGGTCGTCGCTGATGGTGCGCACCCCCAGTTGCACCACTCCCCGGTAGGTCTTGTCGCCCTCCAGGTAGGGCAGCAGCCGGGTGGCGGGGCCCAGGGCGATCGGCAGCACGCCGGTCACGGCCGGATCCAGCGTGCCGCCATGGCCAACGCGTTTCAGCCCATAGGCGCGCCGCACCCGGCCGACGCAGGCGTGGGAGGTGAGGCCCACCGCCTTGTCGAGCACCAGAAAGCCGCAGGGCTGGTCAGCCATGGATCGGAGCGTCAGCCTTGCAGGGTCCCATGTTCGCCATCGATGACCCTGCAGCAGCGCCGCGACCTGGCGTTTCTGGTGCTGGCCGGCATCTTCCTCGGCACCATGGGCATGCTCAACATCCTCGGGCTGACCCGCTTCCTGCAGCTGGGCAGCATCGGCTCCTGGCCGATCGTGGTGGCGGTTGGCGCCCTGCCCTATCCGGTCACCTTCCTCTGCACCGACCTGATCAGCGAGCTGTGGGGCGAGCGCAAAGCCGGGCAGCTGGTGTGGGTGGGCCTGGCGCTCAACGGCTGGATCGTGTTGATCCTCTGGCTCGGCGGCATCCTGCCGGGCCTTGCCGGTGCGCCGGAGGCCACCTTCTTCGAGGTGCGCCGTCTGGCCTTCGGGGCGGTGGGGGCCTCGATGGTGGCCTATCTGGCGGCCCAGTTCACCGACGTGCGGCTGTTCCATTTCTGGAAACGCGTCAGTGGCGGCAAGGCCCTGTGGCTGCGCAACAACGGCTCCACCCTGGTGAGCCAGCTGGTGGACACCACGGCGGTGGTGTTGATCAGCCATTACGGCAGCCATGTGCTGCCGGTGCGCGCCGGCGAGCCGGTGCTGCCCCAGTTGGTCTCGTTCATTGCCAGCGGCTATCTGTTCAAGCTGATGGCCGCCCTGGCTGACACCCTGCCCTTTTACGGCCTGGTGGCCTGGCTGCGGCACTGGCTGGAGGTGCCCGGCGCCGGGGCCGAGCTGCTCGATGGGGTGGCTGAAGGGGCCCAGAATCCCGGCACCTAGGTTGGCGTCAACCTGCACAGGGATGGCGTTGGTGGTGGAGAGGCAAGAGGGGACGGCGCTGGTCTCAACCCTGACGGTGGAGCGGTTTCTGAGCGATGGTTTTGCCCTGCGGCCCCAGTTGGCCGCCTTCCTCGAGATCGCCCCAGCGGAGCTGGAGCACCGCCTGCCCGGCAGCACCGACGATCTGGCCGCCCTGCATCCGGGGGCGTTCGATCCCGATCGGGTGGAGCAGTTCTACGAAGATGCGGTGGGCACCGGCCATCTGCTGGAGCTGGCCGCCTGGCACCTCGGCAGTGCCGACTACATCGCCGACACCCTGCGCCTGCAGCAGCGCTTTGCGGTCGGGCAGGTGCTCGATTTCGGCGGCGGCATCGGCAGCCATGCCCTGGCGGCGGCGGCCCTGCCCCAGGTGGAGCAGGTGTGGTTTGTGGATCTCAATCCCCACAACCGGGCCTTCGTCGAGGCCCGCGCCGCCGAGCTGGGCCTGGCTGCCAAGCTGCGCTGTTTCCGGGATCTGGCCGATCCGGCCCTGCCGCTGCGCTTCGACACGATCGTCTGTCTGGACGTGCTGGAGCACCTGAGCGATCCGGTGGCTCAGCTGGAGCGGTTTGCCGAGCGCCTGGGGCCGGAGGGAATGGCCTTGCTCAACTGGTATTTCTTCAAGGGCTTCGACGGCGAGTACCCCTTTCACTTTGATGCCCCTGAGCTGGTGGAGGCCTTCTTCCGCACGCTCCAGAGCCGCTTCCTGGAGGTGTTCCACCCCTATCTGATCACCACCCGCGCCTACCGCTTGGCCTGAACGGGCCCGTGGCCCTGGCCATGAAAAAGCCGGCGGGATCGTCCGCCGGCTTGTGCCGTCATCGGCTTGTGCAGTGATCGGCTCGCCCGGATGGGAGGCAGCGCGATCAGCCGATGGCGATGTTGATGCGCTTGCGGCTGCGCAGGCCGCGCTTGATGGTGTCGAAGCTGACCACACCATCCACGAGGGCGAACAGGGTGTCGTCGGAGCCGCGGCCGACGTTGACGCCAGGCAGCACGGAGGTGCCGCGCTGGCGGATCAGGATCGAGCCGGCGCTCACGGTTTCACCGCCGTAGCGCTTGACGCCCAGACGCTTGGAATTGGAATCGCGGCCGTTGCGGGTGGAGCCTGTGCCTTTCTTGTGGGCCATGGATCAGGGGAATCAGGAGGTAGGGGGTCTCAGGAACGGAGGCGTGGGCGCGACGCTCAGGGGTCAGGCGATCGCCTTGCCGGCCACGGTGATGGACTCGACCATCACACGGGTCAGCTCCTGACGGTGACCGTTCTTGCGCCGGGTCTTCTTTTTGGGACGCATCTTGTACACGATGATCTTGGGGCCGCGGCGATGGGCCATCACCTTGAGCTGCACCGTGGCGCCTGTGACGTAGGGCTGGCCGAGGGTGGTGGACTTGCCGTCGTTGACCAGGAGCACGTTGTCGATGGTGTAGTTGCCATCGACGTCGACGGCGACCCGATCCAGGTCGTAGTAGCGGTTCGGTTGCAGCCAGAACTGCTGGCCTGAAGCCTCAACGATGGCGTAGGGGCCTGAGGCGGGGCTGTCCTGAGCGGCAGCGGCGGTTTCGGAGGTTGAGCTCATGGCGGCAGAGGCGTGGACAGGCTGACGGGTCATTCCCTGGAAAGGGCATCCTCTGGAGGGTGCGTCCTCCCGGAGGAGGGCTGTCCGTCATTCGGCCTGGCGCACACAATCGAAAGACAAACAACAATCCTCCGGCTCGGGCCCTCCTTTCGTCAACATTTGGGGGCCATTCCCGCGGGTTGTCCCGCTGCCGAAGCGGTCCATGCCCGAACCGGCTCTCACCATCGCTTCCCTGATCCGCGACCCCCGTCTGCAGGATGCCTGTTCCCGTTGGCTGGCTGGCGGCCGTTGCCAGATGGTGTGGGTGGATCCAGCCACCGATCCCGTGGCGGAGCTGGATCAGAGGCGCGAGGAATTCGATGCGCTGCTGCTGGAAGAGGGGGCCCTCGACCCCCAGGCTTATCAGGCCCTGTCGGACCTCGGCCTGCTGCTCCCGGCCGTCGTGATCGGTGTGGTGAGTGGTCGGATCGAATTCCACGACACGGAGGTGCGTCTTCCCCCCGATCAGCTGGAGCAGCTCAGCTACAGCCTCGATGCGGCGGTGTCGCGTTTTCTGCGGCACGGCCTTGTGACGGCGAGCAGCTCCCCTGCCGCTCTGACCCCCGATACGCCCGACCGCTGGAAGTTGGCCAATCGGCTCAAGGGCCGTCTTGGCTTTGTGGGCGTGTTTTACAAGCGCGATCCCTCCCGGTTTCTGCGCAACCTGCCGGAGATGGAGCGCCTTGAGCTGATCCACTCCCTCGAGCGCACCTATCGGGATCTGCTGCTCAGCTATTTCCGGGATCCGGCCGCTGCCAACCAGGCCTTGGAAAGCTTTGTGAATACGGCTTTTTTCAGCGATTTGCCGATCACCAAAACTGTTGAGATTCACATGAATCTCATTGATGGTTTTTCCAAGCAGCTCAAGCTGGAAGGACATCAGAACGATTTTCTCCAGGATTACCGACTAGCCCTTCTCGATGTGATGGCCCATCTCTGTGAGATGTATCGCCGCTCGATTCCACCCGATGCACCCTTGGCTGGTTTGCCGGCCGAGGTGCCCGGACAGTCCTCGATGGCTTGACCCAAGGAGCTTCCTTCACCATGACTCCACGCAAGACCTACATTCTCAAGCTTTACGTAGCGGGTAACACGCCAAACTCGATGCGTGCCCTCAAGACGTTGCGCAACATTCTGGAAACGGAATTCCGGGGGGTCTATGCCCTCAAGGTGATCGATGTGCTGAAAAATCCCCAGTTGGCGGAGGAGGACAAGATCCTCGCCACCCCCACCCTGGCCAAGATCCTGCCGCCGCCGGTGCGGCGGATCATCGGCGATCTCTCTGACCGGGAGCGGGTGCTGATCGGTCTGGATCTCCTTTACGAAGAGCTCACGGAGGAGGCCCTGTCTGAGGAAGCGCTGTCTGAGGAGGCGTTTGGCGATGCCGCGTTCGGCGGGGAGCCCTCCACCGCTCCTACAGATCCTCTCCCTTCTCAGGGGCCGCTGCCCTGAGTAGTTTTTCCTCAGAACCCCACCGTCGATGCAGGACCTCAGCCCCACCAGCAATCCCCTGATGCAGGTGCAGAAGCTCCCGACGGGGATCGAGGGCTTCGATGACGTGTGCCACGGCGGGCTGCCGATCGGCCGCTCCACCCTGATCAGCGGCACCTCCGGCACCGGCAAAACGGTGTTTTCACTCAATTTTCTGTACAACGGCATTCGCCAGTACAACGAGCCTGGAATCCTCGTCACCTTTGAGGAGTCACCGCTCGATATCCTGCGCAACGCCGCCAGCTTCGGTTGGAATCTTCAGGAGATGGTGGAGCAGGACAAGCTCTTCATCCTTGATGCTTCGCCGGATCCGGAAGGGCAGGATGTGGCAGGCAGCTTTGACCTTTCCGGCCTGATTGAGCGCATCAACTACGCGATTCGCAAATACAAGGCCCGTCGCGTGGCGATTGACTCGATCACCGCTGTGTTCCAGCAATACGATGCTGTTTCGGTGGTGCGTCGTGAGATTTTCAGGTTGATTGCACGCCTCAAGGAGATTGGTGTCACCACGTTGATGACCACCGAGCGCATCGACGAATACGGGCCGATTGCCCGTTACGGCGTTGAGGAATTCGTTTCTGACAACGTGGTGATTCTGCGCAATGTGTTGGAGGGTGAGCGTCGCCGGCGCACCTGTGAGATCCTCAAGTTGCGGGGTACGACTCACATGAAGGGGGAATTCCCCTTCACGATGGGGGCCCATGGCATCAGCATCTTCCCGCTGGGGGCGATGCGCCTCACCCAGCGAAGCTCCAATGTGCGAGTGAGCTCCGGTGTGCCGCGGCTCGATGAGATGTGTGGCGGCGGCTTCTTCAAGGATTCGGTCATCCTGGCCACCGGTGCCACGGGCACCGGTAAGACGCTGCTGGTCAGTAAGTTTGTCGAGAATGCCTGCGCCAACAAGGAGCGGGCAATCCTGTTTGCCTACGAAGAATCCCGGGCCCAGCTGCTGCGCAATGCCACCAGCTGGGGAATCGACTTTGAGCAGATGGAGCAGGATGGACTGCTCAAGATCATCTGTGCCTATCCCGAATCCACCGGATTGGAGGATCACCTCCAGATCATCAAGACCGAAATCAGCCAGTTCAAGCCGTCGCGGATGGCGATCGATTCACTCAGCGCCCTGGCGCGCGGGGTGAGCCACAACGCCTTCCGACAGTTTGTGATCGGCGTCACCGGTTACGCCAAGCAGGAGGAGATCGCCGGTTTCTTCACGAACACATCTGAGGAGTTCATGGGCAGTCACTCGATCACCGATTCCCACATCTCCACCATCACTGACACGATCCTGCTGCTGCAGTACGTGGAGATCCGCGGTGAGATGGCCCGGGCCCTCAACGTGTTCAAGATGCGGGGCTCCTGGCACGACAAGGGCATCCGCGAATTCGTGATCACAAGCAACGGGCCCGAGATCAAGGACTCCTTCTCAAACTTTGAGCGGATCATCTCCGGTGTGCCCCACCGCATCACCACCGATGAGCGCAGCGAGCTGTCGCGGATTGTGCGGGGCGTGGCTGACGACGACCGCTAAGTGAAGGGCTGCTCACAGGGGGACAGCTTGGTCATAGCGACGCCGCTCTGCAAGCAGCTGCAGTTCGTCGGTGTCGGAATCCTCCAGGGGCAGGTCAAACCAGAAGGTGGTGCCCACGCCCGGTTCGCTGGCCATGCGCACCTGGGTGCCGTGCTTCTCGAGAATGCCGCGCACGATCGACAGCCCCAGCCCTGTGCCCGCCTCGGTGTGCACGGCGTTTTCCACCCGGAAGAAGCGCTCGAAGATGCGTTCCTGGTCTGCCTCTGAGATGCCACAGCCGCTGTCGGCGATCTCGATGCGCAGCCTCGGCAGCGGTGAGGTGAGCTCACAACTCGGACTCTCGCTGTTCGGGGCCGTGCCCGGGGCGAGCTGGCAGAGATCGGGCCACGGGTAGGCCCGCAGCTGCAGTCGTCCGTCCTTGGGGGTGAACTTGAGGGCGTTGCCCACCAGGTTGTCGAACACCTGCAACAGCAGGTCCCAGTTGCCCAGCACCCGGGGCAGCAGGGGGTCGGCGTCGAAGGCCAGGGTCACGCCCTTCTCGTCCGCGTTGAGCCTGTAGGTGCGCAGGGTCTGCTCAATGGCGGGGGCCAGCTCAAGGGGTTCAAGGGTCCAGACCCGTTCGGACTCCAGACGGGAGAGGTCGAGCACGTCATTGACGAGTCGGGTGAGGCGATCGGTTTCGGCGTTGGCGATGCCGAGGAATTCCCGTTTTTCCTCCTCGGTCAGCTGGTCGCCGAGGTCATGGAGGGTTTCCACGTAGCTCTTGATGTTGAACAGCGGCGTGCGCAGCTCGTGGGAGACGTTGCTGATGAAACGGCTCTGGGCGGCATTGAGTTCCACCTCGCGGGTGAGGTCCTGAATCGTCATGGCGATGCCCTTGAGGCTTTCACCACTGGCATCGCGCACCGACTGCAGCACGATCCGCAGCGTGCGGGCTGGTTCACCGAAACTGCAGCGCACATCGGTGGTGTCACGGTCGCGGCAGGTGACGCTTTCGAGGGCGGACTGCAGCTCAATAGCCAGTCGTTCGGGCAGTTCGGCGATCAGGTCGTTGCCCTCGAGGTTGCGTCCCTCCCAACGGAACAGGCGACGGGCGGTGGGGTTGGCCAGCACGATGGCTCCCTCGGCATCGAGCAGCACGGCGCCATCGGCCATCGTGGCGATCAGCGACTGCTGCTTCACCTGGGCGGCGGTGAGCTCTTCGATGTTGGCGGCCTTGTAGTCCTCCAGCTGGGAGGCCATGGTGTTGAAGCCCTCCAGCAGCTCGCCCAGTTCCCCGCCCACCGGCAGGGCCAGGCGGGTTTCGAACTTGCCGCCGGCGATCGAGCGCACCCCCTGCAACAGCTCCTTCACCGGGCGGGTGATGGTGAGGGCATTGAACACCGCTCCCAGGATCACCAGCACCCAGATCGAGATGAACACCGCCACGGTGACCTCCCGGGTGAGGGCGGCACTGGCCAGCAGGGTTTCATTGGGGTTGATGCCGAGGGCCAACACCCCCAGGTAGCGACCGTCGCTCACCATCGGCACGAACACGTCGGTCACCTGGCCGTCCGGGCTGAGGTGCTGGCGGATCAGTGGGGTGTCGGGCCGCTTCTGCAGGTCGGCCGGCAATTCGAGCCGGCGGCTGAGCAGCAGCTCGCTGCTGCCGGAACTGGCCCCGATCGGGATGCCCAGGTAGATGACGCCTTCGGGGTCGGCGAAAAAGATGTAGCGAAGGCTGCGGCTGGAGCGCCAGAAGCGATCGGCCACCGCCGCCAGCTCACGGTCATTGCCTTCGGCCACCAGCGGCGTGACGTTGGCGGAGAGCAGCAGCCCCAGATCGCGGGCGTAGCGGGTGTCGCTCATCTGGGCATCCCGCTGGATGCCGTTGAGGGCAAAGAAGGTGATGCCCGTCATCAGCAGGCTCACCACGAGGGTGGCCACCGCCAGCAACTTGGTCTGCAGGCTGAACTCCGCCCACCAGCGGCCCAGGGCAGCGCGCCAGCTCATCGGCTGCGCACCTGATGGCCGATGTCGCGTCGGGCGGTCAGGCCCTCGAAGTGCACCTGGGCCAGGCCGGCGTAGGCCCGCTCGAAGGCGGTGTCGAAGTCGTCGGCCTGGGCCACCACCGCCAGCACCCGCCCGCCGCTGGTGCGGCAGCTGCCGTCGGGGTCGCGGCGGGTGCCGGCGTGGAACAGCTGCAGCTGCGCGCTGGGCGCCAGCTGGCTGGTGATCGGATCGCCTTTGCGGATCGTGCCGGGGTAGCCCTGGGCGGCGGCGATCACGCAGGCACTGCAGTCCGTGCTGATCGTGAGGGGCGGGGCCTGGTCGAGGGCACCGTTGGCGCAGGCCAGCAGAACCTGGGCCAGCTCAGGGCCCAGCAGGGGCATCAGGGTTTCGCATTCCGGATCGCCGAAGCGGCAGTTGAACTCGATCACGCTGGGGCCGGACTCGGTGAGCATCAGGCCGGCGTAGATGACGCCGCGGTAGTCGATGCCGCGGGCGCGTAGCGCGGCCACGGTGGGCTCGAGCACGAGGTGACGCACCTCCTCCAGGCCCTGGGCATCGAGCAGCGGCGCCGGTGCGTAGGCGCCCATGCCGCCGGTGTTGGGGCCCGTGTCGCCCTCGCCGATGCGCTTGTGGTCCTGGGCGGGGGGCAGCAGCACCATCCGCTCGCCGTCGCAGAGGGCGAACACCGACACCTCAGGCCCGTGGGTGCGCTCCTCCAGCACCAGGGTGGCCCCGGGGACGTCGGCGTTGGCTTCTCCGTCTCCGTCTCCGTCTCCGTCTACGTCTGCGCTGGCCGGGCCGCTGTCGAAGCGGCCGGCAAAGATCTCCTCAATCGCGGCCCGGGCCTCCTCCAGGGTCTCGGCCACGGTGACCCCCTTGCCTGCCGCCAGGCCATCGGCCTTGACCACCAGGGGCCGGCCCTCGCGCTCCAGGATCCCCAGGGCCTGCTCGGGGCTGCTGGCGCTCCAGTAGCCGGCGGTGGGGATGCCTGCGTCCTGCATCAGGGCTTTAGCCCACTGTTTGCTGGCCTCCAGCTGGGCTCCATCGGCACCCGGTCCAAACACCGGCACCCCTGTGGCTCTCAGGGCGTCGGCCAGGCCGGCGGCCAGCGGGGCTTCCGGGCCGACCACCACCAGCTCAATCGCCAGATCGCGACAGGCGGCGATCAGGCCGGCCTGGTCGGATTCAGCAATCGCCAGCTGCCGGCAGTCGGGCAGGTCGGGGGTGCCTCCGTTGCCCGGGGCAATCCAGACCGCCTCCACAGCGCTGCAGCGCGCCAGCGCCCAGCCCAGGGCATTTTCACGACCACCGCCACCGATCACGAGGATCCTTGCGGGGGTTGGGCAGGGGGCGGAGGGCATGGGGCCTGGTGAGGGGCGGAACTTGAAGTGGAAGGGTCGCAGCAGCTCTTCTAGGTTGAACTCTGCTGAGCGGGCCGCCGTGCCCTGTTGTTCGACATGCCGGCAAGCCCAGCGCCATTCTCCCCCCGTGCCCGGCTGCCCCTCTCCCCACTGCCCCTCTCCCCACTGCCCCTGTCCCCACTGCCGCTGTCCCCGTTGCGGTGTCTCCGGGGGTGGCTCGCGCTGGGTGTAGGTGCGGGGATGGTGGCGTCGATCGGCGCCCTGCCCGCTGCGCTCTGGGCCGCGCCCCAGCCGGCGGCGCCCGATCCAGCCTTGGCGGCCCTGCTGCGCAGCGGCGACCTCAGCGCCCTCGATGGGGCCTGCACCGCTGCCCTTCAACGGGGGGATGGCCCGCAGTTGCGTCGCCTGCAGCAGCGTCTGCTGACGATGCATCCGGCCCCCCAGCCCCTGGCGGTGGTGCTGGCCAACGCCCACAGCCTGCTCAGTTGCGGGGCTCCCGATGGCGCCCTGCAGGTGCTCGGCCGCGTCAGCCCCGCGGCGGGTGCCGAGCGGGACCAGTGGCTGATGCTTCAGTGGCGCGCCGCCGAGTTGGGCCTGCACCATCAATTGGCCGCCGATGCTCTGGAGCGGCTGGCGGCCGGCAAGCTGGCGTCGCTCGCGTCGCTGGAGCTGCCGGTCAGCCAGCTCCAGGACGGCACCCGGGTGACGCGCCCGGCCCTGGATCAGCTGGCGAGCCACCTGGAGAGCCTGGGCCAGCGGCAACGGGCGGCCGAGGTGCTGGTCAGCAGTGCCCAGCCCGGGGCCGCGACGGCGGCCCGTCTCTCCCAGGCGGTGGCTCTGCTTGAGGGGTTGCCCGCCCCCGAGCAGAATCGCCTGCTGGAGCTGGCCCTGGAGCAGGCCGCTGCGTCTGGGTCGTGGGGACTGGTGGCTCAGATCCTCGATCAGCAGCTGGCCCTCACCGGCAGCACACCGGAGTCGGCTGCGTGGGCTGAGCGGGCGCGGGAGCGCCGCCTGCGGCTCAGCGGCGGCATCGACGATGCCTACGGTGAATGGCTGCTGCGTCGTCGCGATCCGGCGGATCCGTCCAGGCAGGTCGAGTTGGAGCGTCAACTGCGCTCCCCCCGCTCCCCCGGCGGCCATGCTGCTCCCCCTACTCCTGTGTCCCAGCCATGACGGCTTACAGCCTCGGTTCACTTCTCTATGAAGGAAAAGCCAAGCGCGTCTATGCCACCGACCAGCCCGATCTGGTGGCGGTGGAATACAAAGATGACGCCACGGCTTTCAACGCCCTCAAAAAGGCCCAGCTGGCTGGGAAGGGGGAACTGAACTGCCGGATTTCGGCCCTGTTGTTCGAACACCTGGTCTCCCGTGGGGTGCCCACCCACTACCTGGGGGTCGGTGGAGAGCGCTGGATGTTGTGCCGGCCTGTTCGGGTGATTCCCGTTGAGGTGGTGATCCGCAACATCGCGGCGGGATCGCTCTGCAAGCAGATGCCCATCGAACCCGGCACGGCCCTGGAGCCACCATTGCTTGATCTCTATTACAAGGACGACGCCTACGGCGACCCCCTGCTCACCGAGGCCCGGCTGGAGCATCTGGGGTTGGTGACCCCGGGGCAGCGCCGGCAGGTGGAGGACCTGGCGCGTGCGGTCAACCGCGAGCTCTTGGCTTTATTTGACGCGATCGGGCTGACGTTGGTGGATTTCAAGATCGAACTGGGGTTCACCACCCGTGGTGAACTGGTGGTGGCCGATGAGATCAGCCCGGACACCTGTCGTCTCTGGGATCAGGGCGTGGTTGATGTCCAGGACCGCATTTTGGACAAGGATCGATTCCGACAGGATCTGGGTGGTGTTGTCGAGGCCTACGGGGAGGTCCTCAAACGGGTCCAAGGGGCCTGTCCGGAACCCAGGGTCTACGGGTAAGGTCAACGAAATTTGCGGCCCGACCGCACCGCACCCCAATCGCATGGCTGGCTTGCTGGGTTTGAAGGCTGCGTGGCCCCTGGTTGGTGCCGCTCTCCTCTCGGCGACCCCTGCCCTCGCCCAGACCGGCGCGCCGTCGGCCGGATCCCCGCCGCCCGGTGGCGAACAGCCCTCCCAATCCAGACCGGTATCCGAACAGCTGGACAATCCTCTGGCTGAACCGGCGCCCGCCCCAGCCACCCCTGCCCAGGCCTCGCCCTCCCAGCCAGAACCCGCCCAGCCAGCGCCCAGCGCTCAACCGACTCCGGCTCCAGTCGCCCAGCCCGCCGCCAAGGCCGAGCCCAAGGTGCTGATCGCCGAGGTGGTGATCGAAGGCCTCCAGGGCCATCCCGAGCAGGAGCGACTGGAGTTGGCCGCCTACGCCGCCATGGCGGCTACCCCCGGCTCCCGGGTGACCCGCACGGAACTCCAGACCGACCTCTCGGCGATCTACGCCAGCGGCTGGTTTTCCGATGTGCGGATCCAGCCTGTGGATGGTCCCTTGGGTGTCCGCCTGGTGGTGGTGGTGGTCGCCAACCCGGTGTTGCAGGAGGTCAAGCTTGATCCCACCGACCTGAAGTTGCCCGAGCAGGTCGTCAAGGACACCTTCGCGGCGGACTACGGCAAGACCCTCAATCTCAACACCCTGCAGACCCGCATGCAGGAGCTGCAGCGCTGGTATGCCGATCAGGGCTATTCCCTGGCCCGGATCACCGGGCCCAGTCGGGTGAGTCCGGAAGGGGTGGTCGAGCTGCTGGTGCGTCAGGGCACCGTTGAGGGGGTTGAGGTCCAGTTCCTCAACAAGGAGGGCTCGGCCACCAACGACAAGGGCGAGCCGATCCGGGGCAAGACCAAGCCCTGGGTGGTGACACGGGAGGTGTCGTTGCGGCCCGGTCAGGTGTTCAACCGCCGTGAGCTCGAGGAAGACATCAAGCGCATCTACGGCACCGGCCTGTTCAGCGACGTCAAGGTGACGCTCAAGCCGGTGCCGGCCGAGCCCGGCAAGGTGGTGATTGTGCTGGGCATCGTTGAGCAGTCCAGTGGATCCCTCTCCGGTGGTCTGGGTTACAGCCAGAGCCAGGGCGTGTTCGGCCAGATCCAGCTGCAGGACAGCAACCTGTTTGGTCGCGCCTGGGACCTGGGCACCAACATCTCCTACGGCCAATACGGGGGGCTCGGGGACATCACGTTCACTGACCCCTGGATCAAGGACAACAAGTACCGCACCTCGTTCCGGGCACGGCTCTTCTTCAGTCGTGAGGTTCCCCAGCTCTTCCAGAGCGAAAACACCTCCTTCACCTATCAACTTCAAAACTTTGACGGTGCCGACTTTGATGTCGTCACCAGTCGTACCGTCAACAACAACGGCACCGAAACGGTCACCACGAACTTCGACACCGTGGCGATTCAGCGCCTCGGTGCCAACGTGCAGTTTGTGCGTCCCCTCAATGGTGGCAATCCCTACAAGAAGGCGCCCTGGAACCTGATCCTGTCGTTCGGGGGTCAGGAAGTCACACCGATGGACTTTTCGGGCAGCAAGTATTCCTACGGGGTGGTTGGCGCCACCACCTCGCCCCAGACGGTCCCGAGTAACCAGGTGATCTGCCTGGCCTACAACTGCGCCTCCGAAAACCAGTTGGTGAGTTTCCGGCTGGGTGCGACCTACAGCACCCTCAATGACCCTCGCAATCCTACGAAGGGCAACTTCCTCAGCGTTGGCACCGAGCAGTTTCTCTCCGTGGGTGAGAACTCCCCCACCTTCAACCGGGTGCGGGGCAGTTTCACCCACTACATCCCTGTGGAGTGGTTGAAGGTTTTCAAGGGTTGTCGCCCCAAGCCGGGTGAGGCCAAGGATTGCAAGCAGGCTCTTGCCTTCCAAGTGTCTGCCGGTTCGTTGATCGGCAGTGAAATCCCTCCCTATGAGGCCTTCTGTTTGGGTGGCGGCAACTCGGTGCGGGGCTACTACGACTGCGATCTTGGTGTGGGCAAGAGCTTTGCCGAAGCCACGATCGAATACCGCTTTCCGATTTTCAGCATCATCAGCGGCGAGATCTTCTTTGATGCCGGCACCACCTTTGGGACCCAGGGCGATATCCCTGGCAATCCAGGTGGACTGCTGGGCAAAAAGGGTGAGGGCTATTCCCCGGGGATCGGTCTGATCGTCACCACTCCGGTGGGCCCCCTGCGGCTGGAAGCCGCCACCCAGGACTTCACCAGTGACTGGCGCTTCAACCTCGGTGTGGGCTGGAAGTTTTAGTGGTGCAGTGGCCCGCTGATTACACCGGAGCCTGGACCCTCCAAACCCCGGTGCAACGCCGAGGGGTGAGTCTGCACAGCGGCCAGGAGGGCACGGTGCGGCTTCAGGCCTCGGAGTGTCCTGGTTTCTGGGTGGGCTGGCTCGATGCGCCTGAACTTCCGCTCTGTCGATTGGCTCCAGGCCAGGTGAGCGACACCCAGCTGTGCACGGCCTTGCGGCTGGGCTCACGGCGCCTGGCCACGGTGGAGCACCTGCTGGCGGCACTGGCCGGCACCGGGGTGACCCAGGCCGAGATTCTGGTCAGCGGCGAGGAGATTCCCCTGTTGGATGGATCGGCCCTGCCCTGGGTGGAGGCCTTGGCCGAGGCGGGGTTGCGGGCCCTGCCAGCCCCCTCGGCGGGCGTGGAGCTCGAGGCTCCGGTGACGGTGAGCCACGGCTCCAGCTTCGCCACGGCCTTGCCCTACGACGGCCTGCGCCTCGGTGCAGCCATCGAATTCACCGATGCGGCGATTGGCCGCCAGCTGTTTTCGCTGGATCTCACCCCCCGCACGTTCGTTGATGAGATCGCCCCGGCCCGCACCTTCGGCCTGCGCTCCCAGGTGGATCAGTTGCGGGCAGCGGGGTTGATCCGGGGGGGCTGTCTGGAGAATGCACTGGTGTGTGATGGTGAAATCTGGCTCAACCCGCCGCTGCGGTTTGCCGAGGAACCCGTGCGCCATAAAATCCTGGACCTGTTGGGAGATCTGGCGCTCGTCGGCTTACCTCGGGCCCAGGTGTTCGCTTACCGCGGCTCCCATGGGCTGCACACCTCCCTGGCGGCTGCTCTGGCTGGCTTGCCTCCTGCCATCCCCTCTCCCGGTTGATGCCCTTGTCTGAGTCCAGTTCTCCAGTTCCCGCTTCCCCGCTGCCCGCCTCAGCGGGTTCCAGCGGGGAGGTGATTCTCACCACGGAGCAGATCCAGGGACTGCTGCCCCACCGCTACCCCTTCGCCCTGGTGGATCGGGTGATTGAGCATGAGCCCGGCAAGCGGGCTGTGGCGATCAAGAACGTCACCTTCAACGAACCCCAGTTTCAGGGCCATTTCCCCGGTCGGCCGCTCATGCCGGGGGTCTTGATCGTCGAGGCCATGGCCCAGGTTGGCGGCCTGATCGTCACCCAGATGCCCGATCTCCCCAAGGGATTGTTTGTGTTCGCCGGGATCGACGGCGTGCGTTTTCGCCGGCCCGTGGTGCCGGGCGACCAGCTGCTGATCTCCTGTGAATTGCTCAGCCTCAAGCGCCAGCGCTTCGGCAAGGTGAAGGCGGAGGCCAGAGTGGATGGCCAGCTGGCCTGCTCCGGAGAACTGATGTTTTCGCTGGTGGATTGAGCGATGGCCACGACCATCCATCCCACCGCTGTTGTGGATCCCAGGGCTCAGCTGGCCGATGGGGTCGAGGTGGGCCCCTTTGCGGTGATCGGTCCGCAGGTGGACATCGGAACTGGCTGTCGCATCGGCCCCCATGTGGTGCTCGACGGTCGGGTGCGGATGGGCCGCGGCAATCGCATCTTTCCAGGTGCCTGCATCGGTCTGGAGCCCCAGGATCTGAAATACACCGGGGATCCAACCGAGGTGGTGCTCGGCGATGACAACACCATCCGTGAGTGCGTCACCATCAACCGCGCCACCACCGGCCAGCAGCAGACGCGTCTGGGCAGCGGAAACCTGTTGATGGCTTACAGCCATCTCGGCCACAACTGTGAACTGGGCGACCGGATCGTGATCGCCAACGGGGTGGCGGTGGCCGGCCACGTGGTGATCGGCGACCGGGCGGTGATCGGTGGCGTGCTGGGTATCCATCAGTTCGTGCACATCGGCACCCTGGCGATGGTGGGGGGCATGAGCCGGATCGAGCGCGATGTGCCCCCCTTCACGATGGTGGAGGGCCATCCATCCCGGGTGCGGGCCCTCAACAAGATCGGCCTGCGGCGCAGTGGCCTGGTGGAGCTCGACGATGGCCAGCAGTTTGAGGACCTCAAACAGGCCTGGACCCTGATTTACCGCCGAGGTCTGACCCTGGCTGAAGCCCTTGGCCAGCTGCGCCGTCAGTCCCCGGAGGGTGCCGCAGACCAGCTTTGCACCTTCCTGGAAGCCTCGCTGGGCCCGTCCCGCCGCGGGCCGATTCCGGGGGCGCGCTGATGCTGCGGCTGCTGGTGAGCACCGGCGAGGTGTCCGGGGATCTGCAGGGGGCGCTGTTGATCAGGGCGCTGCATGAAGAGGCCCGTCGCCGCCAGCTGGATCTGGAGATCGTGGCTCTCGGCGGTGAGCGGATGGAGCGGGCTGGAGCCGCACTGCTGGCCAACACCACCCGCATGGGAGCCATCGGCCTGTTGGAGGCCATTCCCTTTGTGCTGCCCACCTTGAAACTGCAGCGGCGGCTGAAGCGTTGGTTCCGCCGTGACCCGCCCGATGGGGTGGTGCTGATCGACTACATGGGGCCCAACGTGAGCCTGGGGCTCCGCCTCAAGCGCAAGTTCCCCCGGGTGCCGGTCACCTATTACATCGCCCCCCAGGAGTGGGCGTTCAAATTCGGCAACGGCGGCCGCTCCAACCTGATCAGCTTCACCAACCAGATCCTGGCGATCTTCCAGGAAGAGGCCCGCTTCTACCGGTGCCGTGGTGCCAACGTCACCTACGTGGGCCATCCCCTGCTGGACACCATCGGCCAGCTGCCCAGCCGCCAGGAGGCGCGTCGCCAGCTTGGGCTGCGCGATGCGCCGGTGCTGCTGCTGATGCCGGCATCGCGGCGCCAGGAGATCCGCTACATGCTGCCCCACATCGTTGCGGCGGCGGCGGAGCTGCAGCGGCGGCGGCCGGAGCTGCAGGTGGTGGTGCCGGCGGGTCTGCCGGGCTTTGAAGCCCACCTCTCACGGCAGTTGAGCGAAGCGGGTGTGCGCGCCGAGATCATCGCCGCCGCCGATTCCGACCAGCTCAAGGCCTGCCTCTGCGCCGCAGCCGATCTGGCCCTGGCCAAGTCGGGCACTGTCAATCTCGAGCTGGCCCTGCGCGGCGTGCCCCAGGTGGTGGTATACCGCGTCAGCAGGGTCACCGCCTTTGTGGCCCGCCACATCCTGCGCTTCAGCGTGCCCCACATCTCGCCGGTCAACCTGGTCCTGGGCGAGCGGCTTGTGCCCGAGTTGCTGCAGGAGGATCTCTCGGCCGCGGCGATTGTGCGTGAGGCCCTGCCCCTGCTCGATGGTGCCAGTGCGGCCCGGCACACCATGCTGGAGGGCTACAGCCGCCTGCGGCTCGAACTGGGGGAGCCTGGCGTCACCCAGCGGGCGGCTTCGGCCATCTTTGACCAGGTGCTCAACGCCGCATGATCCGATCCCTCCGGCCCCTGGCCTGGCTGCCCAGCCTGGTGCTGCGCGCGCTGCTTCCCCTGTTGCTGCTTCTGCCGCTGGGCCTGTTCTCGCCGGGCTCCGCCTGGGCGGCTCCGGCGCAGAAGGCGGCTCCGGTTCAGGAGGCCGTGCTGGCGGGGGGCTGTTTCTGGTGCCTGGAGCACGATCTCGAAACCTTGCCTGGGGTGCTGGACGCCGAGAGCGGCTACAGCGGCGGGACCGTGGCCAAGCCCACCTATGGCCAGGTGTCGGCTGGAGGGACCGGCCATCAGGAGGTGGTGCGGGTGCGCTTTGATCCCGCCCGCCTCAGTTACGCCGCCCTGCTGCGGGCCTATTGGCGCAACATCGATCCCCTCGATGGCGGCGGTCAGTTCTGCGATCGCGGCACCTCCTATCGCCCGGTGATCTTCACCAGCGGCGCCGAGCAGCAGACCCAGGCCCTGGCCAGCCGCCAGGCGGCTGCCGCCGAGCTGGGGCGGCCTGCCGGGACCCTCCAGGTGCAGGTCAAGCCTTTGTCGCGCTTCTGGCCGGCGGAGGGCTACCACCAGAACTATGCCGAGCGCAACAGCGTCAAATACAACTACTACCGCTGGGCCTGCGGACGGGATCGACGGCTCGATGCGTTGTGGGGCAAGCGGGCCCGCAGCGGCATGGCCTGGGTTTCGGGTAGGAGATCCTGACCCGGGAGCGCTCAGCGGGGAGCGCCTGCCCCACCGACCCTGCTGCAATTGTGAGGAAAATCTGTAGGAGCGGGGTGTCTTTGAGGGCTCAGACGGCTGTGATGGAGCGGCTTCCCACCCTTTTCAACCTCTTGACGCCTCCCTACCGTGACCCGTGCCTCTCTGTGCTGCCCTGTATGTATCTGCTGACCATTCGCGACGGTCTGCAGACCCGCCATGTCGGGCCCTACGGGAGCCCGAAGCAGGCTGCGGACGACCTGGATCGCCTGCTGCCCCTCTGTGGGGAGCGGGCCCGCTGGCAGATCCATGCCCTTGAGTCACCCGCCCAGCTGATGGCCAGCCTGGGGGTTGCAGCCAACGCAGACGTGGGTGTGGCCGCCTGAGAGCCGCCCTCAGCCGCGGCCGGGATAGCCGCGCAAGAGCCCGCTTTCGACCATCAGGCCCACGCCTGCATTGATCAGGATCAGGCCGAAGGTGCCATACCAGAACCAGGGGCCGGGGCTGGTGAGCGTTTCCACCTTGCCGCTGGCCGCCAGCACCTGGATGCCCTTGCGGATCACCGCTTCGCCAAACAGGCAGAGCCCCGCCGGCAGCAGCAGCACTCCCAGCTGAGCTTTGACGTACCAGCGGATCTTCTGAACGGCCATGGAGCGAGCTGAGGCGTCAGGACTCCAAACCTAGGCTGTTGCTTGAATTCTGGTTGCGGTTCAAATCCCGGCTGATGCCCCCGTGGCGGCACCGGCGCAGACCCAGTTCACCAAGGTGCGCACCCCAAACCCCGTCGCCCCGGCTGGGTCGGCCCCCCTCCCCTTGTCACTCCAGACGGTGCCGGCGATGTCGAGGTGGGCCCAGGCCAGCTTCGGGGTGATGAAGTCCTGCAGGAACAGGGCTGCGGTGATCGAGCCGCCAGGGCGGGGTCCGGTGTTTTTGAGGTCGGCGACGGGGCTCTTGAGCCCAGCTTTGTAGGAGCTGCGCAGGGGCATCCGCCAGAGATCTTCGCCGCCGGCCTGGCCAGCGCCCAGCAACGCCTCAGCCAGCCCATCGTTGTTGGACCACAGTCCCGCCATCTCTTCCCCCAGGGCGATCACGCACGCACCGGTGAGGGTGGCCAGGTCCACCACCGCATCGGGCTCCAGCTTGCAGGCGTACACCAGGGCATCCGCCAGGGTGAGGCGCCCCTCGGCGTCGGTGTTGTTGATTTCGATGGTCTTGCCATTGGAGGCGGTGAGGATGTCGCCGGGGTGCACGGCGCCGCCGCTGATCATGTTTTCGCAGGCCGCCACGATCACGTGCACCTCCACACCGGCGGGCTTCAGTTCGGCGATGGAACGGGCCGCCCCCAGCACCGCAGCGCTGCCGCCCATGTCGTACTTCATCATCTCGATCTGGGAGCCGGCGGTTTTGAGGTTGTAGCCGCCGGAATCGAAGGTGAGACCCTTGCCCACCAGGGCGATGCGGCGTTGCACGGGCCCGGCCGGGGTGTAGATGAGATGGATGAACTTCGGAGCCAGATCGGACCCCTGGGCAACGCCGAGATAGGCCCCCATGCCGAGGGCTTCGCAGTCGCTGCGCTCCAGCACCCGCAGCGTGATGCCGAAGTCCCGGGCGATGGCCGCAGCGGTGTCGGCCAGGTGCTGGGGCGTCGCCACATTGGGGGGCGCAGCCACCAGTTCGCGGGCCAGTTCAACGCCGGCGCAGGTGGCGTTCACCGCAGCCAGGGCGGGCTCGGCTGCCCGGGCCACCCCGATCAGGCTGACGGCGGCTGGCTGGGGCCTCGGCTCGGCTTCGCTCTTGAAGCGCTGATCGCTGAACAGGGCCAGGCGGGTGGCTTCCGCCATGGCCCGGGCGGCGGCGCCGGCCTCCAGTCCTTCGATCGGCATGGCCAGGGCCAGGTGGCGGGCTCCGGCGGCTGCCGCAGCCTGGCTGGCGGCGGCGCAGGCCTGGCGCAGCCCGGCCAGGGAGAACTCGGCCGGGGCACCCAGGCCGACCAGGATCAGGGTCTGGGGGGTGGCTTCCAGGCGATCCAGGCTGAGGCACTCGCCGGGCTTGGCCTTGAAGCGCCGCTGTTCGAGGCGTTCGGCCAGGGGCTGGCCCAGGGCGGTGGTCAGCTGCTGCAGCTGGGGATGCTCCGGCCGATCATCGGCACCGGCAAACAGGCCGACGGCCAGGCAGTCGCCGTCCCACTGGCCCAGCGCCGTGGGGAGGTTGTCGGGGATGCAGCGAAACTCCATGGGCCGGCCGGGGTTGGCGGCGATCGTAGCCAGCGCGCCTAGGTGGGATCCGCCTGGAACGGCGTGGCCCAGCGGCTGCGCGTCTCTTTGTTGAAGGGCGGCAGCCAGCGGCGGATCAGCGCCTGCTCCAGGGCCCGCCGCGGCCGGACCGCCAGGGGCACATCCAGCCAGAAGCGGATGCTGAGCTGGCAGCTGAGACCGACCTTCAGCAGCGTTTCGCTGTAGGCGGCCAGGTAGGCCTTGCAATCGTGCTCGCCCTTCCAGCGCTGATCAGCCCGGCTGGTTTCGCCCACGTAGAGCAGCAGCGGCTGGGGCAGGGAGGCGGGTCGATCGGTGACGACATACAGGGCGGCCCCCTGCTGGGGAGCGGCGGGCCAGCGCCAGAACGACAGGGGCTGGGGCTGCAGGCTCAGGGGCTGGAAGCGCTCGGCTTGTGCCTGGGGATCCTCGGGTGGGCCGGCAAACAGCGACCCCTGCTGGGCGCCCGGTCCCCGGTCGGCAAACAGGGGCTGTTGGTGGGTTGCCAGCCGGGCCTGCCACTCCTGCAGTTGCCGGGCCAGCAGGGGCAGCGCATCGGCCCCGGCATGGGCCGATCCCCCGAGGGCTGATCCACCGAATAACTCCCCCTGGCGCGCCATGGCCCTATGACCCCTTGCCGGCAGGCGGCAACACCGGCCCGGCCGGGCCGGGCTGGAACCGCACCTTGCCGATCCAGGCTTCGACCAGGGCCGCCGGCAGCTGCAGGCGCTCTTGCAGATCGCCCAGGTCGCGGAAGGGGCCGCGCCCCCGCTCGCGCAGCAGCCGACGCAGCCGTTCCGGATCCAGTCCCAGTTTTTCGAGTTCTGTCGCGGTGGCCCGGTTCAGATCCAGGGGACTGGACGGCTGCGCCGGCAGGGCGGGTTGGCCATACCAGCGAAACTCCAGCAGAGGAGCCCAGTTCTCCACCACCGCTTGGGGCAGCTCCAGCACCCGTTGCAGATCCTCCAGGCCGCTGAGCTGCACGCCGCCGGCCTGGAGCCGCAGCAACAGGTCGACCTGGGCTGCTGCGATTCCCGGCAGCCGCAGCCAGTCGGCGGGGGTGGCCCGGTTGACATCGAGCCGCCAACCCAGGGCGGCTGCGCGGCGGACCGCTTCGGGATCCTCGAGTTTGAGGGCGGGGTTCTGCCGCAGCTTGAGCGCCAGCAGGTCCCGTTCCACCTGCTCGTGATCCCGATCCTCCGGCGGACCGGCGGGGCGCGGCGGCTCAGGCTCGGGGCTGGTGCGGGGCGCAGTGATCTGCCCGGTGGCCCTCAGCACCTGGCGCGCGAGGGGATCCAACCAGTGCCGTTGGCCCATGGCGGATCGCCACCGCAACAAAGTTCGATCGAACTTAGCGGTGGCCTCAGGCTTCGGGCCAGTCGATCAGCCCCCAGCGCAGCCCCAGCACGGCGGCATGGGTGCGGTCGCGGGCCTGCAGCTTGCGGCACAGGTGACGCAGGTGGGTTTTCGCCGTGTCGGCGGTGATGTACAGCTCCTGGCCGATCTCGCCGTTGCTGTCGCCCCGGGCCACAAGGCTGAGCACCTCCCGCTCGCGCTCGCTCAGCGGTTCCAGCGGCCCCCCCTCGCCATGGCCCCGGCGAAACAGCTCCGTCAGGCTGCGGTCGACGTACACCCCACCACCGCTGATGGCATGGAGGGCGGCGATGGCGCTGCCCAGCCCCAGGCGGGACTCCACCAACAACCCATCACAACCGGCTTCGATGGCGGTCTGGATGGCGTCCTGGCGCTGTTCCTGGCTGATCAGCAGCAGGGTGTGAATGGTTGGCCAGCGCTGCTTGATCGCTTGCACCAGGGCCACTCCTGAGCCCTGCTCCAGGGTGTCGCTGAGAAACACCATCGTGGGCCGGTGCTGTTCCACCAGGGCCAGGCCGGCGGCTTCGCAGGTGGCGGCCCCCACCAGGTGGTCCTGGCCGATCAGGCCGCCCACAAACAAACTCAGCAGGGCCCGGTTGCCGAAGCAGGCCACCAGCCGGGCGTCCCGCAGCAGGTTGTGGATCTGGCTGGTGTTGCGGCGGATCTGTTCGAGTTTCGGCGTGAAATCCATGGGGGTGGCTCACGGTGCGGGTGTGGCTCACGGCGGCACGGGGTTCACGCTGGCCGCGCACGGGCTGCATGCTGGCCAGGGCTGGCTGCAGCGGCATCGGAACAGCGGCATCGGAATAGCGGTATCGGGATAGCGGCATCGGGATTACGTCTATCCGCACTCCCCAGGGCTGCCGGGCTTCACCAGAATCACTCCATCGCAGCGCTGCCAGGGTCATGGCGTTCTTTGAATCCGAGATCGTTCAGGACGAAGCCAAGCGGCTGTTCGGCGACTATCAGCAGCTGATGCAGCTGGGCAGCGAGTACGGCAAGTTCGATCGGGAGGGCAAGAAGCTCTACATCGAAAAGATGGAGGACATGATGGAGCGCTATCGGGTGTTCATGAAGCGCTTCGAGCTCTCCGAGGATTTCCAGGCCAAGCTCACCGTCGAGCAGTTGCGCACCCAGCTCAGCCAGTTCGGCCTGACGCCGGAAACGATGTTTCAGCAGATGCACCAGACCCTCGAACGGATGAAGGGTCAGCTGGATGCTCCCGCCTAGAGCCTGAGGACGCTCCCGGCGCGGCTGCGTACGATCCGCCCACCCAGGGCCCCGGTGCCGATGACAGGATCGCAACCAGCAGCCGTGCATCCTTCAGCCGTGCCTGGCTCGTTGCCGGCCTGGCTGGCGCGGGGGATGGCGGATCTGTTCCCGGCCGGCGGCGCCGTCGGGGCTGCGGAGGATTCCGATCAGCAGCTGGGGGCCCGCATCGCCGAGGCGGACCGCAGTGGCTGCCCCCTGCGCATCAAGCTCGGCATCGACCCCACCGGCTCCGATATCCACCTGGGCCACTCGATCCTGTTCCGCAAGCTGCGGGCCTTCCAGGATGCCGGCCACACCGCCGTGCTGATCATCGGCGACTTCACCGCCCGCATCGGCGATCCCACCGGCAAGAGCGCCACCCGGGTGCAGCTCAGCGCTGCCGCGGTGGAGGCCAACGCCGAGACCTATCTGGTGCAGCTGGGCCTGGGTCAGGATCCAGCGCGGGCCCTGCTGGATTTCGAGACTCCTGGCCGCCTGGAGGTGCGCCGCAACAGCGAATGGCTGGCGGGCCTGGATCTGCCCGAGGTGATCGCGCTGCTGGGCACCAGCACCGTGGGCCAGATGCTGGCCAAGGAAGACTTCGCCAACCGCTACGGCTCCGGCACGCCCATTTCCCTGCACGAGTTTCTCTATCCGCTGCTGCAGGGCTATGACTCGGTGCAGGTGCAGGCCGATGTGGAGCTGGGCGGCACGGATCAGAAGTTCAATGTGGCCATGGGCCGCGACCTGCAGCGCCATTTCGGCCAGCGGCCCCAGTTCGGCATGCTCCTGCCGATCCTGCCGGGCCTCGATGGCGTGCAGAAGATGAGCAAGAGCCTGGGTAACACCGTGGGCCTGGCTGAAGACCCGCTCTCGATGTATTCGAAGCTCGAGAAGGTGCCGGATGCGGTGGTTGACGACTACCTCACGTTGCTCACCGATCTGGAGCTGGCGGCCCTGCCCGCCAATCCGCGCGAGCGGCAGAAAATGATGGCGCTTGCGATCACCCGGCAGCGCCACGGCGATGCGGCGGCCCGCCAGGCCCAGGCCGACGCGGCCACCCTGGTGGGCGGTGCGGCCGGGGCTGGTGCGGCGGAGGCGGAGGTGCCCGAGGCCTCCCTGGCTGCCGTGAACTTCCCGGCCAAGGCCTTCTATCTGATCGGAGCTGTAGGGATCGGCGTCACCAGCAGTGAGGCCAAACGCAAAATCCAGGACGGCGGCGTCCGGCTTGATGGCGAGAAGCTGTTGGATCCCAATCAGGTGTTTGTCAGCTCGCAGGAACTCGATGGTAAGGTGTTGCAGCTAGGCAAGAAGACCTTCCGGAGGCTGGTGGTCGACTGAGTTGCTTGACCCTGCGGATGCCGCTGGACTTGTGATTAAGACGTGATTCACACTTTGAATAGGGCAATGGTCTCACTGCTGGGAGTATGGAGCTATCAGTTAATGGTGATAGGGAGTGTAAATTTAGATCGAGGCAGATGTGGTGCGAAAACTTGCAAAGGCGATATTTGAGTGCCTGCCGCCCTCAAGTTTAAACTGAAATCCGTTGGCGTTCGGTTATGAACTCTCGCTCGGTTTGAAGTTGATTGATATGTCGTCACCCTGGAAGGTGTTTTTCCCTGGAGTCGATGTGCCAGCTGAGCGCCGACCTTTGATCTTGTTTTGATTTCTTGTGCCCTCGATGCCAGGGATTTGCAAATATCCTTCGCCGGCTCCTGGGCTCTGGCCGATCCCACCCCGCAGCGGCTATCTGGTGCCGAGCAGGTCGTCCCAGCTCGGGGGCTGGGCTGTAGCCCCATCACCGGAGCGGCAGGGGATGGTGATCACGGCATCGGCCCAGGGGTGCCAGGCAGGCAGGGGGCAGCACGGGGCTGGCTCCAGGCTGAGGGTCACCGGTAGGGGAGTGGGATCGGAGAAGGGCATGGCCGCGGCTCGCACTGGTCCAGCCTGGGCGGTGGAATCGGGGCCTCGATGCAGTGCTGATGCCATCGCAATGTCGCCTGGGCGACGCCCTCCCTAACCTGCAGTCAAGCTGCCAGCGGCCCTTGTTAGAGCCTGCCGATCGAATCATCGTGGCGCTCGATGGCATGGGCCCGGATCAGGCCTTCGCTTTTGCCGCTGCGACCCCTGCACTGCGCTGGGTGAAGGTGGGGTTGGAGCTGTTTGTGGCCGGCGGACCTGCGGTGGTGCGGCAGCTGCGGGAGCAGGGCAAGCGGGTGTTCCTCGATCTCAAGTTCCACGACATCCCCGCCACCATGGCCGGCGCCTGCCGCAGCGCCACCCGCCTCGGGGCCGAGCTGATCACGGTGCACGCCTGTGCCGGCCATGACGCCCTCGCTGCCGCCCAGGCTGCTGCGCTGGAGGCCGCCGGCGCCGCGGGCCTGCCCGTTCCCACCTTGCTGGCCGTGACCGTGCTCACCAGCTGGGAGGCTTCGCGCTTCGCTGCGGAGTTGGCCATCGATGAGCCACTGGAGGCTTATGTGCCCCGGCTGGCCCGACTGGCGGCGGCGGCCGGCATCGGCGGCTGCGTCTGCTCCCCCCTGGAGGTGGCGGCCCTGCGGGCCGACCATCGCGAGCCCTTCGCCCTGGTGACGCCAGGCATCCGCCCGGCAGGCTCCGCCTTTGGGGATCAGCAGCGGGTGATGACGCCGGCCCAGGCCCTCGTGGCCGGTGCCAGCCAGTTGGTGATCGGCCGCCCGATCACGGCTGCCGGGGATCCGGCGGCGGCCTTTGGCGCCTGCTGCCAGGAGCTCTCAGGCCACCGGTGAACCCTGGGGTACAAGCTCGGTGTAAAGCGCCTCGAGGGCGTCGATGTTGCCGTCCAGCGTGTAGCGATCCAGCGCGCGCTGGCGGGCCCGCCGCCCCAGCTCGGCCGTCAGCACCGGCTGGTCGCGCAGCACCGGCAGCAGGGTGCGCAGCTGGGTGGTGACCCCCTGGGTGCTGATCACGATGCCGGCGCCTCCCTCCAGCACCTCGCCATCGGCGCCGGCATCGGTGGCGATGCAGGCGGTGCCGCTGGCCATGGCCTCCAGCAGGGCCAGGCTGAGCCCCTCCACCAGCGAGGGCAGCAGGAACACCTCGGCCAGCTGCTGGAATGCCACCCGACGCTCCAGGCTGGGTTCGTAGCCCCACCAGACCACGTCGGGTTCAGCACCCGTGGCCTGCAGGGCGCTTCGCAGGGGACCATCGCCCACGATCACCAGCACGCAACCCGCCGGGCGCACCAGCCGCCAGGCCTTGAGCAGGGCTTCGACGTTCTTCTCGGTGGCCACCCGGCCCATGTAGAGGAAGACGCGCCGGCCGGCAAAACGCTGGCGCAGCTCCTGGAGGTCGGCGCTGGCCGCGGCCTGGCCGCCCGTGGCCGGTGCCGGGCACCAGGTTTCGGTGTCGACGCCATTGGGAATCACCGCCAGCCGCTCGGCCCGCACCCCGAGCCGCAGCAGCACTTCGGCCTGCAGCTCCGAAAACACGATCACCTTGTCGAATTTGGCCAGGGTCGGGGCGTAGAGCTGGTAGGTGAGTTGCTGGGTGCCGGCGGTGAGATTGCGCAGGCTGGCATCAAAGGCGGGATGAAAGGTGGCCACAACCGGCAGCCCCAGCTGCTGGCAGAGATCGGGCAGACGAAAATCCAGCGGCGAGAGCGTGAGGCTGGCGTGCACCAGGTCGGGCTTGAGCCGCTCCAGGGATTCCCGCAACTCCCGCTGGGCACCCAGCGAAGGAATCGTGTAAACCTGTGATTTGACGAGATAGGGCAGGGCCACTTCCGGGCCGCCGCCGTTGCTGTCGCCGAGGGTTTCGACCTCCGTGAGGGCCTCGCCGAGGCGGTGCAGGCTGCCGGCGGGGGTGTCGAAGTGGATGAAGCTGATCCCGTGGCCGCGGCTGCGCAGCGCATGGGTGGTGCTCAGTCCGTAGGTGACATTGCCGCAGAACGGGGTTTTTTTGCCCAGCCAGGCAATGTGGGCCACCAGGGCTCGCGCGTCCGGGGGTCCACGCTAACAGCGCTCCCAGGGCCGCTCCACCACGGCTGCCGCCAGGGCGATGGCGGCCAGCCCCCACAGCACCGGCAGCAGGCCGTAGCGGCTCACCACCGCTCCCGCCAGCACCAGCGGCAGGCTCAGGGCGATGTTGATGAGGTTGTTCTGCAGCCCGAACACCTTGCCGCGCAGATCCTCGGGCGTCTCCTCCTGGATCGTGGTCTGAGCGGGGATCGCCAACAGGGCCGAACCCACCCCGAGCACGGCGCAGAGCAGCAGGGTGAACACGAGGTTGCCGCGCAGCTGGCCCAGCAGCACCAGGCTCCAGCCGATGGTGCCCAGCCCCGTGGCGGCCAGGTGGCGGCGGTTGAGGCCCTGGCCGAGCTGGGCCACCGCCAGGGCTCCGATCGCCAGGCCCAGACCGCTCATGGCCAGCAGGGTGCCGAACTGGGTGGGTCCCAGTCCGGGGATGGCCGAGGCCAGGCTGATGGCCAGCACGTAAAGGGCCGCCAGCAGGCTGTAGAGCAACACCAGCTGCACCATGGCGCTGCGCACCCGCGGACGCTCGCGCAGCACCTGGAGCCCCTCACCGATTTCCTGCCACACCGAGGTGCGGCTGATGGGCCGGGGCTGTTCCCGCCAGCGGATCCGGCTGATCGCAACGGCCGCCAGGCCGTAACAGAAGGGCAGCAGCAGGAATTCACCGCCCTCAATGCCGATCTGGTGCAGCCCCAGGTGCAGCAGCCGCAGGATCGGGTCGCCCAGGGCGAATCCCACAATCGTGGCGGCCATGCTCGTGGCCTGGTAAAGCGAATTGGCCGCCAGCAGCTGATGGCCGGGCACGAGCTGGGGGATGGCGGCCTGTTCGGCGGGAGCGAAGAACTGGGTGAGCACCGATTCCATGAAAGTCATCAGCACCAGCCCCCAGTAGCCCCAGCTCAGGCCGAGCCATTCGGGCCCGTCCACCAGGCAGAAGGGGGCCAGCAACACCAGCGCCGCCCGCAGGCCGTTCGAGGCCACCATCACGGCCCGTTTGGGCCAGCGGTCGGCCCACACCCCGGCCACCGTGCCCAGCACCATCGCCGGAATCGTGTTGGCCACATAGATCCCCGTGGCCAGCAGGGTGATCATCTGGGCCCGGGTTTCAGGCAGATCCAGGCGGATCGCCGAGGCCGCCTCGGCCAGGGCGGGGTTGGCCTCCGGGGTTCCCCTCACCCAGGTCTGGGCGATCAGGAACACCATCAACACGATGTAGAACTTGTCGGCCAGCTGCGAAAAGATCTGGCCCAGCCACAGCCGGCGGAAATCCGGCAGCGCCAGAACGCCCTGCAAGCCGGTGGCGTGGGAACTGCCGCTCAATCTGGCCTGGGCTGCTGCTGGCCCGTCATGATGCCGCAACCCCGGGAGCCAGGCTCGTGCGCAGCAGCCGGAAGGCGCGCGGCTTGCGGCCCAGGTGCTCCTGTGTCCAGTGTTCCACCAGCTCAAGCAGGTGCAGCCACACCGGCAGCGGTCCCATCAGTTCGCCATCGCGCCGGCGGGGCAGGTTGGGCCGCAGCAGCCGTTGCAGCAGGGCCAGTTCCGAGGCGTTGAGCACCACCCGCGCCCCCGGGACCCCGCCGATCGCCAGGCCCTCGCTGGGCACCAGGCTGCAGCGCCAGTCCCAGTTGCCCAGCGGCGGCTCAAGGGGCTCGCCGCTGCGGGCGCAGCAGCCCAGGGGCAGGGCATAGCCGCCCAGGGCGAGCAGATGCACGCTGCCCTGCACCGCAATCGCCAGGGCCTCCAGATCGCAGCCCCGCTCGCGCACCAGCGCATCGAGGCGACCCAGCTGCATCAGCAGGTCGGCGAGGATCCCCGGAGCGGGGGCCTCACTGGGCACCAGGGCCAGGCAGAGCTCGCTGAGGGCCTGGGCGGCAGCCAGGGCTTCGAGTTGCTGGGCCAGACCGCTGTAGCTGCGCAGCACCTTCAGCTGCCGCACGCGCCGCAGGCCGCTGCGGCCGCCCACCTGCAGCCGCAGATGGCTCAGCGGCAGGGCGGCCGCCAGGCTGCTGCGGGGTTTACGCGCCCCCGGCACCGCCAGCCGGATCACCCCCTGGTCGTCGCTGAGCAGGGTGAGCAGGCGGTCGTTCTCGCCGAGGGGCTTGCAGCTCAGGGCCAGTCCTTCCAGGCTCTCCTCCCGCACGGCAGGCTCAGCCCCGCAGCGCCTGGGCCAGGGCCACGCCGCGGCTGGTGCCCAGGCGCGTGGCGCCGGCCTCCACCAGCGCCAGGGCCTGCTCCAGGCTGGCGATGCCGCCGGACGCCTTGATCGCCGCCCGGCCCCGGGCCAGCGCCTTGAGCTGCTGCACCTGCTCCACGGTCACCGGTGGACCGAAGCCGCTGCCGGTTTTGAGGAAGCGGGCGCCGGCGTCGATGCTGATCTCCACCAGCAGGGCCAGGGCCTCGGGATCCAGCCGGCCCACCTCCAGGATCACCTTCACGGGCAGGTCCAGCTCGCAGATGGCCGCCAGTTCGTCGTGGATCGGTGTGCTCGCCCGATCCGCCAGGGATCCGAAATCCGGCACCACGTCGAGTTCATCGGCCCCGGCCGCCGCCGCCGCTTCGGCTTCGGCCAGCTTCACCGCCGGGGGCACCGCGCCGAAGGGAAAGCCCACCACCGCAATCAGCCGGGGGGTGCGGCCCTTGCCCTCCCGGGGCAGCTGCTCCCGGGCTGCGGCCACCCAGCGGGAGGCCACACACACACCGGCAAAGCCGAAGTGGCGGGCCTCCTCGCAGCATTGCCGGATCGCACCCATGCCCTGGTGGGGATCCAGCAGGGCATGGTCGATCAGGGGGGCGAGGTCGGGCCGGTCGGCGCTCATGCCTCCTTGGCCTGGATCACCCCGAAGCCGCCATGGTTGCGGTGATACACCACCTGGATCTGGCCACTCTCGGCGTCGCGGAACACGTAGAAGTCGTGGTCGATCAGCTCCAGCTGGTGCAGGGCGTCATCGAGGCTCATCAGGGGCATGGCGTAGTACTTGCGCCGCACGCCCCGGTTGGGCAGTTCGGGCTCCTTGCCGTCCAACAGGGAGCTGCCCGGGGGCGGCAGATTGGCCGCGGCGCCGGCTTCCTCATCGCGGGCGGAGCGGTGCACCGGACCCTGGGTCTGCGCCTGGATGCGGTCCTTGAAGCGGTGCAGCTGACGGCTGAGCTTGCTGGACACCAGGTCGATGCTGGCGTACAGGTTGTCGCTGCGCTCCTGGGCGCGGATCACGGTGCCGTTGGCAAACATCGTCACCTCCACGGTCTGCTGCGGCACCCGGGGGTTGCGGGCCACCGACAGGTGCACGTCGGCCTCCTTGACGAGGCCTTCGAAGTGGTGAATGGCGCGGGTCAGCTTGGTTTCGGTGTACTCCCGGATGGCCGGGGTCACGTCAAGATTGCGGCCATGGATCAGCAGTTTCATCAGATGGCAACCGCCTCCGGTGCTCTGGTGCCCCAACGCTAAGAACGGCTGGTGATGTGCCCCAAGCTCGACGCAATCCTTTTTGAAGCGACCCAGCCGGTGCCGTTCGCGCGGGCCTGGGCTGCCCAGCGCAGCCTGCAGCAGCGGCTGCTGGCGCACCCCGAGGGGCCTGAGACGGTGCTGCTGCTGGAACACGAGCCCTGCTACACCCTGGGCCGCGGCGCCTCCGAGGCTTTTCTGCGGTTCGATCCGGCCGCCGCGCCGCTGCCGCTGCACCGCATCGATCGCGGCGGCGAGGTGACGCACCACGCCCCGGGCCAGCTGGTGCTCTACCCGGTGCTCAACCTGCAGCGCCATGGCGCCGACCTCCACCACTACCTGCGCCAGCTGGAGCAGGTGGTGATTGACCTGCTGGCCGGCCTGGATCTGCACGGGGAACGGATCGCCGGGCTCACCGGGGTGTGGCTGGAGGGCCGCAAAGTGGCGGCGATCGGCGTCGGTGCCCGCCGCTGGATCAGCCAGCACGGCCTCGCCCTCAATGTGAATGGCGATCTGGCCGGCTTTGCGGCGGTGGTGCCCTGCGGCCTCAGCGACCGGTCGGTGGGGCGCCTGGCCGACTGGCGGCCGGAGCTCACCAGCCAGGCGCTGCGCCAACCGCTGCTGGCGGCCCTGGCCGCTCGGTTCGGGTTGGATCTGCGGCCCCCGAACCCCCAGGAAGGCCTTCAGGGGTGGTAACCCTGGGGCCATGCCGTTCCCCTGCCGTCGCCGTGGCCCGCGCCGTTTCCCCCGCTGAAATTCATTGGAGCGGCAGCCGCCGCGATCAGCAGGCCCTGGCCTGCCGCAGCGACTGGAGCCAGCTCACCGGCCTGGAGCAGCTCTGGCCCGTACTGGCCGAGCGCCACGGCGAGGCCCTGGCCCTGGAGGCCCCCCACACCCCCACGCCGGAGCAGCTCAGCTATGGCCAGCTGCACCAGCGCATCGAGCAGGCTGCAGCGGCCTTCGCCGACCTGGGGGTGACTGCGGGGGATGTGGTGGCCCTGTTCGCGGAAAACGGCCCCCGCTGGCTGCAGACCGACCAGGGCCTGATGCGGGCCGGCGCCGCCGATGCGGTGCGGGGCAGCGCCGCGCCGGTGGAGGAGCTGCGCTACATCCTCGACGACTCCGGCGCCGTGGCGCTGGTGGTGGAGTCGGCGGCGTTGCTGCAGAAGCTCGCCCTTCCCGCCGAGGCGCTGGCGCGGCTGCGCTTTGTGCTGGTGTTGGAGGACGAACGGGGTGATTCGGATGACCGGGGTGAGGGAGCGCCGCCGGTGCCCTGCCTCAGCTGGGGCGAGCTGCTCGAGCGCGGAGCGGCGGCGTTGGCCGCCGGCACGCCGGCCCCGCCCCCACCAGGAGATGGGGCCCGCCTCGCCACCATCCTGTACACCTCTGGCACCACGGGCCAGCCCAAGGGCGTGCCCCTCAGTCACGCCAACCTGCTCCACCAGCTGCGGCACCTGGGCGTGGCCGTGGGCCCCCAGCCCGGCGACCGCGTGGTGAGCGTGCTGCCGATCTGGCATTCCTACGAGCGCAGCGCCGAATACTTCCTGCTGTCATGCGGTTGCAGCCAGACCTACACCACCCTCAAGCAGTTGCGCCCCGACCTGCAGCGGGTGCGACCCCACTACCTGATCAGCGTGCCGCGCCTGTGGGAGGCCCTGCTTTCCGGCTTCGATGACGCCCTGGCGGCGATGCCGGCATCGCGGCAGCGGTTGCTGCGCGCCGCGCTGGCCAACAGCTGTGCCTACGGCCAGCGGCGCCGCCAGGCCCTGGATCTCACCCTGATGCCGGAGGGCTGGCAGGCCCGGCTCGGGGCCGCGGGGCTGGCCCTGCTGCGCTGGCCGCTGCACCGGCTGGCGGCGGCGCTGCTGTGGCCCAGGCTGCGCCAGCAGTTGGTGGGCGGCCGGCTGCGCACCGCCATCAGCGGCGGTGGCGCCCTGGCCATGCATGTGGATGGCTTCTTCGAGGCGATCGGCATCGAGCTGCTGGTGGGCTACGGCCTCACCGAAACCAGCCCGGTGCTCACCTGCCGCCGCAGCTGGGCCAATCGCCGCGGCAGTGCCGGCCAGCCCCTGCCGGCCACCAGCCTGCGGATCGTCGATGCCGAAACCGGCGCGCCCCTGGCCCAGGGTCAGCGGGGGCGGGTGCTGGCCAAGGGGCCCCAGGTGATGGCGGGCTACTGGCGCAAGCCCGAGGCCACGGCTGCGGTGCTCGATGGTGGGGGTTGGTTTGACACCGGGGATCTGGGCCAGTTGCTGCCCGACGGCTCCCTGGTGCTCACCGGCCGGGCCAAGGACACGATCGTGCTCAGCAGCGGCGAAAATATCGAGCCCGGCCCGCTGGAGGAGGCCCTGGTGGCCAGCCCCCTGGTCGAGCAGGTGATGCTGGTGGGCCAGGACCGCAAGCAGCTCGGCGCCCTGCTGGTGCCCAGGGCCGAAGCCCTGGCGGCCTTCGCTGCGGCGGCCGGCCTCGCCCCGGGCGGGGCGGCGCCAGATCCGGCTGGTGAGGCCGCCCTGCTGCGGGCCCTGACGCGCGAGTGCAATCGGCTGCTGGCCGCCCGCCCGGGCTCCCGGCCCGATGAGCGCCTGGCCGGCGTCGCCCTGGTGGAGCCCTTCAGCCTCGATAACGGCCTGCTGACCCAGACCCTCAAGCAGCGCCGCGACCGCATCGCCGCCCGGGATGGCGACGCGATCGCGGCGATCTACGCGCCCCGGTGAGGTGCGGCCAACCGACCGTTGACCCCCGCCCGCCGCGCTGACAGCCTGGGCGCTGCTTTGCATTCCCCATGGCCGACGGCTCCCTGACGATCAAACGCACGATCACGGTGCGTGCCGTGGTCACGCCCCGCTGGAAAGAGGATGCCGAACGCGAGCTGAGCAACGCCATCGCCAATGCCGATGGTCAGCTGTCACAGCTGGAGCAGGAGGCGCAGCAGCTGATCGACGAGATCCGTCGCCAGAGCGCCAACCCGCTCGACCCCCGCGTGCAGGACCAGGTGGCGTCGGTGCAGCAGCAGGTGGCGGCCAAGCGGGCCGAGCTGGAGGAGCAGAAGCGTCAGATGCTCGAGCAGCAGCGCCAGGTGCGTGAGCTGGAGATGGAGCAGATCGTGGAGCAGGGCCAGATCGAGAGCCTCTGCGAGGTGCAGGTGGGCGACAACCTGGTTGCGAAGCTGCAAGCGGCCGTGCTGGTGCGCGATGGCGTGATCGAGGCCATCGAAACCGGGGCCTGAGGCCAGGGTCTGAGCTGCGCTCAGCAAGCCACGTAAAATCCCCGCACCTGCGCGGCAGACCTCCGTTGGCCACCCACGAAATCTTTATGCCCGCCCTCTCCTCCACCATGACGGAGGGCAAGATCGTGGAGTGGCTTAAGAAGCCTGGCGACAAGGTGGAGCGCGGTGAGTCCGTGTTGGTCGTCGAGTCCGACAAGGCCGACATGGACGTCGAGTCGTTCAACGAGGGGTTCCTGGCCGCCGTGTTGATGCCGGCCGGTGGCACGGCTCCGGTCGGCGAGACGATCGGTCTGATTGTGGAAACCGAGGCCGAGATCGCCGAGGTCGCGGCCAAGGCCCCAGCTGCTCCGGCGGCCGCAGCCGCTCCCGCCCCGACTCCTGCTGCTGCAGCCGCCCCGGCCGCTCCAGCTCCTGTGGCGGCTCCGCCGACCCCCGCTCCCGCTCCCGCTCCCGTGGTGGCGGCTGCGGTGGTGGCCCCCGCGTCGACGGCCAGCGGCCGGGTGGTGGCTTCACCCCGGGCCAGGAAGCTGGCGTCTCAGCTGGGTGTGGATCTGAATGCTCTGCGCGGCAGCGGCCCCCACGGCCGCATCCAGGCCGAGGACGTGCTGGCCGCCACCGGCCAACCGATCACGGTGCCCCGGGTGGCCGAGGGGTCGGCTGCCGCGGTGGTGGCGGCGGCTGGCGGCAACGGTGCAGCCCCGGCGGCTCCGGCTCCGGCCGGTGAGGCCTTCGGCCGGCCGGGCGAGAGCGTGAGCTTCAACACCCTCCAGGGTGCGGTGAACCGCAACATGCTCGCCAGCCTGGCGGTGCCCTGCTTCCGGGTGGGCTACACGATCACCACCACCAAGCTCGACGCCTTCTACAAGCAGATGAAGCCCAAGGGCGTCACGATGACGGCCCTGCTGGCCAAGGCGGTGGGCGTTGTGCTGGCCCGCCATCCCCAGGTGAATGCCGCCACCAGCGCCGATGGCAGCGCCATGACCTTCCCCGCGGCGGTGAATGTGGCGGTGGCGGTGGCGATGGAAGACGGCGGCCTGATCACCCCGGTGCTGGCCAGCGCCGACACGACCGACATCTATTCGATGGCCCGCAACTGGGCCGATCTGGTGGCCCGGGCCCGCAGCAAGCAGCTGCAGCCGGAGGAATACAGCACCGGCACCTTCACCCTCTCCAACCTCGGGATGTTCGGCGTTGATCGCTTCGACGCGATCCTGCCCCCCGGCACCGGCGCCATCCTGGCGGTGGCGGCGTCGCGGCCCACGGTGGTGGCCGGCAAGGACGGCTCCATGCGCGTGGCCAGCCAGATGCAGGTGAACCTCACCTGCGATCACCGCACCATCTACGGCGCCCACGCTGCCGCCTTCCTCAAGGATCTGGCCCAGCTGATCGAGACCAATCCCGAGAGCCTGGCGCTCTGAGTGCTCTGCGGCCATGAGTCAGCCTGTGGCCCAGCCTCTCGCCCACAGGCTGTTGGGCCGGCCTCTGCCGCGCACCGACGCGTCCGCTGAGCGCCTGCCCAGCGTGCAGGCCCTGCCGATTCTGTCCTCGGATGCCCTGTCGTCGGTGGCCTACGCCACCGAGGCTGCATTGGGCGTGTTGATGCTCGCCGGTAGCCAGGCCCTGGGGTTGTCGCTGCCAATCACTGCGGCGATCATCGCCCTGATCGCCATCGTGGTGTTCTCGTATCGCCAGACGATCGAGGCCTACCCCCAGGGTGGTGGCTCCTATGTGGTGGCCCGCGAAAACCTGGGCACGGGTCCCGCGCTGTTGGCCGCAGCCTCGCTGCTGGTCGACTACACCCTCACCGCGGCGGTGAGCCTGATGGCCGGCACCCAGGCCCTCTCCTCGCTCTGGCCATCCCTGCTCCCCTACGAGGTGCCACTGGCGTTGCTCCTGCTGCTGGCGGTGGGTTGGGCCAACCTGCGGGGCCTGCGCGAGGCCGGCCAGGCCTTCACGTTGCCCACCTATGCCTTTGTGGTGATGGTGGCGGTGCTGGGCGTGTTCGGTCTGCACAACCTGGTGTTCGCCCATGGCTTCACGCCCGACCCACCCCCGGTCCTCCGGGCCGTGGAGCCCCTGGGGCTGTTCTTGGTGCTGCGCGCCTTCAGCTCCGGCTGCTCGGCCATGACCGGCATCGAGGCCATCGCCAACGGCGTCTCGGTGTTTCGCGAGCCGGCGGCGCGCCGCGCCCGGGCCACCATGCTGGTGATGGGGGTGATGCTGGCCGCCATGTTCCTGGCCGTCAGCGGCCTGGCCTATCTCTACGGCGTGGCTCCCGATCCAGACCGCACGGTGCTGGCCCAGGTGGGACTGCGGGTGTTCGGAGCGGGCAGTGCCCTGTTCTGGGCTCTGCAGATCACAACCCTGTTGATCCTCACCTTGGCGGCCAACACCGCGTTTGCCGGGTTCCCACGGCTGGCGGCGATGCTTGCCCAGGACCGCTTTCTGCCCCGCCAGATGGGCTGGATCGGCGATCGGCTGGTGTTCCAGAACGGTATCGCCGTGCTGGTGGTGGCCACCGCCTTGATCATCCTGGTGTGCCGTGGGGATACCACCGTGGCGGTGAACCTCTATGCCCTGGGCGTGTTCATGGCGTTCACCCTGTCCCAGGCCGGGATGGTGGTGCGCTGGTGGCGGCGGCGCGGGGCTGGCTGGCTGGGCCGACTGGTGATGAATGCCTTGGGCGCCCTCACCACCTTGGTGGTGCTGCTGGTGATCGTGGTCAGCAAGTTTGACGAGGGCGCCTGGACGGTGGTCATCGCGATCCCGCTGCTGGTGTGGTTGCTGGCCAGCATTCGCCGCCGCTATCGGCGTGTCTACGCCGCCATCGCCTTGCCCGCCGCCGCCAGCGGCAGCGTGGTGCTGCCCGCCCGGCGCGATCCGGTGGGCAACCGCAGCATCGTCTGGATCGCCTCCTTCTCCCGCCCCTCCCTGGAGGCCCTGCGCTATGCCGCCACGGTGTCGGATCAGGTGACGGCGGTGTGGGTGCGCTCGGAGGACGACGACATCGAGACGATCCGCCGCGACTGGCAGCGACTGGTGGGCGAGTCGCCCGGCATCAGCCTGCGGCTCCTGGAGAGCCCCTATGCCTCATTGATCGATCCGTTTGTGGCGTTTGTGTCCGCCGAGGAGCAGGCTCACCCGGAGGTGACCCACACGATCGTGATGCCGATGGCGATCCCCCGCTACCGGTTTGATTCGCTGCTGCTGAACCAGCGCGGCATCAACATGCACCGGGCTCTCGATGCCAGCGGCAACCGGGTGTTCACCCTGGTGCGCTATTACCTGCCAGCATGAGCCAGGCCCTGCAGCCATGAGCGATCCAGCAGCCGATCTGCGGCTCTCGAACTACAGCTTCGAGCTGCCCGAGGAGCGCATTGCCCAGCGGCCGGTGGAGCCCCGCCATGCCGCCCGGCTGCTGGTGGTGGATCCTGCTGGACCGGGGCAGGCTGCCGTTGCCCGCCACCTGAGCGTGTGGGACCTGCAGCAGGAGCTGCAGCCCGGCGACCTGCTGGTGGTGAACGACACGCGGGTGCTGCGGGCCCGGCTGCAGGCGCGCCGGCCCAGTGGTGGTGCCGTGGAGCTGCTGGTGCTGGAGCCCTGGCAGCCCGAGCCCGGTGAAGCGTCAGCTCCCGGGCAGTGGCTGTGCCTGGCCAAGCCGGCCAAGAAGCTCCGGCCCGGCGACTGGATTGAGGTGGTGGCGGAGGGCCAGTCGCCGCTGTCGGTGCAGGTGCTGGGCAGCGACCCTGCCACCGGCGGTCGCATCGTGCAGTTTCCGCCACAGTGCGCTGATGCGGCGGCGCTCGAACCGCTGCTGGTGCGCTACGGCGCCATCCCGCTGCCGCCCTACATCCACGCGCACGACGACTCCGATAACGAGCGCTACCAGACCCGCTATGCCGCCCGCCCCGGCGCCGTGGCCGCGCCCACCGCCGGTCTGCACCTCAGCGATGCGCTCCTCGCTGCGATCCGCGAGCGTGGCGTGGAGCTGGCCACCACCACCCTGCACGTGGGCCTGGGCACCTTCCGGCCGGTGGAAACCGAAGATCTGCGCCAGTTGGAGCTGCACAGCGAGTGGGTGGAGGTGAGTCCGGCGCTGGTGGCCGCGGTGGCCGCCTGCCGCGCCCGCGGCGGCCGGGTGATCGCCATCGGCACCACCTCGGTGCGCAGCCTTGAAGCCGTGGCCCAGCTGCACGGCGGCGAGCTGCGGCCCCACACCGGCCCGGTGAATCTGGTGATTCAGCCCGGCTACCGCTTTGCCGTGGTGCAGGGCCTGCTCACCAACTTCCACCTGCCCAGAAGCTCCCTGCTGCTGCTGGTGAGTGCCCTGATCGGTCGCGAGCGCCTGTTGGCGTTGTATGCCGACGCCATCGAGCGCCAGTACCGCTTCTTCTCCTATGGCGATGCGATGTGGATCGCGCCGGAGGCGGTGCTCAGTTCAGCAAGGCCAGATCCGCAAACAGCCTGAAGGCAGGATCGCTGCTGACCAGAACACTGTCATCCGCCATTGCTTGCGCCGCCAGCAGTCGGTCGAAGGGATCGCGGAGTTCGACCTGCATCAATCCGGCCTGGCGCGCGATGTCACCGCTGATCGGCACTTCCGTGGCCGCCAGACCATTGATCACCTGCCGGTAGTTGTGCACCACGGAACCCGCCTGGCTGAGTTTCCCCAGACGCCATTTGATAGCGATTTCCCAGGCGCTGGCCGCGCTCACCAGCAGCGTGTTGCCACTGTCTTCCAGGGCCTCACGTTGCTGGGGGGAGAGTTTCCGGGGTTCGAGCACCGCCCACAGCAACACGTGGGCTCGAGGGGCACAAGCTGGGCAATCGGTTTGCCATGGCGAGACAGCACGATGCGTTCTCCGGCGGCAACCCTCGCCAGCAGTGCCGAGAGGTTTGTTTGGTCAGACTAGAGCCGGCTGCGGCATGAAAAAGCCCCCGGTTGGAGCCGGGGGCTGGGGAAGGCTGGCTGCGATCAGAGAACCGCTGCTCAGGCGGCAGCCAGGTTGGCAGCCACAAAATCCCAGTTCACCAGCTTCTCCAGGAAGGTGGTCATGTAATCGGGACGGCGGTTCTGGTAGTCGAGGTAGTAGGCGTGCTCCCACACATCCATGGTGAGCAGGGCCTTCTGGCCGTGGGCCAGGGGCAGATCGGCGTTGGCGGTTTTGGTGACTTTGAGGGTGCCGTTGTCGAGCACCAGCCAGGCCCAGCCGCTGCCGAACTGGGTGGCACCGGCGGTCTTGAACTGCTCAACGAAGGCTTCAAAGCTGCCGAAGTCAGCGTTGATCTTGTCGGCCAGGGCGCCGCTGGGCTGGCCGCCGCCACCGGGCTTCATGCACTGCCAATAGAAGCTGTGGTTCCACACCTGGGCGGCGTTGTTGAACACGCCAGCCTTGCCGGCATCACCGGCCACGGCGGTGATGGTGTCTTCCAGGCTCTTGCCGTCCAGGTCGGTGCCGGCCACCAGGTTGTTGAGGTTGGTCACGTAGGCGGCGTGGTGCTTGCCGTGGTGAAACTCAAGGGTGGAGCGGGAGATGCTGGGCTCGAGCGCATCGAGGCCGTAGGGCAGCGCGGGCAGCGTATGGGCCATGGATGGAGAAAACGACGAAAAAGTGGGCAGGACGGTGACTGCTCAGGTGTCCAACCAGAGCAGGAGCGTCTAGCCATCTAAAGGATTCTAACGATCGCGTTCTGCGGCTCAGCCGCCGATGCGCAGCAGTTCGACTTCAAAGGTGAGGGTGGCGTTCGGGGGAATGACGCCGCCGGCTCCACGCTCGCCGTAAGCGAGATCAGGGGGGATCACCAGCTTGCGCTTGCCGCCCACCTTCATGCCGGCAACGCCCTCATCCCAGCCCTGAATCACCCGACCGCCGCCGAGGGGGAAGGAGAAGGGTCCGCGGCCGTAGCTGCTGTCGAATTCGGTGCCATTGGCCAGGGTGCCGCGGTAGTTGACCACCACCGTCTGGCCGGCCACGGCTTCGGCGCCAGTGCCCACCACCAGATCGGTGATGCGCAGGCCGCTTGGGGTGGTGCGCTCCTTGGGTGCATTGAGCTCGCCACCGAGGCCGCTGGCCTGGGCGATCTCAGCGCCGCTGGTCTGGTCGTTGTCGCTGGCCATCACGAAGAGGGTGGGGTTGGGGTCGTCGGGGTCCAGTTCAAAGCGGCTGCTCACCGCTGGTCGAGCGGGAGCACTGGCCCGAGCTGGGGCGGACAGCACGGCCGCCTGGGCAGCTTCACCGGAGCTGGCGGCCTGCACGGTGGTGGGATTCACCAGTTGGCTCACCAGGGCCAGCAGCAGGCAGGCCACGCAGACGGCCGAGCTGATCAGAATGTCGCGCATGGGGCCCCGCAGGTTGGGCTGATTCTGCCGGGCTGTCGGTTGGCCTGCCCCCTTCAGTCGGGAATGTCCATCTCGGGCGGGGCGTCGGCTGGTGGCTGCTGGCGCAGGTTCCGCTCCAGCCGGTCGATCCGGCCCCGCAGCTCATCAAGCTCCCGCTGGCGGGCCAGGCCCAGGTCCTGCAGCAGCTGGTCTTTGTTGCGCTCCAACTGGCGCTCCGCCTGTTGCTCCAGTTCGGGGGTTTCGCCCCGCAGGGCCTTGAGCACGTCCTCCACCAGAGCTGGGGCCTGACTGGGATCGAGCTTGCCGCTGCGCACCCAGGCCTGGGTGACCGTGCGCAGCCGCTCGGACACCAGGGAGGTGGTGCCGAGGCCACGCAGCAGCAGTTGTTGGAGCGGGTTGTTCGGGTCCATGGCAGCAACTGTCCTGCCTCACCCTGGCGGTTCCTACGCTCGATCGCCATGGGCAATGACCGGCAAGGGGGGTGGTGGCTGGCCGGGGCATCCGGCCTGCTGGCGGGGCTGGCGCTGCCTCCCCTGGGATTGCCGCCCCTGCTCTGGCTGGCGTTGGCGGGGCTTTGGGCTCAGCCGGGTTCGGTGATCGGGGCCCGGGGCGGGGCCCTGTGGGGAGGGGCAGCCGTGCTGGTGAGTCACCGCTGGTTGCTGGGGCTCCATCCCCTCGACTGGATCGGGGTGCCCGGTCCCTTGAGCCTGCCGCTGGCAGTGTTGTTGCTGGTGATCTGTGCCCTGGCGGCGGCTGGCCTGGTGGCCTTGTGGGTGGCGCTGGCCGGGCGCCTCGACCCTCGCCGGCTCAGCAGTGCCCTGCTGCTGAGCGCCGGCTGGGGGTTGGCGGAGGTGCTGCTGGCCAAGGGGCCACTCTTCTGGCTCGGCTTGGGAGCGGCGGCACTTCCCGGCGACCGGACCCTGGCTGGCCTGGCCGCCCTGGGGGGGAGTGGTCTGCTGGCGGCGGTGCAGCTGCTGCTGGGCTGGTGCCTGTGGCGCTGTTGCACGGCGCCCCAGCGGCAGCGCTGGCTCGCCGCCACCGCGGCGGCGCTGCTGCTCAGCCATGGCCTGGGTGCGGCCCTCCTGCTGGCGGCGCCCGCAGAGGGTCGCCAGCGCGAGCGGGTGCTGGTGCTGCAGCCGGCCATCCCCACCCGCCAGAAGTTTCAGTGGGCCCAGCAGCAGCGGTTCCAGCAACGGCTGGAGGCAGCCCTGTTGGAGGCCCGGCAGCGCGGGGCCGCTGTGGTGCTGTTGCCCGAGGGCGCCCTGGGGCTGGAGCCCCAGCTGGAGGGAGGTGCCGCCGTGGAGCTGATCGGCGGCGGCTTCCACGCCCTCGAGCTGGCCGGCGAGCCCGAGCAGCGCAGTGCGTTGCTGCGGTTTGCCCAGGGGGAGCGGCAGGCCAGCAGCTGGCTCGACAAGCACCGTTTGGTGCCGCTGGGCGAGTGGGTGCCCCTGGCGGGACTGATCCGCTGGAGCGGCCTGTCGGCGGTGGGGGGGCTCCAGCCGGGAACCCCCTCCCGGCTCTTCCCCAGGCCAGCCGGGGCCATTGCCGGGGCGATCTGTTACGAGCTCTCTGACGGCGCCGCTCTGGCCACGGCGACCCGGGAGGGGGCGGGCTGGCTGCTGGCCAGTGCCAACCTCGATCCCTACCCGCTGATGCTCCAGCAGCAATTCCAGGCCCTGGCCCAGTTGCGGGCGATCGAGACGGGGCGCTGGCTGGTGAGCGCGGCCAATACGGGCCCCAGCCTGCTGGTGAACGCCCGGGGCGAGGTGACGGCATCGCTCGCTTCGGGCCGGTCCGCCACCGGGGTGTTCGACCTGCCCCGCCTGCAGGGGCTCACCCCCTACGACCGGTGGGGCGAGGCGCCGCTGTTGCTGCTGCTGGCCGGGGCAGGTGTGCGGCGCTGGCGCTGATCTCTAATTTGACCGCAGCACAAACGCCTGGGGTTCGCGATGGGTTTGCCGCCGGATCAGTCAGATCGCCCGTTGAACCTCGAGCTTGAGATTGCGACGACCGAGCGGGACGGCAGCACCTTGCGCCGCCGGATCACGGTGAAGCGCTTTCGCCTCAGCCCGTGCGGCACCGCGGTGACCCTGGGGGCCCACTGCCACCACCGGGGTGCGTTTCAGGACTTTGACTCCGCGGGCATCCTGCAGTGCCTGGATCCGGAATCGGCCGCGGTGGTGGATGACCTCCCGGTCTTTCTCTGGACTTGCTACTGCGGCTCCCGCCAGGGGCGGCTTGAGCTGCTGCTTGGCCAGTGCGCCGATGAGCTGGCGGTGCTGCTTCATCTGGGTCGGGCCGATGGGGTTCTGCAGACGCAGGAAAAGCAGCGGATTGCCGCCTATCTGGTGGAACGCGGCGGTCCGGCCAGCCCCACGGCGGCGGAGATCGCTCCCCTGCTCTCCTGGTTGGAGCGTCCGTCGGAGGAGCGGTTCAACGCAGCGTTGCAGCAGCTCACCAGCCTGGAGCCGGCTCTGCGGCATCGGTTGGTGGAGATCGGTCGGGAGGTGGTCGACGTCAAAGCGTCTCGCGATGGCTTGGAACAGCCCCGCCTGGACGCCCTGGTTGCGGCCCTGCTGCCGGTTGGATGAACCGGTTCATGGGTGAGGGTTCGGGGCTGCCGTCGCTGTCGATTCAGTTGCCCGCCGTCGCCCGAGGGCGTGACCCAGGGCCACCAGGAGCAGGCCGCCCACCAGGCTCGCCACCAGCACCAACAGGCTGTCCCAGGCCTGACCGGCCCGCAGGGCGCGGGCCAGCTGCAGCATCCAGGAGGAGAAGGTGGTGAGGGATCCGCAGAAGCCGATGCCGGCCCACAGCATCAGCCGCCGGCGCCGGGCGGATTGGGCCAGCACCAGGCCCATCAGCAGGCAGCCCAGCATGTTGGCGATGAAGTCGGCCTCCACCAGGCCGCGCAGGCCGCCGACTCCCGCCGTGCCGATTCCCTCGAAGCGCCAACGCAGCAGGGCCCCGGGGATCGCTCCGGCGGCAACCAGGGCCAGATCGCGCAGGTCGCCGTGAAGGCTGCGGGAGGAGGTGGGGCTCATGCCTCGGCCCCCAGAGACAGGCCCGTCAGCATCGCCAGCAGCCCGCCGGCCACCGACCCGCCGGCCAGCACGGCTGCTTCGCGCCAATGCCTGGCCACCAGCTCCGCGCGCAATTCGGCCGTGAAGGTGGAAAAGGTGCTGAAGCTGCCCAGAAAGCCGGTGCCGATCAACAGCAGCACCCGGCGGGATCCTTCACCACAACTCTGCTCCAGCCCCACCATCAGGCCGAGGGCGAAGCAGGCAATCAGGTTGACCCCGAACGTGCCCCAGTGCCGCCTGGGCAGAACCGGTTCGAGGTGATCCACCACCCGGAAGCGGAGCCAGGCGCCTGGGACAGCGCCAATGGCCACAAGCAGGGCATCAGCCCCTGGGGCTCCTGCGGCCATGGTTCAGCGGGGACACGCGATCATTGTGCCCATCGGAGCCCTTGTGCCCATCAACGGCCTTGTGCCGATCGGAGGCCAGGGGCTCACCTGGCTCAAGGCCGGGTCGGGGAGGGGGTCTGATCCTGGCGGCGGAACAGACCATCGAGGTAGTGACGGGCCACGGTGCGGTCCTGGCAGCCGTGCTGGAACAGGAAACCGGCCAGGGCGGCCTGCATCAGGCGGTACTGGTCCCACTGGGGATGTAGCCGGACAAACTCCCGCATCGCGTCGTACAGGTCTTCCGGAAACTGGTTTTCGACCGAGACGGTGTTGGGGGCGTGGTCCGGGATCTGGAGCATGGAGGCGTTGCCCTGAGCGAGACCCCATCAGGCCACGGCACGGGCACCGCCGTCAAAGGGCGTCTCAGCGGGCGAGTCCGGCAAGACCCACAGCCCCAGGGCCCGGCCACAGGCGTTTTCAGGGTTTTTTTCGGTTTGGCCTGGGCTCGGAAGCGGGCTGCGCACAAGCGTCAAGGGGAGGGCCTGTTTTCCCCATCCCCGCGCCGAGAGGGGGGATGAATGCGGCCCTTCCCCCTCCTCCACCTTGTGGAAAAGGCCGCCAAAGATTGGGGAGAAGCGGCAGGCCTTGGGGAAAAGGTCACTGCTCAGCAGTGGTGATCAATCCCCGCTTGGTCAGCAGGAGCGCTCATCACCGGGCGCTGCCCCTGGTGCAGCGCGATGAGGGCATCCACCGTGCCGACGCGGTGGGTCTGGTGGATCGCCAGGCGACCGTCGTCGATCAGCTCCAGGCTGCCGCAATCCCCGGGCTGAAGGGTTGATCGTGCTGGCCTCCACCACGGCATCGCGGGACCGCGTGCTGAACAGACCGCGTGCTGAACAGATTGACGAGCACGGCGACGCTCCCGGCACCCCGTCAGGCGCTTCAAGATCTGTTACGATCCTTTCAAGTTTCGTAACCAACGAACATCCATGGCTGATTCCACCACCCGTTTCGGTTTTGTTGCCTTCGCTGAAACCTGGAATGGTCGCCTGGCCATGCTCGGTTTCGTGATCGGCCTCGGCACCGAGCTGCTGACCGGACAGGGCATCCTGGGCCAGCTGGGTCTGGGCTGAGTCCCCAGGGCTTCGGCCCGCTGAAAAGCCCGACCAACTCATGTTGGTCGGGCTTTTTTGTGCCGATCAGGGCCTGCTGCCCTGATCGGAGTCGGTCACTCCGCTTTGGCGGCGATCACAGCAAAGAAGGGATCGCCCTTGCCGCCGATCCAGCCGAGCACGCCCGGTGCCTGGGTCTCTTCTGCCAGCACCTCGGGCCTCGCCCAGCCCTGGGCCAACAGCACCTTCGCCACGGTGGCCAGGTGGTCGCGGTCGCCGCCCTCGGTCCAGATCTGGGGGGCTTTCTGGAAGAACATCCGGTTGCTGAAGGCCACGATCACCTCGCCGCGGGGCCGCACCACCCGCAGCAGTTCGGCGGCCACCGCTTCCGGTTGCTGCAGGTACTGCCAGCCGGCCACGATCAAGGCGACGTCCACGCTGTTGTCGGGCAGGGGCAGGGCCTGGTCGGTGTTGAGGTTCTGCACCCAGTGGCGATCGAGGCGCGGGTTGGCCGCCAGCTCCTCGGCGTTGAGGCCATGGCCGATCACCTCCTGGTAGGTGAGGTCTTCGGGAAGGTGGCTGACCCAGCTGCTCATCAGGTCGAGCACCACCGCGCAAGGTGGGATCCGCTCGCGATACAGGTTGGTGAGGCGTGCCCGGAAACCGGCATCGAGGTGGTGCACGAACCGGGGCTCGGCGTAAAAGAGGGCGTCGTCGGAGCGATCGAGCTTGTCGCGATCGGCGTCGCTCAGCACGGGCACAGGCACGGAAGGGGGCACGGTCAAGGCGGATGGGGCGTACGGGGCGGGAAGCCGCACATCAGATGCGCATTATCAGATCGGGCCGCTCGGGGCTAGAGTCTGCAAATCTCTTTAACAATTGGGAACGACGGCGCATGTTCACGCTTGAGAAAGCCACCCAGATCTTTCCCGAAACACTTTCGGCCGATGTTGTGCCGGCCATCACGGCCCGTTTTCGGCTGCTGAGCGCCGAAGACCAACTGGCTCTGATCTGGTACGCCTACCTCGAGATGGGCAGCACCATCACCGTCGCCGCCCCCGGCGCCGCCCGCATGCAGTTTGCGGAACCGGTGCTCAACCAGATCAAGGCGATGAACTTCGCTGAGCAGAGCCAGGTGATGTGCGATCTGGCCAACCGCACGGACAACGCCATCTGCCGCACCTACTCCTGCTGGTCGGTGAATATCAAGCTGGGCTTCTGGTATCAGCTGGGTGAATGGATGGCCGCAGGCCTTGTGGCCCCGATTCCCGAGGGCTATCAGCTCTCGGCCAACGCCTCCGCCGTGCTGAGTTCGGTCAAGGGTGTGGATCAGGGCCAGCAGATCACCCTGCTGCGCAACTTCGTGGTGGACATGGGCTACGACCCCGCCAAGGGCGAGGGTCAGCGGGTGATGGAGCCGATTGCGGCCCCCACCCCGGAGGAGCTGCGCAAGAAGGTGTTCATCGAGGGCGTGATCAACCCCACGGTGAACAGCTACATGGACCTGCTGAACGCCAACGACTTTGACAACCTGATCGAACTGTTTCTGCCCGATGGCGCCCTGCAGGCGCCCTTCCAGAAACCGATCGTCGGCCGTGACGCGATCCTGCGCTTCTTCCGTGAAGACTGCCAGAACCTGCGGTTGCTGCCCGAGCGCGGCTACTCAGAGCCCACGGAAGGCGATTTCAACCAGATCAAGGTGACCGGCAAGGTGCAGACCCCCTGGTTCGGTGCCGGCATCGGCATGAACGTGGCCTGGCGCTTCCTGCTCAATCCCGAGGGCAAGATCTACTTCGTGGCCATCGACCTGCTGGCCTCGCCCGCCGAGCTGCTCAAATTCGGCCGTTGAGCAGCGGTTCACGCACCCACCAGAGTCCTCTGAGCCGCATCACCCACCGGGGATTGCGGCTCGCAGCGGTGATCCTGGTGGCCTGGCTCGCTTCGCTGCTGGGGCTGCTCAGCCTCGATCTGGGCCGGCTTCACGGCCCGGCCCTGCTGGTGGTTGTGGTGACGGCCGTGGTGGGGCGCACCCTGCTGCAGACCGGCCTGTTCATCGTCGGCCACGACGCCATGCACGGGGTGCTGCTGCCGGAGCGGCGGTGCGGGAACGACCGCCTCGGCGCGGTTGCTCTGGCGCTGTATGCGGCTTTGCCCTACCAGGCGTGTCGCCGCAATCACCAGTGCCATCACGGCTTCACGGCCAGCACCGCTGACCCCGATTTTCATGGCGACCCTGGCGCCGGAGCATTGGGTTGGTATCGGCGCTTCATGGCCGGCTACCTGTCGGCGGGCCAGATGACGCGGCTGCTCGGTGGCTGGGCCCTGTTGGCGTCGGTCGCCTGCTGGCGCCATCCCGGTGGCTGGATCAACGTGCTGCTGTTCTGCACCCTGCCGCTGCTGCTCAGTTCGCTGCAGTTGTTTGTGTTCGGCACCTATCTGCCCCACCGCGGCCAGCGGCTGCCCCACCTGCGCGCCCAGCCCGACAGCCTCGATCTGCACCCCTGGCTGTCGCTGCTGGCCTGTTTTCACTTCGGCTACCACCGAGAGCACCACGACTGTCCGCAGCTGGCCTGGTTTGAGTTGCCTGCCCAACACCGTCGCTCCCGTTCGTCCCGGCACGGCCCGGGGCTCGCGACAGCCTGACCCCCCGACTAGCGTCCCCAGAAGGGCGCTTGAAGCACATGATCGAGACCATGCTGGAGGGATGGACAGATTCGGAACAGGCTGTTGCCCGTGAGGCCTTCGACCGGGCCTACGGCCGCGCTGTCGATCAGCTGGTGGCGTCGGTGCAGGCCCGGGCCGCGGCGCTGAGCTCTGCCGAAAACGTGTGGCAGCTGCATGATTTTCTCAGCATCGAGCGCCACACGATCGAAGGGCGGTTTGATTTCCGCCTCGACGGCATTCTGTTTGTGTTTGCCAGCCTGGTGAAGGAGAGCCTGCTGCAGATCGACGAACTGGCGGGTCTGGACGCTGAAAAACTGGCCAAGATCGTGGCGATGTCCCGCTTTTAGGTTGTTCTGTCTCCCTGGTCTGGCAGGGTCGGCACGGGGCGCGGCAGCGGTTGCTGGAGCACGGGCAACAGGCTGTTGATGCCCAGCATCACGAAGGCCAGGGCCCCCACCAGCGCCAGCAGCCGCAACCCCCAGGGTCGCCCTTTCTCGATGGCCCAGTCTTCGGGTTCGTCCATGGCGCTGATTGTCTGAACGCTGGCTGTCTGGACGTTGGCTGTCTGGACGCTGAATGTCTGGACGTTGATGCCCGCGACTGTGGCTGGGCATGCCCATTGTGACAGCCCAGAACGCAAGTTCCACAAGTGGATGGGCAGCCGCCCCTGCGAACCGAAGGACTTTGTCGACGACCTACTGCGCAACGAACTGACCCACTTCGCGGGCAGTCCCAGCACCCGCGCGCGTCAGGAGGCCCGCCAACAGCAGCTGATCCATCGCCTGGAGATGTTGCAGGCCCGCTATGAGGGCAATCGCTTGCTCTATTGAGCAGCGTCTATTGAGCAGCGCCTTTCAAGAAGGCCACCCGTTGGTGATGCGCAGGTCGAGGATCTGCAGGGCGATGGTGCGTGCGGCTTGGGTGGCTGTGGGATCAGGCGAGGATTTTGCCTCGAACGGTGCCATGGCGAGGGGGAGTCCGCTTCATCCTTGTCTTTCGCACGCAAGCAGCCCTGCTCAGGTGTTGGCGTTGGTGATGAATGGCGATGGCTGACCGCTATAGGTGATCACGACGCGTGTTCTGGCACGGGTGGCGGCCACATGCAGCAGGGATCGTTCCTGCTGTTCAAAGAGCTCGCGGGACAGTTGATCAGGGCGCTGATCGCGTTCAAAGCGGTATGGCATCTGGGCCACATCCAGCCCGGGGAGAAACACCTGATCAAACTCCAACCCTTTGACGCGATGCATGGTGGCCAGCCGCAGGGCCGGATCGCTGGGGTCATCGGATTCATCGGCATTGATCACCCGCGTGGTGAAGCCCTCTTGCTGCAGGTTGGCGTTGAGTTTCTCAACGGCTGCATTCGTGCGGGCTGTGACGCAGGTGGCAGCCAGGCTGCCCTGCTCCTGCTGGATCTGGCGCAAGGTGGTCGCCAGGAAGCGTTGCTCCGCGGCGGGATCGTCAAACGCTTCGATCAGGGGCGCATCGCCATGCAGCAGCGAGCGATAGTCGGTGGCGGGGTCCAGGCCGCCATCGAGGTCGTCGAAATCGAGACCATGCAGCACCGCCGTAGCCCAGGCGCGGGTTTCCTCGGTGGTGCGGTAATTGATGCGCAGCTTGCGGGAGCGTCCGCGGATCTCAATGCCGCAGCGGCTCAGCACCACCGGCTTGCCATAGATGCGTTGATGGGGGTCCCCCACGATGAACAGATCATTGCCATGGCCCCCACCCACGAGGGTGCGCAACAGGGAGAAGCCCGCGGCATCCAGATCCTGGGCCTCATCAACCACCACGGCGGCATAGCGGGCATCCAGCCCTGATGCCTGAATCAGATCGGCGGCGGCCTGTTTGGCTTCCTCGGGCTCCCACAGCCCCCGCTGACGCAGTTCCATGCGCATGGCATCGAAGACCGGCCAGATCTGGGCACGGTTCTGGCGCGTGAGCCGGGTACCCCGGCCCACGCGTCGAGCGGCGAGATAGTCCGGCTGGGTGCGGCAGCCATTCACGAGAACCACCTCTTTCCACTCCTCCTGGTAGAAGCGCTGGTCGAGGCCCAGGGATGGGTCGGCGATGGCCATCGCCAGGTCCCAGCAGGCCTTGCGGGCGCTCTCGTTGAACACCCGCACCGGCAGGCCCTGGCCTTTGAGAAAGGTGCTGACCCAGCCATCGAGATGGATCACCTCCAGCCGCTGCAACTCCTCAGGACTGCAGATCTTGGTGAGGCTGCTGCGGATGTCGGTGGCCAGGTTGCGGGTGTAGGTCGTGAACAGGACCCGCCCGGAGGACCCTGCTTTGATCTGCTGCTGCGCCAGCCAGCGGGCCCGGTGCATCGCCACCACGGTTTTGCCTGTGCCCGCTCCGCCAAGCACGCGCACGGGCCCGCTCCAGTTGCGGTCCACCAAGCGGCGCTGGCTGGGGTGCAGGAAGACCCGCCATTGCTCCAGTGGGGCGGCGAGCATCGCTTCCAGCTCATCGTCATCGGTGATGACCAGAAACTCAGCCTTGCTTTCGGGAGTCGCCAGGGCGGCGGCCAGATCCTTGGGGTCGATGTGATCAGGGCGCTGCCGCTCCAGCTCCGCGATCACGCTCTCAATCGGCCGGCCTTCGGCGAGCAGGATCAGGCCGTCCACACAGTCTTTCGGTACCCACTGGATCAGGCGGCTGAGGCTCTCATCACTGCAGACCGCACGCACCGCCGGCAGCAGGGCTTCCGGCACGCCCAACAGCATCAGTTGGTCGTTGTCGCAGTGGGCAAACAGGGACGCTGAGCTGGCGGAAGCCACGGGTGTGGCCGCGGCTGGCGGCAGTGCAGAAGTGGATTGGGCCAGCGCTTCACTGACGGCCGCGGCGATGGCATCACCCACTGCCACCTCAGCGGCCTCCACATCCACCACCTGCAGGGCCCCGTTGACCCGGTTGACATGGCAGGTGCGACGCCGGGCCCATTGATAGGCATCGTCGTGTCTGTCGATCCAAAGCAGCACGTAGGTGTCGCCCTGCTCGGGGGCTCGCACAATGCAGCGAATGTCCTGATCCACCCGCAGCGATCGGATCATGGGATCCTTGCCGCCTTCGATGCGCTCGTAATTGAGCCCCGTGCTGCGGGGGTTGGCGCGAAATTTGGAAACAAAGGCAGCCGCCTTGCTGCGCCCCTTTTCCGGCAGCTTGTTGAGCGCCTTGAGGAAATCGCTGGAGAGGGCAACGGTGAGGCGTGGCTCGCTCATGGGGTGGGCGCAGTGGCGGGTGTTTGCAGGGCGTCGCGGATGCTCGCGGCAGTCAGCTCAACAGCGGTGAGCTCGGGGGGATCGGTGATGGACCAGCAACGCCAACCGGCAGTTTCAAAGATTGGACCCTCCGCTGCATCCAGAATCACCGCCAGCTGCTGATCCGGCCAGGCCAGTTCGGCTTCCGCCAACACTTCTCCCTTGGGACCCTCCAGCTCATAGCCCAGCTCCGGCAAGGCCAGAGCGTTGTTGAGGATGACGGGCTGCAGGGCGCCCAGCAATGGCTGGCAACGGGGATCGGTGAACCGGATCAGCTCCTGCCAGGCGATGGCCTCCTGCGAGAGAGCGCTGCCGGCCTGCGCCGCCGTAGCGGCGGAAGCACCTTGCACCCAAACGTCGTAGGGCTCCAGGGACGGCGATTGCTCGGCGCCGCCCCACCCCGGGGTGGAGATCAGCCCGTGGGGGAGGAACTGGAAGAGGTTGGCCTGCCGCAGCCATTCGCGCCAGGTGGCTTGTTGGTGCTGCTCGCTGCCGGCTGCCTCCGGATCGAAGTGGATGACGCGGAAGCTGGCGGCGGGGTGCAGGCGCCGATGCAGCTCCAGGTCGGCAAGGTTCAGGGCCTGCAGGCCTGGTGCTATTTCCAGCTGTTGCCCCATGCACTGGCCGCTCGCTGACACCCGCCATTCCTCGATGTGGGGCTGTAGCTGCAACTCCTCAATCGCTTGAGTGAGGTCAGGGGCTGAAATCAAGGACGGTGTGATCTGGGCCTGGGCGAACTGCTGGGCCAGCCCCTGCCACCAGGCCTCGCTGGGATCGAGCAGGTAGGCCATCAGCAGCTCCAGGCTGCTGGCGAGCTGGGCCTGGCGGGGCGCCAGGGTTGGCTCGATGTCGGGCCACCAGCGCCTGAACAGCTCCGGCTTGTCGATGAAGGCGGGCACCACGCCCACCTGCAGCCCATTGGGCACCAGGGGGTTCTGGGCGCTGGGGGGCTTTTCAACCACGTCATCCCAACTCAACCCCCAGAACAGATAGCGACCACTGCGTTGCAGCGCCATGCGCTGCTGGGCATCGGTGGCGAGGCGGCCGCGGTGGTATTCCCAGCCATCGGTGTAGATCGCGATCGGTTTGCCGCCGGCGGTGGGGGTGAGCAGGAAATCAGCCCGGGAGAACACCCCAACCCCCTCGCCATCGCCGAGCGGCACCTGCTGCTCCAGCTTCCAGCTGACGCTGCGGCTGCCATTGCTGAGCGTGAGCAGATAACCCTTGCGGCCGTGGATCACGTCGTCGCGCAGGGCGGCCTTGGCACCAGCGGGCAGGCCCTTGCCTTCGCGCAGTTTTTCGAGAAAGCGCAGCTCGAGTTCACTTTCAGCGCGGGTGTTGATGCTCACCTCCGAGAGGCTGCGTTCACTGGGCTGGAGTTCGGGCCAACGCTTGAGGATGGTCTGCAGCTGCTCAATGGCGCGCGGTTTGCTGGTGTGCTCGCGATTGAACCGCTCGCGATAGCGAAAGATGCAGCGGTAGCAGCCATCGCTGCAGGTGCAGCTCTGCAGGGACTGGAGCGAGCGCTGGAACACCGCTTTGAGGTCTTCGCCGCCGCGGTCCATCAACTGGCGCACATAGCCGGTGCCACCTGGCACGGAATCAAACAGATAGAGGAAGGTTTTGCGCTGGCGGCTGCCGGGTTGGGGCTCTTCCCCCAGGGCCGATTGGAGGTGATCCACCTTGCCGCCGAAGCGCTGCCTCAGGCCCAGGTGGAGCGCACCGATGAAGGAGGGCTGACCGGCGTCATCCCAGAAGCTGGCGCCAGGCAACAGGAAGCGCAGGGCCTCTGAGCGGAACTCCCGGTACATGAACAGCAGCTGCCGCAGCTGGGCGTCATCGGGCTTGTCGCGGAAGCGGCAGCCCCAGGTGTGGTTGCTGGCCTTGGCCTTGCCGTGCTGCACCTTGCCGCAGCTGCGGCAGAGCTCAAATCCCCGCACCTTGAGGGCCTTGCCGGCGATGCTGTGGCTCTGACCAACGGCGGCCTGCTCCCCGAAGTTGATCTCCCGGAAGGTGGTGCTGGCCAGGTATTCCACCCCAAAGGGAAACTCCTCATCCTCGATCGCCAGTGAAATCTCGCGGCGGTTGAGGTCGGGAAGAATCAGCAGTTCCCGCTGGAAGAAGAGCGGGTTGCGTTCATCGGTGTCGTCGCCGAAGCGGCTGCGGGCATCCTCCGTGGTGGCCTGCACCTGTTTCAGCTTGGTCATCTCCTTGATCTGGCCCTGATCGGCGTAGCCACTGGTGCCGCAGCGGGGGCATTCCTTGCGGTTGAAGTCGTCGTCGGTGCCGCGGCAGGCGTAGGAGCAGGAGGGGCAGAAGCGCCAGCGCTCGGGTTGGTTGAGGCTGGGGTCGACCTGGTCGACCTTGACGCGGCGCCCCTGGGCAAAGAACTGGCCATCGGGAACCAGCTCACGGATGGCCACATTGGCGGGGCGTTCGTAACTCAGCGGCGGCAGTTCTTCGCTGCGGTTGGGGCCATCGCCGCGAGCGGGGTTGCGGCGCCACAGCACGGATTTGAGGGTGACCCCCGCCTCCGGGAAGGCGTAGTTGGGCAGAAAGCCCTCATCGGTGAGCATCGCCAGCAGCCGGCGGCACTCGAGCGCCTTGCGCAACTGGCCGAAGGCCTTCATCTCCCGGTAGATCTGATCTTTGTCGTCCTGCTGGGTTGGCGTGAGGGCTTCGCCCAGCTCCGAGAGCTTGTTGAACCGCTCGCGCAGGCGCCGGGCTTCGGCGCTGAGGCGTTTGCGCTCGGCGATCAGCTCCTCGAGGCGCTGCAGCAACTCCTGGGCATAGGGAGCGCTGTAGGGCCTCTCGGCTGTGGCGAGGAAAATGCGGCCCAGCTCCTGGCGACTGGCCGCGGCGAGGCTGGCATCAAACAGGCCCAGAAAACGCTCCAGCAGCTCGCCCTGGTGGGCCTCGCACCAGCTGAGCCAGGTGTAGGGGAAGGCCGTTTTGACCGTTCCGGTTCCCGAGCGCTCCACCGCATCGAGCACGGCTTTGAGCTGCTTCGGCAGGGCCTGGTGATCGATGCCGCTGATCACCCAGCGATCGAGGCTGTAGGCCAGCAGCTGGCGCCGCAGGATGGCGGCCGCATCGAGATAACAGCCGGGTGGATTCACCTGCCCCTGCAGCATCTCGCGGGGATCGGAGAAGAAGTAGAGGTCGTGGGCGGTGCCGGTCACCAGCGTGCCCACCAGGGCGTTGCCATCGCGCCGCCCGGCGCGGCCGATGCGCTGCAGGTAGTTGGCGGGCTCCGGCGGCACAGAGGCCAGCAGCACCGTGGAGAGATCACCGATGTTGATGCCCATCTCCAGGGTGGAGGTGGCGGAGAGCAGGTTTGGATCGCTCCGGTATTCACTGCGGATGAACTGGGTTTCCAGCCGCTCGCGATCGGGACGCTGCAGCAGGCCGGTGTGCTCCCGCGCCACGATGCGGTGCACATCGCCGCGCTCGTAGAGGCGCCGGTAGAGGGGCAGGCCACCGCGGGGATCAAGCCGGTACTCGCCGCTGCAATGGCGCACCTGGCAGGGCATGCCATCCCAGAGGCTGAGCTGCTCGCCCAATACGGCCTGGGCGTCGCCGCAGCAGGAGCAACGCAGGCGTTGGGGCTGGGCGCTGATCGCAATGCGGGCACGGGGAATGGCCCAGATGTGCTCGCCGCGGCTGCCGGGGATCTCCAGCAGCAGCTGCGCCTCGATCAGTGCCGCCACCACCGCCTGCAGGGCGTCCTTCTGCTGCTCCGGATCGAGTGGTTGGCTGGGCGCCAGGGTGAGCTGCAGCCAGTGCTGGGCCCAGGTGGGGCGGCCGGTTTCGCGCACCAGCTGCTCAAAGCCGCCCTTGCCGCGGTGGCTGGTGGGGAAGCTGGGCCGCGCCGAGCTGGGGCCAAAGCGGGGGGTGTGGGTGATCTTCTGGTTGAGCACGTAGGTGTCGCTGCCACCGGAGAGCAGGTAGGCGCTGCCTTTGCCGTCGTGGCCCAGCAGCTCGGGCACCGCAAGGCCGCCCCGCTGCCGCCAGTGATGCAGCAACCCCACCACGAGCTGCTGCACCTGGGCGGAGCGGGCCATCCGCAGCGGCTCGATTTCGTTCTGCAGACGGCTCAGCAGGGCGGGCAGCAGAGCGTTGATGGCCTGGGGATCGATACCTGCCGCCAGCGATCCGGCCTGCTCCACGGAGGAGCCCAGGCGGGAGCGGTAGCCGAATTCAGCGGCCACGTCCCAGCGCAGGCGATCACACACCAGGCGCAACAGGGTGCCGTCTGCATCCAGGCTGGGCGTGTCCTGCTGCTGCAGGGCATCCCATTCGCGCAACCACTCCAGGTCGTTGGGGATGAAGGTGGCAGCAAAGTTCACCGGGTTGGGGAAGCGTTGCTGCCAGTCGCTGATCAGGCGCTCCTGCAGCTGATCCAGGGCGATCGGGCCGCCCTGGATCAGCTGGGCCTGCTGCACGGTGGTGGTGAGGGCGGTGCGGAAGGAGGTGCGATAGGCGCGGGCGGCAATGAAGCCGGCGCGATGGGCGGCGTCCTGCACTGAATCGCAGAAGGCCAGCAGCTTCTTGTCGCCGTTGAAGGGCGAGGCAAACAGGGCGGCGCTCCAGGTGCTGGTGAGGTTGGCGGCCGACGAACCGATCAGCAGCAGGCCCTGCTGGGCGCCGCAGTGGGGGCAATCGCGGCTGACGCGGGGATGGTTGTTGTCGTCCTGATAGCTGCAGTCGGGGATCTCAACGGCCAACAGGTTGGGGCTTTGGCAGTTGGGGCAGATGCCGGCAGCAACGTCTGGAGCCGGGTGAAAGGAGAGGCAGTCGCCGCAGAAGCGATGGCCGGCGGTGGTGGCGCCCGTGGGGAAGAGGTAGCGCAGCTCCGGGGCGCCAGAGAAGAAGGCCTTGTAGAAGCCCTGCAGATTGCTGCCGCGATCAAGGCAGTGGCTGCCCTGACTGATCACGGTGGAAGCCCAGGCGGTGGCACCGCAATCGCGGCAGTGCACCACCGGTAGATGGGGGCTGGCTTCTAGGCCTGAGAGGTCGTCGGAATGGCGCAGCTGGGGTTCGGCCTCCACCGAGGCCACCATGCGTTTGAGCTCCCGCAGCCAGAGCTGCTGGCGCAGGTTGAGCCAGGGCACCACCACCTCCTGGCCATTGAGCAGGGTGGTGGTGCGGCGGGCATGGGCCACCAGGGCCAGGAGGCTTTCCAGCAGCAACACCCGATAGGTACGCGGATAGCGATCCCCCAGCGCCAGCTGGCGGGAGAAGCGATCGAGCAGCTCTTCCATGGAGCAGGTGGCGGCCGCCTGGCGCACCAGGTTGTGCACCGCCGGCAAGGTGCCGAGCCGCTGGCCGAGGGCCAGCCGCCAGGCCTCGTTGTTGACATCGCCTGCTGCGGGGGGCGGCAGGGTGTCGCCGAGCCAGAGCTGGGCCTGCAGGGCGAGGTAGGCCGCGGCGCTGCTGGCGTTGCTGGGATTGAGCTGGAGCTCGGTTTCCGCCCCGGGCAGCGGCAGGGCATAGAGGCCCTCGTTTCCATAGGCGGTGTGCGCCGTGAAGAACTCCTCGGGGCTGAGGCGTTCCTCTTCGATCAGGGACGCGGGCTCAAAGCGGCTGGCGAAGATCTGGCCGGCGTAGCTGAGCATCGCCTCGCCCGAATCCGGGCCGCCGAGGGTGGCGGAGGTGCCCACGCACACCAGCTCATCACCGGGGCAGTGGAGGCGATCGCGCAGGCGGCGGATCAGGCAGGCCAGATCGGTGCCCTGGGCGCCATCGAAGGTGTGGAACTCATCGACGACCAGATAACGAAGAACCCCTGCGTGGTTGTGCTCCCACAGGCTCTGCACATGGGGCTGGATCATCAGGTAGTCGAGTTGTTTGTAGTTGGTGAGCAGGATGTCGGGTGGCGCCTTGTGCAGGGCGTCTTTGTCGGTGATCACGCTGGTGGCGGTCATGGCCGCGGTGGGCGTGTCGTCGGCGGAGCCGATGTAGAGGCCGGCGCGCAGCCCGGCGAGGGCGGGAATGGTGTGGATCAGAGCGGCAATGCGCCGGGCCTGGTCGGTGGCCAGGGCATTCATCGGGTAGATGAGGATCGCCTTGATCCCTCGGGCGCCCTCGGCACGCTGCTGGCGGCAGTGCTCCAGCAGGGGCAGCAGGAAGCACTCGGTTTTGCCCGAGCCGGTGCCGGTGGCCACCAGGGTGTTGCGCGGCGTGCCGGGGAGGAGCCGATCAAAGGCCTTCTCCTGGTGGAGGTAAGGCGGGAAGGAGAGGGGAATCCGGGGAAACCAGTCGCGCCCGGAACCCTCGCGGAAGGGCAGCGCCACCGACACATAGGGCCCCTTGAGCAGCTGCTCGCGATCGGCCAGGAAGCGATCGATCAGCCCGGCAAAGCCCGCTGTGGTGGGGTGAAAGGCGGTGCGGATGGCATCGGCGGCCACCTGCTCCAGCTCGCTGGCTACAACGGAGGGGAGCAAGATGTGCTGCAGATCTACAGCTTCAGGCTAGGTGAGATCTTTCTGATGAGTCGCGTTCTCGATGGAAGACGCACAGCCAGATCAGGCGGGCAGCCAGCTTCTGCAGATCACTGCGGGCCGTCTGATGGCTGACGCCATGGCTGTGTCGTCGCTCTCGCTGAGCAGGAAGGAACGCTCGTACTGTCCAAGGGCCTTGTTGATCACAGAGGAAATCGAGATGAACGCGAAGAGCCAGTAGCCCTGATGGAGCAGCGCCCAATCAAAGAGTGCTCTTGCCGTGCGCCCGTTGCCATCACAGAAGGGGTGGTCATAGGCCAGCCAGAAGTGCAGGGCGATGGCCCGCACCACCACCTCTTTGCCTGGTGGGCGCAGCCGTCCGGCATCCGCCGGGTCATCCAGCGTGTTCTCGCTCACCAGCCTGTGCAGATCCAGAACCAGCTGGGGCGTCAGCGGTTGATCCCGCAGCTCCCGGATGCGCTGCATCGTGAGGAAGTTGTTGAGGATCATCCGCTCGGACCGGTCCCGTGGTGGCCGGCGGCTGCGGATCATGGCCTTAGCCACACCCCTGGTTGTGGCAGCTCCCTCCATCTGGGACGAGGTGATCGCCTCCTCCATCAGCGAGCTCAGGAGATAGCGATCACGGGTGGAGCGGGTGGTGACGGCCTCAGGGGCCACCACGCTGGCGCCGGCCTGCATGTCGATCTCATGCAGCCCCTGGAGCAGTACGGGCGACTGGGACAACCAGAACGCACTGCTGTCGTGATCAAGCTGCGTGAGCAGCCATCGACGATCCTCGAATGCCGAGCCATGTCTGAACAATTGATACGAGCCGAACCGATGGGGCTTCAGGGGGCTTCTGAGACCTGCAGGAACAAGGCCACCAAGGCCGTGTTGATGTAATAGTTACTCCGACCAGACTTGTGTTTCTCCAGGAAGCCTTTCTCGACCAACTGCTCCAAGTAGTCGGCGGCAGTCTGCCGGGTCACGCGCAAGTCATCCCGGACGAATTGAATCCTCGTGTAGGGGTGGCGGAAGAGGTTATTCAGCAGATCCTGGGAGTAGAGCTTCGGGAGATGGGTGCGCATGCGCTGCTTCACATCTGCCATCTGCTCCCGGATTCCTTCCACCAGCGCAAGGGTCGTTCTGGAGGTTTTTTCGACAGCCTCAAGCATGTAGAGCACCCAGGCCTCCCAGTCGCCATCTTCTCGCACCGATTGAAGCAGCCGGTAGTACTCAGCTTTGTGCTGGTTGACATGGCGGCTGAGATAGAGAATTGGGATGTCAAGTAATCCTGTTCTGGTCAGATAGAGAACGTTCAGGATGCGCCCGATTCGGCCGTTTCCGTCGGCAAAGGGATGGATGCTCTCGAACTGATGATGGATGAGTGCCATCTTGATCAGCGGATCGAGGGGGCAGATCTCATCATCGTTGATAAATGCCTCCAGTGATGACATTGCGGTGATGATCTCGTTGCGGTCCTGTGGAGGCACGTCGATCACCTCCCCCGTCCTGTCGTTCATCAGGGCGGTACCTGGCGTTGAGCGAAAACCATCGCAGCGTGCCTTCAGGAACCGGTACATGTCGATGAGCGTGGCGTTGCGAATCAACCCGCCCGTGTCCAGCAGCTGCGTCAGCCCGAGCTTGAGGGCGTCTCGGTAGCGGGCGACCTCCTTGGCCGCACCCGATTCCAGACCGTCCGGGAACAGGCCCAACTGGAACAACTCATCCTGGGTGGTGACGATGTTCTCGATTTCGGAACTGGCCTTGGCCTCCTGCAGGGCGAGGGTGTCGATCAGGATGCCTTGGTTGGGGATCGTGGCCGCCCGTCCCTTGAGCTCCGCCAAGGCGCGGTTGGCGGCGGCCAGAGCCCGCAGGACCGCCACTGTTTCCAGCTCTACGGAAGGAGGCAGCGGTTGCAGGAAGCCGCGGGAAGCTGACACGTCGCTGGGCACAAGTTAAGAAAACGCCATTTTGCTGACGTGTTTTGACGATAGGTGGCCCCAGCGCCCACCCTGCTGACATGACGGCCGCCACAGGCTGCCTGGACCATGGGGCGGGCAGCGAGTAGCCGATCCACTGAGCGTCGGCAGGGAAGATCTGCACCCTGCCGAGCGATTGAGCGCATGCCCAGAGCGACGGCCATGAAGCGATTGCTCGTCGCCAGGCGCTTCACTCAATGAAGCGATTAGGCTGCATGGATGGCTCCATCCTGGATCTGGCAGCAGACGGACTGGCCACAGTTCTGCTGGGACAGCGCCGTTGTGGACCCCCTGCTCCTGCAGGCCCGTGCCACACGCCAGGAGCTTCTGGCCGGGCTGAAGGCGCTGGAGCCCCCGCTCGATCGCGAGGCGATCTCCGCTTTGCTGGGCCGCGAGAGCCTGGGCACGGCCGCCATCGAAGGGGAGCTGCTGGATCCCGCTCAGGTGCGCTCCTCGATCGCGCGCCGGCTGCAGCTTCCCTTGGCTGAAGGGCAGCCTGCCACCAGCGCCCAGGTGGAGGGCCTGCTGGATGTGTTGCTGGAGGCCACCAGCACCCTGGAGGCGCCCCTCACTCTGGCCACGCTGCACCATTGGCACTGGCGATTGTTCGCCGCCGGGCCCGATGGCCTGCGCGCGATCCGGATCGGTGAGCTGCGCGATCAGGCTCCGATGCAGGTGCTCTCCGGCGCCATCGGCCGTGAGCGCCTGCACTTTGAAGCACCGCCCCGAGACCAACTTGATCGGCTGCTGGCGGAGTTTCTGCACTGGATCGCCTCCCCACCCAAGCAGCTGGACGGGCTGGTGCGCGCGGGCCTGGCCCACCTCTGGTTTCTGACCCTCCACCCCTATGAAGACGGCAACGGCCGCCTGGCCCGGGCCATCACCGATCGGCTTCTGGCCCAGGATTGCAGGGCCCAGACCCAACAGGTGTTGTCTGGCCGCGCCCTGGGCATCTCCGCCCAGATCCTGCGGGAACGGGAGGGGTATTACATGGCGCTGGAGCGCTGCCAGCGGGGGGATCTGGATGTCACGGGTTGGCTGAGCTGGTTCCTGGAGCAGCTCACGGCAGCGGCTGCCAGTCACAGCGCCGTGATCGATGCGGTGCGACGCAAGGCGGCCTTCTGGTGGAGCCACCGGCACAGCGGCTTCAGCAGCCGGCAACAGAAACTGCTGAATCGGTTGCTGGATGCGGAGCCGGAGGGTTTCAGCGGCGGGATGACCCTGCGCAAAGCCATCAGCCTCACCAAGGTGAGCCGTGCCACGGCCTGGCGTGATCTGGCCGAACTGGTGGACCACCAGGCGATCGAACCGATCGGCGAGGGTCGCAGCCGTGCCTATCGCATCCGGTGGCCTTGAGCCAGAACCGTGCAGCTCACCAGCCCGGTTCGCTGCTCAGTTCGGAGACATCGGTCGGCATCCCCTCGAGGATCGACTCACGCATCCCCGGGATCGAGACCAGATACAGGGTCTCCTGGATGGCGTGCCCGCGAAGCTATAATGACATTGTCTGGCAGGAAGGGCCAAGGCGGCGGAAGACGGTGCCGTGATGACGCCATCCCCGTTGAGAAGCGAGAAGGTGGACCTGCGGCCCCTCCGGAGCTGGCAACTAAGATGACGTCATCAGCTGACGGCATCACCATGCGCACGATCGTGGATCTGCCCGATGCAGAGCGGGCCCAGCTCGATGCGCTGTGCCGTCAGCGGGGGGTGTCACGGGCAGAAGCGCTCCGGCAGGCGCTGCGGTTGTGGTTGCAGCAGCAAACGCCAGACCATGGCCAGGTGTTCGGCCTGTGGCGTGACCGCTCTGAGGACAGCCTGAGCCTGCAGCAGGCCCTGCGGCAGGAGTGGGCCGAGCGCTGATGATGCTGCTCGACACCAACATCCTGATCGATGTGCTTCGGGGGGAAGCTGTGGCGCTCGCCTGGCTGGAGCAGCATCGGCAGGCGCGGATCAGCGTGATCACCTGGATCGAGGTGCTGGTGGGTTGCCGCGAGGGCGAAACGGAAACAGTGGAGGCCTGGCTGGACACCTTCCCCCGCCTGCCCATCGGCGACGCGGTCGCGCGCGAAACGGTGCAGCTGCGCCAGCAGCACGGCCTCAAGGTGCCGGACGCGATCATCCTGGCCACGGCCCGCTGCGCCGAGCTCACCCTGGCCACCCGCAACACCCGCGACTTCCCCCTGGAGCTGGGGGGCATCGTGCACCCCTACCGGCTCTGAGCGCAGGCTTGGCCAGCGCGTCAAAGCGCACGAACCGCCGCCAACCTGAACAGACATCCTGTACTGGCGCCATGGCGATCGAGACCACCAACACCGCAGCCCGGCCTTCGCCTTGAGGATCTGGAAGCCCGGCTGGAGGCATGAGTGCTCAGCGAGAAGCGGTGTGTCATCCGGAGTTTCTGGACGACCTGCAGCACTGGATCGATACCGATCGCCGCACGGCCAAACGACTGCTTGATTTGATGCGTGCGGTGCTGCGTGATCCGTTTCAGGGCATCGGCAAGCCGGAACCCTTGAAGGTTCTGGGCCCAGGGGTATGGTCTCGCCGGATCACCCAGGAGCACCGCTGTGTGGTCCTCGTGAAGGCGGATCGGGTGGAGTTTCTGCAGGGGCGCTACCACTACTGAGCCCGACCCACTGCGGCCGCCGAACCTGCGGCCTGGGACAGGAGGCCCCAACGGTGGCACTGATTAACCAGGCGTGCCCATCCGCTTGTGACCTTCTCCAGCCCACCTCCCGCGCCAGACTTGGGGGCAACACCGCCTCGCTGGCCAGGCCTCGATCGCCTTGGTACCACCCAGGCTTTCGGCGGGCTTGCCATCGGCTTCATCGCCCTGTTTTCCTCCTATGACCACATCACCCTCGTTTTCATCATTGCCTCGGTGGCGACAGTGGTTGTCGATGCTGAATTGGCGTCGCGATCCCGACTACGAGACGCGCATGACCGCCAAGCTGATCGAGATCGAGCAGCTGAGGCGCGAGAACAAGCGGCTGGCCGAGCTGAGATCCAGGATGCATGCCTTGTTGCTCAGTGCCGATTCCTGCTCCTCGACACCCCCCGAAACCGACTGCAACTGAGCGAGGCGGTGGCGCTGCTGATGGAGCAACTCAGGCCGGGTTGAAGCGCAGGCGAGCATCTGCCGTGATCCAAGTTCGGCATCAGCTGGCCGGAGACTCTGCGCCGGTGAACGGATTGAGCAGCCCCACCCCAAAGCGGCTGAAGTCAGCCACGTTGCGCGTGACGACGGTGCGCCGATGGATCCTGGCGAGCACAGCGCCATGGGGGTTCGGCCGGCGCAGCTCCGAAACCACGTTGGTGTCGAGCAGAAACGCCACCGGCCTACAGGGGCTGAACTATTCGCCTGCGGGCGTGGCCCCGGGGCGGCACCAGCAGTTCGGTCCGCGCCGCGGGTGCCAGCAGCAGCTCCTTGAGGCTGGGCCGCGCGGCGGCCTGGAGCCGGCGCCACTCCTCGATCGGCACCAGCACGGCGGCTTCGCAACCCCGCCTGGTCACCACCTGGGAGCCTTCGCATTGGGCGGTAGCGAGCAGCTCGCTGAACCGCGCTTTGGCGTCCTGGACCGGCCAGGCCGGCATCGGCCCTCTCGGCTGACTAGTGCTCTGACTAGTTTAAAGGGGTGCTGGCCGGTGCGGAGCGGGCCCAGCTCGATGCGCTCCGGTTGTGGTTGCAGCAGCAAACGCCAGAGCTTGGCCACCCGCAACAGCCGCGACTTCCCCCTGGGGCTGGGGGGCATCGTGCATCCCTCATTGTTTCCAGCTCTACGGAAGGAGGCAGCGGTTGCAGGAAGCCGCGGGACGCTGACACGTCGCTGGGCATCAGCAGTGCTTCAAGCCATTCCACTGTGCGCCACAAAGCGCCGATAGCATTGCTATCAATGTGTAGGTGGCGCCATGGCCGACCTGTTGGTGCGCGGCGTTGATGACGCCCTTGTGCAGGCGCTCAAGAAGCGGGCCGGGGCCCATGGCCGCAGCCAGGAGGCTGAGCTGCGGGCGATCCTCACCGCTGTGCTGCTGAACCCACCGCGGCGCAACCTGGCGGACCTGCTGGCGGCCATGCCGGATGTGGGTGTGGATGCCGATTTCCAACGGGAGCACGATCCAGGGGAGGCCGTTGATGTTTTTGATTGACACCAATGTGATCAGCGAGGCGCGCAAGGGCCCGCGCGCTGACGCGGGCGTGCAGGCCTTCTGGGCCGCCGCCGCCCTCGATGACACCCCGGTGTTTCTGGCCGCGATCACCATCGGTGAGCTGCGCCGGGGCGTGGAGCTGATCCGCCACCGGGGTGACCGCCCGCAAGCCCTGCTGCTGGAGCAGTGGCTGATGGCGGTGCTGCAGACCTATGGAGATCGCGTGCTGGACCTCGATGGCGATGCGGCCCAACTCTGGGGGCGTCTCCGGGTTCCCGATCCCCACAACGCCATCGACAAGCAGATCGCCGCCATTGCCCTGTTGCACGACCTCACGGTGGTGACACGCAACACCGCTGACTTCGCCGGTTGCGGGGTGCGGTTGCTGAACCCGTTTCAAGCCTGCTGATATGGGGGGCCTTGATCTGCCCGATGCAGAGCTCGCATCATTCGACAGTGCGATCAACCCGCTGCCCTTGGGAGCTGGCCATCAATCAGGAACAACTCGCGAGGGAAGCGATGCAGCTGGTCATCGTCGTGGCACAGAAAGGACACGTGATCGCCGGTCAGCTCCGTGGTGATCTCAACCTGATCAAAGGGGGTCGACTTGAACACAGCCGGGGTCAGGACACCCACCTGCACCAGCGAATCCTGCGAGCGGGCGCTGAGATATTCAAAGGCCTCAAGGCCTTGATCCCGCATCCATTCACCCAGCTGCTGGGTGGGGCCGTAGTGAACGGGATCTCTCAGCCTTGCCTGGGCGCCTTCATCGGCCATGGCCTGCAGCTGCAGGCCGCGCGTCGCATTCAGTAAGACGGAAAACAGCGTCTGGCGCCGGCGCATGGGTGCTGGCGGTGGGTCGATCAGCCCGTCCCAGAACAACAGGGCGTCATAAGCACCCTCCACCAGCGAACCACCGCGACTGCGGGAGCCGTAGAACATCCCCCTGTTCTGACGGCTGCCGAAACGTGATCCATGCCTCAGGGGCGGATAGCGGAAGGGGGTCGTGAGCAGTGGGTGACTGGGCGCACCGGAGCCAGGGGCTGGAAGCTGGGGCTTACTGGTTTCCACCAAGGCCTCCAGGCGGGCCAACTGGGAGAGGTCATCGATCAGAGGAGCCAGGCTGTCGATGCCCTGTTGTTGCACCAGCCGCAGCACCGTTCCCTGCAGGGGGACCACGGCTGCGGAGGCTGCGAGGGTTCGCAAATCCATCACTCAGATGGGAGCACGCATGGCGTCGAGGTACTGCACGATCTCGACCAGCCCCTCGGTGCGCTGCACCTGTTCAGCCGGCACGCCGCCGGTGTGGCGGTTGGCCGTGTGAAACCAGTGACGCAACAATTTTCGGTCGTTGCCGACCAGAACCGAGAGGCTTCGGTACAGGCGGATCAGCAGCAGTGCCAGTTCACCCGTTTTGGACGTGGGATCGATGCCGGTGGCTCGGGTCAGGGTGGAACGGTCTTTGCCCAGCACCCTGGCGAGGGCCGTGCGGCTCAGCTCCAGCTCGTCGGCCGCGCGCAGCACCGCCTGCAACAGCAATTGGGCATCTGACAGCGAGGTCGGGGCCTGGGGAGCCGGTGGCGCACGATCGAAAACGGACATGGAACTGTGGGATTTGCATCAACCCTAGCCCTGGAAGGGCAAATGCATCGGCGCGAGGGCTTTTCGGCGACTGACCAAGTCAACCCATCGGGCCCGCTCCGCATCAGCAGGCGCTAACGCCAGACCATGGCCCGGTGTTCGGCCTGAGGAGCTGCCCGCCCTTCGCCTTGAGGATCTGGAAGCCCGGCTGGAGGCATGAGTGCTCAACGAGAGGCGGTGTGTCATCCGGAGTTTCTGGCCGACCTGCAGCACTGGATCAATACCGATCGCCGCACGGCCAAACGACTGCTGGACTTGATGCGTGCGGTGCTGCGCGATCCCTTTCAGGGCATCGGCAAGCCGGAACCCTTGAAGTATCTGGGCCCAAGGGTATGGTCTCGCCGGATCACCCAGGAGCACCGCTGTGTGGTCCTCGTGAAGGCGGATCGGCTGGAGTTTCTGCAGGGGCGCTACCACTACTGAGCCCTACCCACTGCGGCCGCCGAACCTGAGGCATGTGACAGCAGGCCTCAAGGGTGGAACTGATTCACCAGGCGTACCCATCCGCTTGTGACCTTCTCCACCCCACCTCCCGCGCCAGACTTGGGGGCAACACCGCCTCGCTGGCCAGGCCTCGATCGCCTTGGTACCACCCAGGCTTTCGGCGGGCTTGCCATCGGCTTCATCGCCCTGTTTTCCTCCTATGACCACATCACCCTCGTTTTCATCGTTGCCTCGGTGGCGACAGTGGTTGTCGATGCTCAACTGGCGTCGCGATCCCGACTACGAGAGGCGGATGAGCGCGCTCGCGATCGAGATCGAGCAGATCGAGAAAGAAACCGAGCAGCTGAGGCGCGAGAACAAGCGGCTGGCCAAGCTCGAGTCCAGGCTCGATGCCTTGTTGCTCAGTGCCGATTCCTGCTCCTCGACACCCCCCGAAACCGACTGCAACTGAGCGAGGCGGTGGCGCTGCTGATGGAGGAACTCAAGCCGGGTTGAAGAGATCGCCCTTCACCTGGCGATGCATGAATTCCTTGCGCATCGATCAACACGGCCCACGGACCAGCTTTTGTCACCCCGTGAAGGGGTGGAACGACTCATAATGGAGGTGTTTTCACTCCTGAACGGGGTAGTCCTGGAGAGCGGCGACCATGAACCCAGTCTTAGAGGCACTGTTCGGCAATCGCACGGCCGCCTGCGTGCTGCTGTTTCTGCAGTGCTACGGCGAAGGCCACGCACAACGGATCGCCAACACCTTCGGGTTTGGCCTGAACATGACCCAGCGGCAGCTCAAGCGGCTCGAAGAGCACGGAGTGCTGGTGAGCCGGCGCCTGGGCAATATGCGCCTTTTCAGCTTCAATGAACGCAACCCCACGGTGCGCAATCTCCGCAAGTTGCTGGAGCTTGAGTTGGCCTCCTTATCGGAAACGGACCAACAGGAATTCTTTCGCCAGAGACAACGACCAAGGCAGAGCAACAAGGCACTCGTGATGCATGGCTGAAATCACCTCTGAGACCTCACTGCAGGAGCTTGCCGCGATCATCAGCCAGACGCTGGAAGCCGATGGGATTGTGGCCACACTTTCGGGTGGGGCTGCGGTCTCGCTCTACACCAATAACCGATACCAGAGCTACGACCTCGACTTTGTGAGCTCAGCTTCTGCAAGCAAGCTGGCAAAAGCCATCGGAGAATTGGGGTTTGTGGAGAGTGAAGCGAAGCGATTGTTTGCTCATTCAGAAACGCCGTGGCTGGTGGAGTTTCCAGCCGGGCCACTTGGGTTTGGAGGTCAAATCGTTGATGCTTCACGCCTGAACGCGATCGACACTCCATTTGGACCTCTGCGCATAATCACACCGACGCTGTGCGTGATGGATCGCCTCGCTGCTTTTGTGCACTGGAGAGACCGGCAGTGCTATGAACAAGCCAGATGGGTGGCTCAGAGCCAGGCGATTGATTGGTCTGAAATTGAAAGATGGGCGGCCAACGAGGGTATGAGCAAGGACGAATGGCTGCAGTTCTGCCGAGTTGTTGATCGCACTGTTTGACGACAATTAGGTAGGCGGGTCGCGCCAACTACATAGGCGGGTCTCAGGACGCGACAACAGGGCTCCGATCACGGTCTGGAGCTCCAGCGATGCCCGCCCCTCTGTCGTTGCGGATCAAG
>JBILUH010000085.1:0-6190 GCA_044371095.1 Cyanobium sp.
GGCAGCGCCGGCTGGGGCGTGGGCACCTGCAGCTCGGCCAGCAACGCCCCGGCTTCGCTGAAGCGCCCGAGCTTGATGGCGCTGCCCCCCAGATCCACACCGATCAGCTGGTTCATCAGAGCGTGTGGCCTCAAAAACGGAAAAACACCTGCAACTGGGTCTGCCAGGCACCCTGGGCGTCAATCGAGCCCTGCAGGTTGAGCAGCTCGGAGGCCTTGTAGTTGAGGTTCAGCTGGGGGGGCACGTCGGAGCGGTTGGGGGCAGCCAGCACCGAAGCATTGAAACGCTCCGTGATGTCGAGGCCGATCTCGGCCCCCAGCACCAGCTGGGGGGGAACCCGGCCTGAGCGACGCTCGGCCGTGCTGTTGACGATCGGATTGACGTAGGTGGGGTAGAGGGCGAAGCTCAACCGCTGGCCGAAGGCATCGCTGAGGGTGCCGAGCAGGGGGGACAGCAGGGTCTGACCCAGGGCTGTCGCCAGCACGGTGCCGCCGGCGGAGCCGGCCAGACCAGCCAGGGTGTTGCCGCCGATCAGAGCCAGGAGGCGATCTTCCGAGAGCGGCGGTGAACTGCGCAACACCAGGTTTTCAGCCAGGCGATCCGCCGGACCGCTCACACTCAGGAACACCCGCACCAGGTTGAGCTGGTCAAGGGAATTGGTGGCGGCGCCGGCCTGGTAATCCTGCAGTGACAGGCTGCCGGATGGACCGAGACCGCTGGTGACCGGCAGGCTGTCGGAAACCCGGGTGCGCAGCGCGATGTCGAGGTAGGGGATCAGCCCCATCGAGGGTGTGAACACAGCCACGTTGGGGGCATCGGGATCGAGGCTGAAGGTGGTGGTGAAGAGATTGAGACGACCACGCAGCAGACGCACCACCCCCTGCAGCTGCAGGCTGGGATCGAGCCGTCCATTGATCCGCAAAGCCCCGCTGGTGCCGAAGCTGGCCAGGTTGGGGATGCCCACGTTCAGATCGGGGCCGAGGCTGAGCCGCAGATCATCAAAGCCCACAAACCGCACGTTGGGTACCGCACCGCGCAGCGCCTCGCTGGCATCGCTCTCCACATCCGGACCCAGCAACACCAGGGGCTGCTGGTAATCCCAGCGCGATTCAAGAAGCTGAGCCGGGCTGGCCACCGTGACCGCAGGGCGGGCCTCACTGGCCAGGCGGGCCGGCTGCACGTTGATGCTGCCGCGGGCGATGCTCACCGTCCCACCAATGTCGAGGGCCGCCAGGGCGCCGCCGATGCGGAGCTGGCCGTCGGCGATGGCCTTGATCCGCGGCAAGGCGAAGGGAACCTCCTTGAGGTCGACCACCAGGCTGGCCTCCTGGCCCTCCGCAGTCCGGCCGGGACTGAGCAGCCCAAGGGTTCCCTGGGCCCGCACCGACCCCTTCCCCCCCACGTTGGCGGTGAACTCCTGCACCAGGAGCTGCTCGAAGTCGAACAGCACGGTGGCCTCAACGTCGCGGACCTGCTGACCGATGAATTGCAGCTGGCCCTGACGGAAACGCAGAAAGCCGTTGGCGATCGGCTGGGCAACACTGCCCCGCACCAGCAGCTGCAGGTCGCCGCTGCCCTGGTTCCACTGCAGCGCCGGCTGGGCCAGACCGGCCAGGAAGCGCAAACCGTCGTCGCGGCTGGCCAGGCGCAACTCCACTCCCTGCTGCTGCGGATCGAGGGGCACGACCCCGGCCAGGTCCACACTGCTGGAGGCCTCGGCCGCCCGCAGGGACAGATCGAGCAGCAGCCGGGCGCCCTGCAGCTGGATCAGGCCCCGCTCCAGCACCAGCGCCGTCTGCTGCAACCGGGCATCGGCCAGGCTGAGGTTGAGGGTGAGTTCGGGATCGGGGCTGCCCAGGCGGTAGCGCCCTCCCACAGACACGCTGCCGCGCAGGCTGGCCGGCACGGGCATGAGCAGGGCCAGCAACTCCAGCGGCAGATTCGCCAGGTTGAAATCACCGCCACCACGACGCAGGGGGCCCTGGAAGCCCACCAGCACGGGCACCTGGGTCAGGGGCTGGTCCTCATCCGCCCCGGCCCGCCAGAGATGGGCCCGGGCCTCGAGGTCGGCCCGGGCCTCGAGCAGGGTGGGCCCACCCAGGCGCAGGTCGGCATCGAGACGGCCTTCGATCTGCTGGAGCCGCTCCTGGGGCGACTGGCGGTTGGCGCGTTCCGTTCCGGCCTGGGCCAGCCGGGAGCGTGCTGCTTCCAGGGCCCGCAGTTGACCGTCCACGCTGCCACCGAAGGTGTCGATCAGCAGGGTGCCGATGTCGCTGGCGCGGCCGATGATCGGCGTGCCCGCGCCGCGCCACTGGGGCCAGGCCCGCACGAGCTGCCGCAGGAACAGCGTCGACAGGCCCCGACCCTCCAGGCGAGCCCGAAAGGCACCAAGCCAGAGACCGCTCCAGTCGATCGCCAGGTTGCCGCCGGCCAGCGGAGCCAGGCTTCCCTGGGCCTGATAACGCCGGTTGGCATAGCGGAAGCTGACCTGGGCCGACTGCCCCCACACACCGAGAAACACCGGCCGCTCCAGCTGGGCGGTGCCGTTGAACGCCAAGGGCTGAAGCTCGAGCATGCCCTGGCCACTGAGGCGGCCCTGCATCGGCTGACGACGCCCCTGGGGCCCCAGGGCCAGCTGAAGGCCATCGAGGGGCAGGCGGCTGGCCTGCCAGCGGTAGCCCCGCGGGCTCCCGCTGAATTGCAGCACCCCACCGTCCCGGTCGAGGCGGATTTCGCGCGGTACCCAACGGTTATCGAGGCGGCCCGACAGCAGGCCGAGTGGCGCGGGGGCCAGAGCCTCCATCCGCAGGCGGCCACCGCCGGCCGGATCGCCAAACCATTGGCCTTGCCAGGTTTCCCGCAGGCTGATCGGCCCGGCCCCGGGTTGGTCGATCCAGAGGTCCAGGTCGGGGGTGAGCGCCCGCAAGGGGCCACGCACCCGGCCCGAGGCCTCCAGCACCCCCTGCAGCCGGGCCCCAACCAACAGATCAAGCCGCGACAGGGGATAACGCCGCAACTCCAGGTTGAGATCCAGCAGCCCCGGCACCAGGCCCTGGCCGGAGCGCAGCGCCAGGGGCAAGACACCGCTGGCCGTGAGGTGGGGACTGGTCAACCGTTGCAGCACCAGCCGCTGGTCGCGCCAATCGAGAGCAGCCTCCCAGCGGCCGAGCAGGGGGTTGCTGGCCTGCCCCAGCACCGCTTGGAGCTGGGGCAGACGCCAGGAGCCTCCAGCCGTGAGGCTGCCGCTCACGACCTGGTCGAGCAGCCAGGGGGGGCTGCCCGGTTGCAGGGGCAGATCCCGTGGCCGCAGACGCCATTGACCGGTGAGATCCAGACGCCGCCCCAGGCGGCCGCGGGCCCGCAGCCAGGATCCCCCACGGCGCAGCTCCGCTTGACGCAGCTGCAGCTGGCCGCCTTCCCACAAGGCCGCCAGTTGCACCGTGCCGTCCAGCCCCCGCGCACCCGGCTGAGCCCAGCGCCAGCGTGAGCTGGCCAGCTCCAGTACCTGACCCTGGCAGCGCAGCGGCGTGTGTGGCAGCTCCAGGCGGCCGCGACCCTGGGCGGGCCGCCACTGGACCTGACGCAGCGTCAGCCCACCGCGGCAGGCCGGCCCACGCCCATTCCAGGTCAGCTCGACCGTGCCGTGGAGCAGGCCAGCAAGCTTGCCTGGCAAGGGCAGGAGGGATTGCAGCGGGTGCAGCGCAAAGGCCTCGCTGCGCAGCCGCCCCTGCCATTGGCGCGCCTTCCAGTTTCCATGTCCGTCCAGGGTCACCAGACCATCCCCCCGCCCAGGTCGGAGCCGGCCGTGGAAGCTGAGCTGCTGGCGGTGGGTGAGCAGGGCGAGGCGGCCGGAGAGGCGGAAGGTCTGGCCCGGAGGGGTCAGGGTGAGCAGGGCCGGATCGGCCAGCCGCAGCCGCAGATCCAGCCGGGGCGGTCGGCCCCCTTCAACGAGGCGCCCCGGCACCCAGAACTGCCCCTGGGCGTTGCGACGCAGATCGGCCTGCACCCCCGCCAACGACACCTGCAGCACCGGCAGGCGCTGCCGAAGGCTCGCCAGCGGATCCAGGCTGACCGCCAATGAGCCCACGGCAAGGCTGGAGGCATCGCTTGGTCCCGGCCCGACCCGGCTGGGGCCAAGGCGCAGGCCAGACCAGCCCAGGCCCTGATACGGCCCAAGGGCGACGGGATGGCCCAGCAGCTGGGTCAACGGTCGCTCCAGCCGTGGCTTCCAGTGCCCGTAGAGCCGACGCAGGGCCAGATCGCCGCCCCATAGCGCCAATCCGCCACCCCCGCCCAGGAGCACCAGAGCCGCCAGCAACGTCGTGCGAATGGACCGGGGCGGCCGGGTGGGCGGTGGAGCGTTGTGTGGTGGAGCGTTGGGCGATGAAGCGTTGGGCGGTGAAGCGTTGGGCGGTGAAGACGTGGCCCCGGAGTCCTGCTGTGGCAACACCCCTTCTGGCCCCTCCCCCTCTGGCAACACCGCCATGCCCGTGGGCTGCCACCACCTGCGTCGGCGCAATATAAAGGCCACGACTCAACCTTCCAGTCCCATGGCCGCGGATCCGATCCTGTTCACAGCGGGCCAATGGCTGGGGGCCGCCAGCGGCGTGCTGGCCCTGGCCACGGTGGTGGGCTACCTGAGCCGCTGGGGGATTCGCTTCCGCCTGGTGGGAGTCACCAGCTTCACGGCCCTGCTGGCTGTGTCCTGCCTGGCCTTCGCGGTGAGCTACACGCCGCGGGTGCAGCTGGAGGGGGCGGTGAGCGTGCCGGTGGTGTTTGACAACGGCAGTGATCTGGTGATTGCGGCGGCTCCGGCCGACCTTCCCCGGGAGGCGGCAGGCCCCACGGTGCAACAGGTGGCCCAGAACCTGCGCGGCAGTGGCCGCAGCAGCGCCGATGGGCTCGTGCATGTGCGCCTGCGGCGGATTGAGACCGTCGCGCCCGGACTGAGCAAACCGGTGGTGCTCGCCGAAGCCACCCGCAGCCTGGATGGCGGCACAGTTGTGATGCTCCCCTGATGGTGTGGCAGCTTCCAGCCCACTTCCAGCGGGAGCAGCGCCAGCTGGAGGCCGCTGGAATCACCAGCTGGGAGCAGCTGGCCAGCCTGCTCGATACCGATCTGCGCCGCCTGGGCCGAAGCGGCGGAGCCAGTGAAGCCCGCCTGACCAGGTTGCGGGGCCAGGCCCGCCTGGTGGTGGAGGTGGGCTTGGAACCGCCGGAGGCAGCCTTGCTGCTGTACGCCGGCATCGCCAACAGGGCCGGCCTGGCAGCGGCAGATCCACACAGGCTGCTGGTGCAGATGGGACGGCTGCAGCGCAGTCTCACCGGCATGGCGGCACCGCTGCTGGATCTGACCACCCTTCAGGGCTGGATCCAGCGTGCCCGGCGCCGCCCCACAAACTGAACATGGCGAGCCGCCGACTGTGGCTCCGGGTCGCTCAAATGGATGTATTCGGGGTCTCTGCCATGGTGAACACCCCCCATCCCTCCAGGACCAGGCACCGCCAGCAGCTGTCGCTCGGCCACGCCAGCCTGCTCCTATTCCTGGTCCCCTCCCTGGTTGCGCTGCCGAGCACGGTGCAGGCCCAATCGGCTCTGCTGGAATCGGTCAAGCAAAACCCTGCGCGAGCCAGGGCTCTCTGCGGGCAGCTGCGCGACTTCAACGCCCAGGGGCTGTCGGCCACATCGCCCACCGTTGTCGCCCAGATCGCCCGCCAGGAAAATCTCAGCCCCATGGACGCCGAGGTGCTCACCACCTACGTGATTGGACTCCACTGCCCAGACGTGCGCTGAGTGTCCCCCCAGCCCGCTGAGCCAGGCCAGGTGCGCTGGAGGGATGCGCAGATGGCGTGCCGGGATGGCGTCCGGCTCGTCAGTCGCATCTGGTCGCCGCAAGGAGACGGTTGTTGGCCGGTGCTCTTGATGCGCCAGCCCTACGGGCGGGCGATCGCCTCAACCATCACATACGCCCATCCCAGCTGGTATGCGGCCCACGGGTTTCTGGTGGTGGTTCAGGACGTGCGGGGCCGGGGCGCATCCGAGGGGGAGTTCCGGGGTTTCGCTCAGGAGGCTGCCGATGGCGCCGACACCATCCGCTGGGCACGCCAACTGGAGGGCAGCAATGGCCAGCTGGGCTGCTACGGCTTCTCCTATCAGGGGCTGACCCAGCTGCTCAGCGACGACCCGGTCG
>JBILUH010000038.1:0-21636 GCA_044371095.1 Cyanobium sp.
CGCAGGATGGCCTCAAAGGACGCCGCCGCGATGTGGTGGCATTCGTCGACAATCACCTGCCCGTAGGTCTGCACCAAGGGATTCACCTCGCCCTTGCGCACCAGCGACTGCATCACGGCGATGTCGAGTTGGCCGGTGGGCTTGGCTTTGCCACCACCGATGCATCCGATCGCCTCAGGAGCGACATCCAGAAAGGCGTGGAGCCGCTCTTGCCATTGGCGCAGCAACTCCGCCCGATGCACCAGCACCAGGGTGTTGACCCTGCGGCGCGCCAGGATCGCTGCTGCCACCACCGTTTTCCCAAACGCCGTTGGCGCCTGCAGCACGCCGATGTCATGGCGCAGCATTGCCTCCACGGCGGTCTCCTGGTCATTGCGAAGTTGGCCCGTGAACACCAGCTCCAGCGGTGAGCCGTTTTGCCGTTCATCCATCAGCTCCCAGCTGATCCCTTGCTCCTGCAGCAGGGTCTGCACGGGTTCCAGGCAGCCCCGCGGCAGGGCAATGTGCTGGGGAAAGTTCTCGGCGCAGCCGATCACCCGCGGTTTGTCCCATACCGACAGGCGCATCGCCTGAGCCTTGTAGAAGGCCGGGTTGGCGAAGGCAGCGAGGCGGATCAGGCGATTGAGCAGTGGCTGCGGCAGGGCCGAGCGCTCCACATAGAGGCGATCGGCCAGGGTGAACGTGAGGGAGGTGGGCAGCGGTCCGCTGAGCTTCGCAATTGCAGGAGGTGCCTTCCACGGGGTCGCCAGGTCCTCCTCGTCGATGAACGCCAGATCGAGCGGATGGGCACCGCCGGTGGCGGTCTGAAGCACGCTCTGCAGCCCCGCCATCGACAGACGCTGCAGGGTTGCCAGATAGGCCCACTGATCGGGATAGGGCTGCAGGTCGTCATCCACGAACACGCTGCAGCCCCGCTGCCGGGCTTCCTTCTGCAGCGGCAGGGCGATCAGGTTGCCGAAGCCCCCCTTGGGCATGCTGTCCTGATTCGGGAAGAGCCGGTCGTAGGAGCTCAGCTGCAGCTGGCGCGATGCCTGACAGGTGTGACTGATCAGGGCTGCCCCGAGCTGGCGGGCCTCTCGGGCCGGTACCGCCTCCTCGAAGAACACCCACACATGGGCGCCCTCTCCGGAACGGGAGATCTCGAGTGCGCCCGGCACCGCCAGCTCCCGACACGAGCGTAGAAAGGCCCGGGCGTCATCGCGCCAGTCCTGCTCGTCAAAGTCGACGGCCAGCAGGTGGCAATGGTCGTTGTCCAGCAGGGGGTAGAGGCCGATGGTGTGGTCTCCGGCCAGATGGGCGTAGATCGCTGCATCGCTGAGGGGCAGCAGCTCGCGGTGGTTGCAGTCGCGGCAGGAGATCCGTGGCTTCTCGCAGATGCCTGACCGCCACTCATTGGCGCAGGCCGGCGCATAGCCCGAACGGCCACTGCTGCTGCTCTGCCAGCGCAGGGCATGCATGTCATCGCGACCGCGGAACAGGCGCCGGAACAGCGCCACCTTCTCCTGCGTGGAACTGGGGCCGTTGGCAGGTGCTGCCTTCGAAATCGGCGCGGGTTCCGTTGGGGCAGGTCCGCCGGATCTCCAGGCGATGCAGTGGGCCTCCAGAAGCCCAATCAAGCGGGCGTTCTCCCGGCGCAGCTGATCCAGATCAGGGGGCTTGGCGTCGGCCATGGGGCATGGGCTTCAGCGCTGATCAGCATGCTGGTAGACAACATTGCGCTCCCGCTTGCCCACCGCCACGACAAGGACGAGGAGCTCATGGTCACGCACCTCGTAGACCAGACGGTACCCGGCGGCCCGCAACTTGATCTTGTAGCGGTTGGAGGATCCACGCAATTTGCTCGCGGGGAGCCTGGGCTCAGTCAGCCGCTCGGCCAACTTGTTCTTGAACTGCTCCCGGATTCCTGGCGTCAGCTTCCGCCACTCCCGAAGGGCTTCCGGGTGAAAGGCCAGCTCAAAGGGCATCGAGGCTGACCCGCACCGGCTCCTGGCCGTCAGTCAGCCGGGCATCGGCGATGCGGCCCAGCTCCAGGTCGTCCACCAGATCCATCAGTTCTTCGTAGGCCCTGGCCGGCACGCAGTAGAAGGCCGGCTCGTTGCGGTTGAGCACCGCGACGGCCATCCCCTCTCCTGCCGCCACGGTGGCCATGGGGTTTTTCTTGTGTTCCGAGATGCTCACGGCTGTCTCGGCGAGTACGCGGTGGACCATCAGCGGGACAGGAAGGCAATATACCACATTCTAGGTCTCCAGCCAGGTCTCTGGAAAGGTCGCTGGGCAGGTCTGGATCGAGTGGGGGCGCCCGGCTGGTCTCCAGCAATTTTGGAGACCTTCCTGGGGAATTGTTTCCCTGTTATTGCAGTGTCAGGCGATCGGTCGTTGATGCTGAAGCGGCTTGTCTTGACTTACCTCGGCCATGATGTTGGGCCGAACTCAGTTCGCATCCTCCGCCAAGCCGTGATCCAGGACGATCCACTGCTGGACGGACCATGAGTTCACCCTGCGCGGCTGAATGCCTGACTCATCAATGGCGCAGTAGCGAGAGAAGCTCTGTGAGAAGCTCGCTGTCGCTCCCTGGCATTGCCTGGTTCCTACTGGCCCTCCGCCAGTCGATGCGAGAGCGGCCGTACGCTTGACCTTCAGCGATACTCAGTCCTGGACTAGAAGCGGGTGACCGGACTCGAACCGGCGACGTTCAGCTTGGGAAGCTGACATTCTACCACTGAATTACACCCGCGCCGAATTACACCTGAAGGTGTAGAGAATCAAGGTAGCAGACCTTTGCCTGGGTGGCGTTTCTGTTGCCTTGGAGATCCGAGGCCAGGGAGCTGCAAAGGCTCTCTGGCCCGGAATGCTGGTTCAGTTCTGGGCCAGGGCGGCTGCGCAGGCGGCCATCCCGGCACCCGGGGTGCCCTTGTGCAGGCCCAGATCGACGAGCGTGGCCTCGATGGCGGCCACGGCGGTGAGCACGTCGCGGTCGCACACAAAGCCCAGGTGGCCGATGCGGAACACACGGCCCTTGAGGTGATCCTGGCCGCCGGCCAGCAGGATGTCGAACTTCTCCTTCACGGCCTTGCGCAGCGCCTCGGCGTCGATGCCCTCGGGGGCCACGGCGGTGATGGCGGGGCTGCCGTAGCCCTCGGCGGCATACAGGGGCAGGCCGATGGCCTTCATGCCGGCCTGGGCGGCGGCGCGGTGGCGGCTGTGGCGGGCGAAGATCGCCTCCAGGCTCTCCTTCTGCATCATCTCCAGAGCGGCCTCAAGGGCGAAGTAGAGGTTGATGGCCGGTGTGAACGGGTTGCTGTCAGCCTTGGCCGATTTCCTGTATTTGCCCAGGTCCAGATAGAACTTCGGCAGATCCGAGCGCTCGTAGGCCGCCCAGGCGCGCTCGCTCATGGCCACGAAAGCCAGGCCCGGCGGCATCATGTAGCCCTTCTGGGAGCCGGAGCCGATCACGTCGAGGCCCCAGGCATCCATCGGCACATTGCAGGCACCGAGGCTGGTGACGCAGTCGGCAATCGTGAGGGCGGTGCCGTGGGCACGCACGTGCCTGGCGATGGTCTCCAGGTCGTTGATCACGCCCGTCGAGGTTTCCGAGTGGGTGAGGATCACCGCCTTGATCGCCTTGGCCGTGTCGGCCTCCAGGGCAGCGCGGAACGCCTCGGGATCGAGGGGTTGGCCCCACTCGGCCTTGATCACCTGCACATCCAGGCCGTAGGCCTGAGCCACCTTCACCCAGCGCTCCCCAAACTTGCCGTTGTCGCCGCAGAGCACCGTGTCGCCCTTGCTCAACACATTGATGATCCCGGCTTCCATGGCGGCGGTGCCGCTGCCGGTGATCACCAGCACGTCATTGCTGGTCTGGTGCAGCCACTGCAGCTGCTCAGTGGTGCGCTTGACGATTTTCTGAAAGTCGGCGCTGCGGTGGCCGATCGGGTGGCGCCCCATCGCCTGCAGGACGGTTTCCGGCACCGGGGTGGGGCCGGGGATCATCAGGGTGAGTTTGTCCTGCATGGGTCGGGGGGCTGCGGTGGGCGGCGGCGGACCGCACGATCAACCACCATAAAAAACAGTGCTCCCGGATCCCTTGGCTGAGTTGATCCAACCCCAGGACTCCACCCAGGGGGCCGCTGAGCGCCACACAGGGGGCTACACCGTGCCGGTGTGGCTTGCAGCAGCGGCGCGGGCCGCCCTGCTGACCCTGCGGGGTGAGCCCTGGGAGCGCCTGCAGCCACTCTGGCTTGATCCTGCTGCCGCCCCTGGCGCCCCCGGCAGCGAGCCTCAGCGCGTGCCGGTGGCGGCGGCGGCTCCCCTGGCGGATGGCTGGGTGCTCGCCATCGCCCGCTGCGATCCAGGCCCTGGCGTGCTCGACCTCACCCGTGATCTGGCCTTGTGGGTGTTGCTGCGCTGGCAGGAGGGGCCGGGCGACTGGCTCACGTTGCAGGCCGGTGCGGGTGTGGGGGTGCTGCAGGCCAGTGGGGAGCCCTGCCTGTCGGCCTATGCCCGCCAGTTGCTGGAGGTCAATCTGCGCCCCCTGGTGCCGACGGCGCGTCGTTTGGAGCTGAAGGTGGTGATTCCCGAGGGACGGCGGCTGGCGGAGCGCACCAGCAACGCCGCCTTCGGGGTGGTGGAGGGACTGGCTCTGATCGGTACCCAGGCGGAGGTGCAGCGCAGTGCTGCTCCCGATCAGTTGGCTCAGGCCCTGGCCGACCTGCGCGAGCGCTGTGGCGCGCCGGGCTTCGGCGGTGATCTGGTGCTGGTGATCGGCGAGAACGGCCTCGACCTGGCCCCGCGCCTGGGCTTGCCAGCCGAGCTGGTGGTCAAGGCGGGCAACTGGCTCGGCCCGTTGTTGGTAGCGGCGGCGGAAGCGGGGGTGCAACGGCTGCTGCTGCTGGGTTATCAGGGCAAGCTGATCAAGCTGGCCGGGGGCATCTTCCACACCCATCACCACCTGGCCGATGGTCGCGCCGAGGTGCTCACGGCCCTGGCGGCCCTGGCGGGTCTGGGCGGTGAGGCGTTGCAGGCCCTGCACGACGCTCCCACGGTGGAGGCCGCCTTGGCTGAGCTGGCCCAACGCGACAGCCTCCGTGCCGATCAGCTCCGCCAGCGCATTGCCACGGCCGTGGAGCAGCGCAGCCAGCGCTACCTGGCGCGCTACGGGCAGGAGTCGATGGAGGTGGGGGCGGTGTTGTTTGATCGCGCCCGCCAGATCTGCGGCCAGGGCCCGGTGGGTCTGGAGCTGCTCACGGCGCTCCGGCGTGTTGCCTGAGGGCGCCACCTAGGGTGGTTCGAATGCCCCTGGGCCCAGCGTTGTCGATGTCTCAAACTGCGTCCCCCACCGCCGCGTCCAACACCTCAGCGTCGCCCCGGCTTGACGCCGCTTCTCAGTCGACGCGCCATCCGGCGATCGTGATTCTTGATTTCGGCTCCCAGTATTCGGAGCTGATCGCACGGCGGGTGCGGGAAACGGAAGTGTTCTCCCTGGTGATGGCCTACACGACCACAGCCGAGGAGCTGCGGGACATTGCGCCCAAGGGAATCATTCTCAGCGGTGGCCCCAGCTCGGTCTACGAGTCGGGCGCTCCGGTGTGCGACCCCGGCATCTGGGAGCTGGGCATCCCGGTGCTGGGGGTCTGTTACGGCATGCAGCTGATGGTGCAGCAGCTGGGCGGTTCGGTGGTGGCCGCTGGCCGTGCCGAATACGGCAAGGCGCCGCTGCATGTCGACGATCCGGTCGATCTGCTCACCAACGTCGACGACGGCTCGACGATGTGGATGAGCCATGGCGACTCGGTGGAGCGGCTGCCCGAGGGATTTCTGCGCCTGGCCCACACCGACAACACCCCCGAGGCGGCGGTCGCCGATCACCAGCGCCGGCTCTATGGCGTGCAGTTTCACCCCGAGGTGGTGCACTCCACCTGCGGTATGGCGATGCTGCGGAATTTTGTGTACCACATCTGTGGTTGCGAGACCGACTGGACCACCGCGGCCTTCATCGATGAGGCCATCGAGGATGTGCGCCGTCAGGTGGGTGACAAGCGGGTGCTGCTGGCCCTCTCGGGCGGCGTCGACTCGTCCACTCTCGCCTTTTTGCTGCACCGGGCAATCGGTGATCAGCTCACCTGCATGTTCATCGACCAGGGCTTCATGCGCAAAGGCGAGCCCGAGTTTCTGGTGGAGTTCTTCGATAAGCGCTTCCACATCAATGTGGAATACATCAACGCCCGCGAGCGCTTCATCAACAAGCTCGAAGGTGTCACCGACCCCGAGGAGAAGCGCAAGCTGATCGGTACCGAGTTCATTCGCGTGTTTGAAGAGGAGAGCAAGCGCCTCGGCCCCTTCGACTACCTGGCCCAGGGCACCCTCTATCCCGATGTGATCGAGAGCGCCGGCACGGGCATCGACCCGAAAACCGGTGAGCGGGTGGCGGTGAAGATCAAAAGCCACCACAACGTCGGCGGCCTGCCCAAGGATCTGCAGTTCAAGTTGGTTGAGCCCCTGCGCAAGCTCTTCAAGGATGAGGTGCGCAAAGTGGGCCGCAGCCTGGGCCTGCCCGAGGAGATCGTCGGCCGCCACCCCTTCCCGGGGCCGGGTCTGGCGATCCGCATCCTGGGCGAAGTCACCAACGAGAAGCTCAACATCCTGCGCGATGCCGACCTGATCGTGCGTGAGGAGGTGAAGGAGGCCGGCCTCTACAACGAGATCTGGCAGGCCTTCGCCGTGCTGCTGCCGGTGCGCAGCGTGGGGGTGATGGGCGATAAGCGCACCTATGCCTTCCCGATCGTGGTGCGCTGCGTGTCGTCGGAAGACGGCATGACCGCCGACTGGTCGCGCTTGCCCTACGAGCTGCTGGAGATCATTTCCAACCGCATCGTCAATGAGGTGAAGGGCGTGAACCGGGTGGTGCTCGACATCACCAGCAAGCCCCCCGGCACGATCGAGTGGGAGTAGGGGGTTCTGGGAGTAGACCAAGCGATCGACGTTCGATACCATCGGCTCCCAGCCCGACCGTCGTGACTGCCGCCTCCGCGCCCCCCAGCTCGACAACCCCGGATCCCGACATGCAGCGCCGGCTGCAGCAGGACAGCATTGTGCTGGGCGGTAAGACGATCTACCTCAACCCCTTCCTCTATTGGCGCCGTTTCGACGCCAATACCGATCGCTGGCTGCGGGAGCCCGGTCAGTTGATGGAGGATCAGATCGCCAGCAATCGGGCCCGTTTCTACCCCGAGATCGACTGGGAGTTGCTCGATGACGCCGAGCGGGCCGCCAAGGACGGCGCTGTGGAGATGTTTCTCAAGAGCCTGGAGCTGATCAGCACCTTCAACCCCGAGCTCACGGCCGGCCATCTGCTCGAGGTGGAGCGCAAGATGGCGGTCACCAAGAAAAGGTCGTTTGAGCGTTGGGTGGCCCGCTCCCTGCGCCGGCGCCAGCAGGAGGAGGACAAGGCCCGGCGTCGCTTCGATCGGGAGCGCACCCTGCGGGCCTGGAGTGAGTGGCTGGCCCTGGATGTGACCCGCCAGGCCCTGGTGCCTCTGGCCTCGCTGCTGGTGGTCGCGGTGGCGGCGGGCTGGTGGTGGGGCAGCCAGCAGAACTGCCGCCAGGTGATCGTTGATCCGGGCATCCAGCGCCCGGCTCCTTAGCGCCGGCCGGGCGCGCGGCAGACTGGAGATCCTGTGCCTGGATCGCCGCCATGGCCACCGACCCTCTCGACGCCTTCCGGCTCACCCTCATGCAGGACGTGCTGCCCGTGGGGCTGGCCGTGGTGGAGCGGGCCCGCAAGGGCGGCGCCCAGGAGGTGATGGCGGCCTTTGATGGCCGTTCCGCCGATCCCCTTGGCACGTTGCGCCAGGAGGGGGAACCTGCAGCCAGTGAGCTGCGCCAGGGGCTGGATCGTGTCCGGCCCGGCCTGGGCAATCCCGTGATGAAGGTGGAGGTGCACGACGTGGCCACCGAAACGGTGGATCCTCAGGATGCCCTTGAGTTGCAGAAGGGTCTGGCCCGCATCGCGGAGCGGTTGGAGCAGCTGGAGCAGCGGCTCGGCAGCCCAGACAGCCCTGCGCCCAGCAGCCACTGACCATGGCGTTCGGTCCGGCAGCGTCGCGCCACACCGGCATGGGCCGTCAGCCGGCCGTGCTGCTGGCGGTGGTGTTGCTGTTCAGCAGTGCCATGGTGGCGCGACTGGCCTGGCTGCAACTGGCCCACGGCACTGAGAACCGCGCCCGGGCCGATGAAAACCGGATCCGGCTGATGCCCCGCAATCCGATCCGGGGCCGGCTGCTCGATCGTCATGGCCAGGTGCTGGCCACCAGCCGCCTCACCTACAACCTCTACATCCAGCCCCGGGAGGTGGGTGACGCTCAGTGGCCTGCCCTCCGGGACCGTCTGGCGGCGGTGATCGGCGTCGCGCCGTCCCAGCTGGAGGAGCGGCGTCGCAGCGGCGCCAATGCGGAGGGGTTCCGCATCGCTTTGGCCAGTGGCCTCAAGCCCGAGCAGGTGCTGCGTTTCCGTGAGCAGGCCACCGGGCTGACGGGCGCTGAGGTGGATGTGGACATCCTGCGCAGCTATCCCCATGGCCGGTTGGCGGCCCATGTGCTGGGCTACACCAGCGGCATCACCGAAGAGGAATACGACCAGCTCCAGCCCAAGGGCTACCGGATCCTGGATCGGGTGGGCCGCAGCGGGGTGGAGAAGCAGTTTGAACGCCACCTGCGCGGTGAGTGGGGTGGCCAGCAGGTGGAGGTGAACGCAGCCGGCCAGGTGCAGCGGATCCTGGGGGAGAAGCCCGCCCGGGCCGGCCAGGATCTGCGCCTCACCCTGGATCTGGCTCTGCAGCAGGCGGCGGAGCGGGCCCTCGACGGGGTGCGCAAGGGGGCGATCGTGGCGCTCGACCCCCAGACCGGGGCGATCCGGGCCCTGGCCAGCCGCCCCACCTTTGACCCCAACGTCTTTTCCCCTGCCCCCAGCACCAGCCAGTGGGCCAGCCTCAACGCTCCGGACGCGCCCCTGCTCAACCGCGCCTTCCAGGGCTTTCCCCCCGCCAGCACTTTCAAGATCGTCACCTCCGTGGCGGGTCTCGAATCGGGCCGCTATGCGGCCGATTCCAAGGTGATGACGATGAATTCGTTCTGTTACGCCGGCCTCTGCTATCGCGACCACGGCGCTTACGGGGCGATCGGCTTTCCCTTCGCCCTGGCGGTGAGCAGCAACACCTTCTACTACCAGGTGGGGCTGAAGGTCGGCCCCGATGAGCTGTTCAAGGCCGCGCGCCGCATGGGCTATGGCCGGGTCACCGGCGTGGAGCTGGAGGAGGAGGAGACCCCCGGGCTGCTGGGCGATCAGGCCTGGAAACGGGAGGTGCTGGGTGAGGCCTGGACGCCCGTGGACACCATCACGTCGGCGATCGGTCAGGGGGCCCTGCAGGTGACGCCGATTCAGATGGCCCGGCTCTACGCCGCGGTGGCCAACGGGGGGTGGCTGGTCACCCCCCACCTGGTGGAGCGTCCCACGGAACGCACCTGGATCGGTCTCAAGCCGGCCACCCTGCAGGTGCTTCGCGATGGTCTGCGCCAGGTGGTGACCAATGGCACCGCCAAGATCCTCAACGATCCCAGCCTGCCGCCGGTGGCGGGCAAGACCGGCACGGGGGAGGATCCACCCCGTCCCGACCATGCCTGGTTTGGCGGCTACGCGCCGGCTGACAAACCCACCCTGGTGATCATCGCCTTCGGTGAAAATTCCGGCGGTTACGGCGGCACCGTGGCGGCGCCGATGGTGAAGGCCCTGATGACCACCTGGTTCCGGGGCAGCTTGCCCGGTTCGCCGGCCCGCTCCTGATACCGGTCTCCGGAGTCAGGCCACCAGTTGCAGTTCCGGTTTCCCCAGTAGCGTGCGGTAGTAGCCACGCAGCTGGTCGGTGGCACCGGCCCAGCCCCAGCGCTCCGCTTCCTCGCGGGCGTTCTGGCGCAGCTGGGCTCTCTGGCTGGCATCCCCGAGCAGGCGTTCCACGGCGGCGGTCAGGCTGCCCGCCTGGTTGGGTTCGTAGAGGCAGCCGTTCACCCCGTCACTGACGATGTCGGGAATGCCGCCCCGGTTGGCGCCCACCACGGGGCAGCCCGCAGCCATGGCTTCGAGCAGCACCAGCCCCAGGGTTTCGGTGCTTGATGGGAACAGGAAGGCGTCGCCGCTGGCGTAGGCGGCCGCCAGGTCCTGGCCGGCCAGATAGCCCACGAAATGGGTGGGGGTGCCGGCAAAGATCTTTTCCAGTTGCTGGCGATAGGGGCCATCGCCCACCAGGGCCAGGCGGGCATCGGGCATGGCATCGAGCACCGGTCGGATCCGTTCAATCTGCTTCTCGGCGGAGAGGCGACCGATGTAGAGCAGCAGCTTGCCGGTGTCGCTCTGGCCGTTGAGCAGCCGCGCCCGCATGGCCTCGGAGCGCAGGGAGGGCTGGAACAGCTCGGTGTCGACGCCGCGTTGCCACAGGTCGGTGTGCTGGATGCCCTTCTCGCTCAGTTCCTGCACCATCGCTGTGGAGGTGCAGAGGTTGAGGCGGGCCTGGTTGTGTGCGGCCTTGAGCAGTTCCCACAGCAGGGGCTCCAGCATGCCCATGCCGTAGTGCTCGAGGTACTTCGGCAGGTGGGTGTGATAGCTCGCCACCAGGGGGTAGGCCTTGGTTTTCGCCAGCCAGATACCGCCCAGACCCAGCACAGCAGGGTTCACCACGTGCACCAAGTCGGGTTGGAAGCGATCCAGAGCTTCGGCAACCGCCGGGCGCGGCAGGGCCAGTTTCAGTTCGGGGTAGAGGGGCAGCGGCATGGCCGGCACCCCCACCACCCGGGCTCCCATGTAGGTGTCCGGTGCGCCCTCAGGGCAGAAGATCAACACCTCATCGCCGGCGGCCACGAGGTGCTGCACCGTCTTGGTGAGCCGCGTGACGATCCCGTCCACCTTGGGTAGGAAGGTCTCGGTGAAAAAGGCGATCTTCAAGGGTTGGGGGCCGGCTTCAGGCCGTTTGGATGGCCTGGGCCTGGGTGCGGGTCCAGGCTGACTGGCAGGGAATGCGGCTGCGGTCGCAGCGGTCGGCCCAGCGGCGAGCCACGTCGACCACCTCCGCCAGCAGGCCGTCATCAAGGGTGGTGGGGTTGAGGCCCAGTTCGATGAAGCAGCGGTTGTCGACGATCAGGTCGTTTTCGACGGCCTCGTTGCGGGGGTTGGGCAGGTAGTTGATCTCGGCACCGGTGAGGGCGGCCACTTTCCTGGCCAGTTCACCCACCTGGTGGCTTTCGGTCATCTGGTTGAAGATCTTCACCCGCTCACCACGGTTGGGGGGGTTTTCCAGGGCCAGCTGCACGCATTTCACCGAGTCCCGGATGTGGATGAAGGCGCGGGTCTGGCCGCCGGTGCCGTGCACAGTGAGCGGATAGCCGATGGCCGCCTGCATCAGAAAACGGTTCAGTACCGTGCCGTAGTCCCCGTCGTAGTCGAAGCGGTTGGTGAGGCGCGGGTCGCGCTCGGTGGCCTCGGTGTTGGTGCCCCACACGATCCCCTGGTGCAGGTCGGTGATGCGGATCTGGTCGTTCTTGTTGTAGTAGAGGAAGAGCAGTTGATCCAGCGTCTTGGTCATGTGATAGACGCTGCCCGGGCTGGCCGGGTGCAGGATTTCCTCCTCAAAGCGCGAGCCGTCCGGCTGGGGCACCTCCACCTTGAGGTAACCCTCGGGGATGGTGGCGCCGCGGTGCGAGCCGTAGCCGTACACGCCCATCGTGCCCAGGTGCACGATGTGGATGTCGAGACCGCTCTCCACGATGGCGGCCAGCAGGTTGTGGGTGCCGTTGACGTTGTTGTCGACGGTGTAGCGCTTGGTGGCGCTGCTCTTCATCGAGTAGGGCGCAGCCCGCTGCTCGGCGAAGTGCACGACCGCATCCGGGCGCTCAGCCACCAGCAGGTCCACCAGCCGCTGGTACTCATGGGCCAGGTCGAGGTGCACAAAGCGCATCGGCTTGCCGTCCACCTGCTCCCAGGCCCTGAGGCGGTCGCCCATGGTGGCGATCGGGGTGAGCGACTCCACCTCCAGGTCGACGTCGATCTTGCGGCGACTGAGGTTATCGATGATCACCACCTCGTGCCCCGCATCGGCGAGGTTGACCGCGCAGGGCCATCCGCAGAAGCCGTCGCCACCGAGAACGAAGACCTTCATCCCAACCCCCATTCCGACCTCATTTCTAAAACCCCCAGACCCCTGCAGGACGAGCGGATGCTCCGCCTCGCAAGCTACTACAGGCGTTCGGCCTCGGCTTCAGCTGCCCACACGGCCGGCGCTGGGGGAACTGGCATTGGCCTGGCCCCGGACCGGCAGCCGGCCTGCATGGAAGGCCGTGCGACCGGCTTCCGCTGCCAGGGCCATGGCGCGCGCCATGGCTGGGGGATCGCCCGCCAGCGCGATGGCGCTGTTGACCAGCAGGGCGTCGGCCCCCATCTCCATGGCCTGGGCGGCCTCACTGGGGACACCGATGCCCGCGTCCACCACCACCGGAACGGTGGCGTTCTCGATGATCAGGGCGATGTTGGCGGCGTTGCGGATCCCCTGACCCGAGCCAATCGGCGAACCCAGGGGCATCACCGTGGCGCAGCCCACCTCCTCCAGCCGCTTGGCCAGCAGCGGATCGGCATTGATGTAAGGCAGCACGGTGAAGCCCTCCTTCACCAGTTGCTCGGCTGCTTCCAGGGTGCCGAACGGGTCGGGAAGCAGGTGTTTGCTGTCGGGGATTACCTCCAGCTTCACGAAGGTGTTGTCCTCCTGGCCGGCCAGCTTGGCCAGCTCCCGCCCCAGGCGGGCCACCCGGATCGCTTCTTCGGCGGTGGCGCAGCCGGCTGTGTTGGGCAGCATCCAGATGCGCTGCCAGTCGATGGCCTCCATCAGGCCTTCATGGCCTGCGGCCTGGCTCTGCACACGCCGGACTGCCACGGTGACGATCTCGCAGGCGCTGGCTGCCAGGCTGGCCTGCATGGCCTGCAGGCTGGGGTACTTGCCGGTGCCCGTCATCAGGCGGCTGCGGAAGCGGCGACCGCCGATCACGAGCGGATCGCTGGGGGAAACGGGGGTGACCACGGAGCAGGCCCAGATCTCGGCAACGGTCCTAGCCTCCCATCAGTTGGTGTCCCCTGTCGTGTCCATCGCCGTTCCTCGGGCTGCCTGGCCCTTGGCCGCTCTGCCGCTGGCTGTTCTGCCCCTGTTGGTGTCTCCTGCGATGGCCGCCACACCTCTGGCCAGCGAAGCGTTTGTGCCATTCACGCCCCCCTCAATGGGGGGTCTGGGTGGTGAGTCGCTCAGCGGACTGGGCGGCGCCGAAACCTTCGATCCTGTTGCCCGGGCCCAGCTGCTGGCGCGGGAGATGCCGCTCAACTGGAGCGGCCGGTATCAGCCGTTTGGTCAGTCCCAAGCCGTTAACGCTGATCTGCGGCTTGCCACCGTCACGCCGATGGGCCAGATGATCGACCTGCGTGGCGAGCTGACCGTGGGCGGGGTCACCACGCTGGTGCAGGGCAATCTCAATGCGGAGTCAGACCAGCTCGATCTGCTGATGCTCTGTCAGTGCGAGGTGGCAGGCATGGAGATCGGTGGGGTGTTCACGGGATTGCAGGGGCTGCAGGTGTCCGGTTGGCAGGCACCTCGGCTCACCAATCCCGGCGGTCGTCTGGATCTGCTTCCGGTCAGCTCCAGCCGAATGGCGTCCGGTGATCGCAGTTCAGCCGGGACGGGCCCCGCTTCCGGTGCACCGGTGCGTGGACTCTGGTGAGGGGACCCGCTTCCCCACCCTTGGATGCCCATCCGTTGTTGTCCTGTGCTCAGACTGAGGCTCAGGCAGCCTGATTGAGACCCGCCTTGCGCTCCAGCAACTTCAAGCGTTTGCGGGCGGTTTTGTTGGTGGCATCCAGGGCGATCACCTGCTCATAGGCGGCTCGGGCTTCTTCAAGCTTGAGCTGCTTTTCGAGGGCGTAGGCCAGGTTGTTGAGCGCCACGGGATAGGCCGGCTTGGCCTCCAGGGCCAGGCGGTAGTGGCGAATGGCGCTCTTGTAGTTGTTTTGAGCAGCGAAAGCGAAACCCAAGGCGTTCTGGATCACGGCCTGGGCTTCGGGGGGTTCTTTGGCAGCATCGGCCTTTTTCAAGGCCAGCTTGAGTGATTCGGCGGCTTGGCCGTAGAGCCGTTTGCGCAGCTGGACGGAGCCGAGTTCGTACAGCGTCGCCGCATCGGAGGGCTTGGCTGCATCCTTCTGTTCCAGCTTGGAGAGGGTGACTTCATCGGCGCGTACCCGCCAGATCTGACGGGCCACCACCACAGCGGCGACCCCGAGAAGAACAATCAGCCCAATCAGGTAGGCCTGCGGCAGGAGGGCGTCCAAGAAGACCTACGGGTGAAACTCAGTTGTTGGCAGCACCCACCACGCTGGTGAAGCTGGCCGGATCCACCACGGCGAGCTGGGCCAGCATCTTGCGGTTGAGGCGCACGTCAGCCTTCTTGAGACCACCCATCAGACGGCTGTAACTCAGACCGTTCAGGCGGGCTGCGGCGTTGATGCGGGCGATCCACAGACGGCGGAAGTCGCGCTTGCGGCGGCGACGGTCGCGGTAGGCGTTGCACAGCGCCTTCATCACCCGCTGGTTGGCGGTGCGGAAGAGAGAGCCGTTGCCGCCGCGGAAGCCGCGGGCAAGGCGAAGGATCTTGTTACGGCGTTTGCGGGCAACGTTGCCCCTCTTGACGCGAGCCATGGCAGGGAATCAGGGAAAAATGAAAACGGACGTGCGGCAGGGCCGTCGGATCAGGCCTGGTGCTCAGGCGTAAGGGAGCATTGCGCTCACGTTGTCCGCATCGCGCTCGTCAACCACCGCCATCGTGCCCAGATAGCGCTTGCGCTTGGGGCTCTTGTGGTCGAGCAGGTGGCTGCGGAAAGCCCGGCGACGCAGGAACTTGCCGCTGCCGGTGGCCTTGAACCGCTTGGCGGCTGCTTTGCGGGTCTTGAGCTTCGGCATGTCTCGCGTCGCGGCGGGCACAAAGAAGCAGAGTACGACGTGGCAGTGCCTTCCACCAAGACCCCCGCCCCACCGCGATGCCCTCCTCCCGGATCTCCTCGCCCCGATCGCTGTTGCCGGCGGCGGTCTGGGTGGGTTCCCTGCTGCTGGCCGGGGGCTGCCGGGCGGCGGTGCCACCGGTGTCCTCCGCGGCTCCGGCACCGGCGCCGCCGTTGCATTGGCCCGTGCCGCCGCCTCCGGCGGTGGCCGCCGCCGCCCCCGTGCTCTGGGTGGCCCTGGCGGCCCATCTGCGCCCGCCGGCCCCCCTGGAGCTGCGCAGTGCCACCGGCAACCTGACGCTGCAGACCGCCAGTGGCCAGCGTGTTCAGGCGCCTCTGCTGCAGCTGCACTGGCGCAGCGTGCCGCTGGCTGAGCCCCTGACCCTGCGGCGCCAGGTGTGGGGCCCCTTCGCCAGTTATGAAAGTGCCCAGGAGGCGGCAGCCCGCTGGCGCCAGGTCGGTGCCAGCCCGGTGATCGCCCATCCAGGGGAGTGGGAGGTGTGGGCCGCCGCCGACGCTCCGGCCCCTGCGGGCGTGGCTGTGCGGCGGCTCGAGCAGCTGCAGCGCCAGCGCCTCGTGCTGGAGCTGCGGCGCTCCGACGGCCCGCTGCAGCTGGAGGGCCCGCTGCGACTGGAGGCGCCGGGGGGCCTGCGCTGGCAGGGGGGCGTGTTTGCCGGCCCGTTCCGGCTGCAGAGCGATGCCTACGGCAGCTGGACGCTGGTGGAGGAGGTGCCCCTGGAGCGCTACCTGCTCGGTGTGGTGCCCCATGAGATCGGTGCCGGTGCTCCTCCAGCCGCCTTGGCGGCCCAGGCGGTGCTGGCCCGCACCTGGGCCGTGCGCAACCAGGAGCGGTTTGCCGTGGATGGCTACCACCTCTGCGCCGACACCCAATGTCAGGTGTATGGGGATCCACGCCAGGCCGGTCCGGCGGTGCGCCAGGCGATCGGGGCGACCCGCCACCAGGTGTTGGTCTGGCAGGGCGTCCCGATTCACGCGGTTTATCACGCCACCAATGGCGGCATCGCGGCCGGGTTTGAGGAGGTGTGGAGCGGTGAGGCCCTGCCCTACCTGAGGCCGCGGGTGGATGCTTCGCCTGCCGTGCAGGCCCGCGTCGCCCTGCCCCTGGAGCCGGCCCGCGTGCCGGCGGCCCTGGCCGCCACCGCCCAGGCCCATGGCTTCGACCATCCCCGCTTCCGCTGGAGCCGCAGCCTCGATGCGGCCCAGATTCAGCAGGCCCTCAGCCGTGCCGCCCTGCCACTGGCTGCACCCACCCGCGTGGCGGTGCTGCAGCGGGGGCCCAGTGGCCGGGTGCTGGCCCTGGAGATCGAGGCGAAGGGCTCGGCTGGAGCCCCGCAGCGCCTGGTGCTGCGGCGCGATGCCATCCGCCGCACCCTGCGGCAGTTGCCGAGCACGTTGTTTGTGGTGCGCCCCGATGGTCCCGGTCGTTGGCGCTTCGAGGGCGGCGGTTTTGGCCACGGTGCCGGCTTGTCGCAGGCCGGTGCCATCGATCTGGCCCGGCGCGGTTGGAGCCTGGCGCGGATTCTGGAGCTCTATTACCCGGGCACCAGCCTGCAGCCCTTGGGCGCCCTGCCGGGTGCAAACCCCACGCGGCCCAACAGCCCTGCCGCAGGCTCCCCTTAGAGTTCGGCCACTTCCGGGATCGCCATGGCTGCGGGTGACCGTTCCACCGATCACCGTCGTGGCAAGTCCGCCCTCTTCCTGATCGGTTGTGGCTGGGCGGGCCTGGCCCCCCACTGGCTGTCCGAGTCGCTGCGCCTGATCCCCGCCCTCAGCCTGGCGCTGCTGCTGGGTAGCTACAGCTTGCGAACGGTGTTGTTGCAGGCCTTCCGCCCCGCGCCCGACCCTGCGGCAGACCCCCCTCTGCCCCCTGAGCCGCTGCCGGCGGTCGATGTGGTGGTGGCGGCCCGCGACGAGCAGGCCGTGATCGGCCGGCTGGTGGAGCGCATCGCCCAGCTGCGCTATCCGGAGGGCCAGCTGCGGCTCTGGGTGATCGACGATGCCAGCAGCGACCGCACCCCTCAGGTGTTGGCGGAGCTGCAGGAGCGCCACCCCTTCTTGCGGGTGCTGCGCCGTGAGGCCGATGCCGGTGGTGGCAAGTCGGGTGCCCTCAACCTCGTGCTTCAGCAGCTGCAGGGGCGCTGGATGTTTGTGCTTGATGCCGACGCCGACCTTCAGAGCGACACCCTCGAGCGTCTGATTCCCTACGCCGAAGCCGGCGGGTGGTCGGCGGTGCAGCTGCGCAAGGCGGAGGTGAATGCCAACGCCAACTGGCTCACCCGGGCTCAGGCCATGGAGATGGCTCTCGATGCGGTGATCCAGCAGGGCCGACTGGCGATGGGCGGCGTGGCGGAGCTGCGGGGTAACGGCCAGTTGCTGCGCCGTGATGCCCTGCTCAGCAGCGGCGGCTTCAATGAAGCCACGGTCACCGACGACCTCGACCTCAGTTTTCGGTTGCTGCTTGATGGTCAGCCGATCGGGATCCTGTGGGACCCGCCGGTGCAGGAGGAGGCCGTGCTCAGCCTGGCGGCCCTGTGGCGCCAGCGTCAGCGCTGGGCCGAAGGGGGTCTGCAACGCTTCTTTGACTATGGCCCGGGCTTGTTCTCGGATCGGCTCAACGGCGCCCAGAAACTTGATCTGGCCTGTTTTTTCCTGCTCCAGTACGGCTTGCCGGTGGTGGCGATCGCCGATCTGCTCGGCGCGGTGCTCACCCGCACCCCGCCGACGATCTGGCCCCTGTCGTTTGTGGCCTTCGGTCTCTCGGGTGGCGCGATCCTTGCCGGCTGCCGCCGTCCCCGCGAAGGCCCGGCGCTGCCGGCCATGAATCCCTGGAACCTGGCCCTGGGCATCGCCTACCTAGCCCACTGGTTTGTGGTGATTCCCTGGACTAGCCTGCGGATGGCCTTGTTGCCCAAGACTCTGGTGTGGGCCAAGACCATGCACCTGGGCGAAGACGAGGAAGCACCGATCGAGGATCCGGCGACCGCCTGAGCCAGAGGGACAGATTGGGCCCTGGGTGATTCAGGCCGCCGCTTCGTTGGAGGGGATGCCGTCGAGGGGGCCGTCGAGCTCGATCACCTCGCCGTTGAAGAATTCGGCCAGCCGTCGCGCCTTCTCATCGAGGGGTGCGGCCGGAGCTGGTGCGGTCACTGGAGCTGGAGCCGGAACAGGAGCTGGAGCTGTAACCGGAGTTGGCGCCGCTAGCGCCGCCGCTGGCGCGTTCGGGTTCGGCGTCTCCAGGGCCGCAGCAGGCTGGGCCCTGTGGCTCATGGTCATCGGCGCCGCTGGCGGGATCACCCGGGTGACGGCTGGCGTTGGCGTTGGCGCTGGTGCAGCGCTGGTGGGGGCCGTGTGTTCTCCTCCGCCTTCCAACACCAGCTGCCGCGGACTGCCCAGGGCCTTGGCCACGGCCGCCTCCAGCAGGGATAGGCGGCTCTGCACCATGGCCATCCAGTTGCCGGCCACCTGCACCACCGCCCGTCGTTCGTCGAGGCGCACCAGCCGGGCTTGCTGGGACAGCAGCATGCGGGTGGAGGGCAGCTCGAGTCCGGCCAGGATCTGTTGCCACAGCTCCGGCAGGTTGGTGAAATTCTCCGTTTCCGGAGGCGGTGCTGCCGCTGTTGCAGCTGTGACGACCCCAGTCCTTTCAGTCGGTGCTGGTGCCGGCGGTGCTGGTGCAGGAGTAGCCGCTGCTGCGGGAGTGGGCACCGGCAGTGGCGCGACCGCGGGAGCTGGAGCGGGTGCTGCCGCCCGCGTGGCCACCGGAGCCGCCACCGGGGCGGCCGTGGCTGCGGCAACCGGCTCGGCCAGCAGGCCGAGCAGCAGCACCTCCAGCCACAGGCGCGGGTTGACGCTGTGGCGCAGCTGCTGCTCGCTGCCCTTCAGCTGGGCCTGCCACTGCAGCAGACGCACCTTGCCGATGGAGCGGGCCAGTTCGGGCAGCTCGGCCCGGAACTGGGGCGACACGCTCGTGAGTTCGAGCCGATCGGGGGCGGTGCCGGCCAGCACCAGATCCCGCAGCAGGCTGACCAGCCCCTGCAGCACCGCGGTGGGTTCCCGGCCCCGCTCCAGCAGCTCCCGGCTTCCCTCCAGGAGGGCGAGCGGTTCGGCACCGGCCAGGGCCCGGGCCAGCGCCAGCAGTTCCTGTTCCGGCACCGCCCCCAGCAGCTCCCACACCGCCGTCGCCTCGATCGGTGCCGGCAGCAGGCTGAGTTGATCCAGCAGGCTCTCGGCGTCCCGCAGGCCCCCCTGGGCCCGCTGGGCCACCACGTGCAAGGCTTCGGGGGTGATGCCGATCGCTTCCTGCTCGGCAATCCAGGCCAGGTGCTGCTCCAGGGCCTGCAGGGGGATGCGGCGGAAATCGAAGCGCTGGCAACGGCTCAGGATCGTGGGCAGCACCCGCTGGGGGTCGGTGGTGGCGAGCACGAACACCACCCGCGGCGGCGGCTCCTCGAGGGTTTTCAGCAGGGCGTTGAAGGCGGCGGTGGAGAGCATGTGGCATTCGTCCACCACGTACACCTTCCAGCGGGCCTGGACCGGCGCGAAGCGGGAGCGCTCGATCAACTCGCGGATGTTGTCGACTCCCGTGTTGGACGCGGCGTCGATCTCGATCACATCCAGGGCATTGCCGGCGGCGATGGAGGTGCACAGCTCGCAGACGCCGCAGGGTTCGGGCGTGGGCCCATCGCTGCCGACGCAGTTGAGCGAGCGGGCCAGGATGCGGGCGCTGGAGGTTTTGCCGGTGCCGCGGGGCCCGCAGAACAGATAGGCCGGTGCAATCCGGCCGGTGCGCAGGGCATTGCCCAGGGTGGCGGCGATCGCCTCCTGGCCCACCAGCTGGTCGAAGCGCTGGGGCCGGTATTTGTGGTGGAGGGGCTGGTAGCTGGTGATCGCCGTTGGGCTCATGGGGCAGCGGCGCGCAGGGAGGCTGCCTCAACGAGGCTGATGGTTGAGGTTACTGGTCCTGTCCCGGCTCGAACTGACGCCGCAGCCGCTCTTCCAGTTCCTCCACCTCCGTGAGCCGGTCGGCCAGGTTCTGGGCGGCCAGCCGCAGGCTTTCAAAGCGATCCTCGCCCCAGCGCGCCTCGGCCCTGCTGAGCTCCTCCTCCAGCTTCTGCTGCAGGCTGAGGCGCAGTTGGTCGAGCTGGGCAAGGCTGCGCCGGGCCAGCTCCTTGCCCTTCTCCAATTGGTTGTTCTGACGCAGCAGCAGCCGGGCTCCACTGAGCACCGCAGCTGGCACCCACTGGCCGAGGGCCAGGGCCCCGAGGCTGCCGGTGTGCAGCCAGTCTTCGACCTGGGCGCTGCGGTGCCGGCCGGTTTTGCACCAGTGGGCGAAGTGTTCGCAGTTGTTGAACAGCAGGTTGTAGTTCTGCTCGCCCAGCCGGCCCATGGCCCGCCGCAGGGTCACCCCGGCCGGCGAGCAGGCGCCTTCGGCGTAGGGCACCACCGCCACGGTTTCGCCGCGGCTGAACTCCGCCACCGGGCTGCGCAGAATTTCACGCCCCTCCAGGTAGTGAGCCACGCTGCCGTCGCCCAGGTCGATGCCGTGGTGCAGGAACAGGCCGTGCTGGCGTGGCACCTGCAGGTGGTCGGCGGCGGACATCGGCGCAGCGGCGGTGGGTCCCGTCTTCAGGCGCTGGCCTGCTGGGCCTCGTCGAGGTTGCCGGCGCCCAGCGGCACCACCTGGCCCTTGCTGCGCTGCTCCACCAGCTCCCGGGTCACGGTGAAGGCCTTGACGTCCTTGCGGGAGGGCAGGTCGTACATCAGATCGAGCATCAGCTCCTCAACGATGCCCCGCAGGGCCCGGGCGCCGGTCTTGCGGCGGTGCGCCTCGATGGCGATGGCTTCGACGGCTCCCGGTTCAAACGCCAGTTCGACGTTGTCCATGCTCAGCAGGGTCTGGAACTGCTTGATCAGGGCGTCGCGCGGTTCGGTGAGGATGGCCTCGAGGGCGGGCGTGTCGAGGGGTTCGAGCACCGCGCTCACCGGCAGCCGCCCGATGAACTCGGGGATCAGGCCGTAGCGCACCAGGTCTTCGGGTTCGAGGTGGCGCAGCACCTCGGCTGCGTGGCGATCCTTGCCGCTGCGGGGCCGGCTGCTGCCATCGGCGCTGAGGAAGCCGATGGCGTTGCGGCCCATCCGCTTCTGCACCACATCTTCAAGGCCCACGAAGGCGCCGCCGCAGATGAACAGGATCTGGCTGGTGTCGATCTGGATGCAGTCCTGATAGGGGTGCTTGCGTCCGCCCTGGGGCGGCACGTTGGCCACGGTGCCCTCCAGCATCTTCAGCAGCGCCTGCTGCACCCCTTCGCCGGACACATCGCGGGTGATGGAGGGGTTTTCACTCTTGCGGGCGATCTTGTCGATCTCATCGATGTAGATGATGCCTCGCTGGGCCTGGTCCACATCCAGGTCGGCCTTCTGCAGCAGCCGCAGCAGGATGTTTTCCACGTCTTCGCCGACGTAGCCCGCCTCGGTGAGGGAGGTGGCGTCGGCCACCGCAAAGGGCACGTCAAGCATGTCGGCCAGGGTCTGGGCCAGCAGGGTCTTGCC
>JBILUH010000086.1:0-6064 GCA_044371095.1 Cyanobium sp.
TCAGGGCCTGCTCGGTGGCTTCGGTGAGGGTGCAGGGGTAGAGGCTGCCGAGGGCGCGGGCATCACGGCTGGCCTTGGCCGACGGGATCGGCCGGTGTTCGTTTTCGGGTCGCACCAGCTTGGGCAGCAGGATCTCGCGCAACTTCAGGCGCGCCATGTAGTCGCTGTTGCCGCCGAGGATGATGTCGGTGCCACGGCCAGCCATGTTGGTGGCGATCGTCACGGCACCGGCGCGACCTGCCTGGGCCACGATCTCGGCTTCCCGCTCCACGTTTTCCGGCTTGGCGTTGAGCAGGTTGTGGGGGATCTCCTGCTCTGCCAGCAGCGCTGAGAGGAGCTCCGATTTCTCCACGCTGGTGGTGCCCACCAGCACCGGCCGACCGCTCTGATGCACCTCGGCGGTTTCCAGGGCGACTGCGCGCCACTTGGCCGTTTCGGTTTTATACACCTGGTCGGTCCAGTCGGCCCGCGAGCGCACCCGGTTGGTGGGCACGATCGTGACTTCGAGCTTGTAGGTCTTCTCGAATTCGACCTCCTCGGTTTTGGCGGTGCCGGTCATGCCGGCCAGGCGCGGGTAGAGCAGGAAGAAGTTCTGGTAGGTGATCGAGGCGAGCGTCTGGGTTTCGGGCTGGATCTCCAGCTGCTCCTTGGCCTCGATCGCCTGGTGCAGGCCATCGCTCCAGCGGCGGCCCGGCATCACCCGCCCCGTGAACTCGTCAACGATCACCGCATCGCCGCCCCGCACGATGTAGTTCACATCCTTGGTGAACAGCTCCTTGGCCTTGAGGGCGTTGGTGATGAAGTGGGCCCAGGGATCGTCGGGGTTGAACAGGTCGCTTACCCCCAGCATCGCCTCGGCTTTGGCGTAGCCCTCATCGGTGAGGGTGACATTGCGCTGCTTCTCATCCACCTCGTAGTCGCCCTCGGGGTCGATGCCGTCCTTGCCCATCTCGGCGGCTCGCTCCAGCTGCTCGGCCACCTCGGCGGCGCGGCGGTATTTCTCCTGGGGGCGCTCGATCTGGCCGGAGATGATCAGCGGCGTGCGGGCCTCATCGACCAGGATCGAGTCCACCTCGTCGATCACGCAGAAGTTGGGCGCGCGCTGCACCACCTCGGCGATGTCGCTCGCCATGTTGTCGCGCAGGTAGTCGAAACCCAGTTCGCTGTTGGTGGCGTAGGTGATGTCGCAGGCGTAGTTGGCGCGGCGGGTCGCGGGATCCATTTCCTGCTGGATCAGGCCCACCGAGAGCCCCAGAAAGCGGTGCACCTGGCCCATCCATTCGGCATCGCGCCGGGCCAGGTAGTCGTTGACTGTCACCACGTGCACACCCCGGCCGGTGAGGGCGTTGAGGTAGGCGGGCAGGGTGGCCACGAGGGTTTTGCCCTCGCCGGTTTTCATCTCGGCGATCTGTCCGTCGTGCAGCACCATGCCGCCGATCAGCTGCACATCGAAATGGCGCATGCCCAGCACCCGCTTGCCGGCTTCGCGCACCACGGCGAAGGCCTGGGGTAGCAGCTCATTGAGCAGGGCCCGCTCCTTGGCGGCATTGCCAGCCACCTGCTCCAGCTTCTGACGGAACTCGCCTGTCAGGCCGCGCAGCTCGTCGTCGGAGAGGGGGGCGATCTCCTCTTCCAGCAGGTTGATGTCGGAGACGATCGGCTGGTAGCGCTTCAGCTTGCGGGCATTGGGGTCACCCAGCAGGAGCTTGAGCATTGAGGCGGGCCGGCCAGCAGTTCATTAAGTTTACCGGGACGGGCGCGGTTGCCCTCTCAGCTGGTGATCCCGGGGTTGTCGCCCAGGAATTCCAGGATTTCGCGGTCTTTGAGGTTCTGGGCGGCGCCGGCGCAGGGTTCGAGCAGGGGGCGGCCAGCGGCGAGCTCCCGCAGGCAGCCCTGGGTGCGGGCCAGCTCCGTTTCCAGGGCGTCGATGCGCTCCATCAGGTTGCGGATCACGCCGGCTTCCGCGTCCGGCAGGGCGGAGTGGGCCAGGGGGTCGATGCGGACGCCGCTCTGGTGGATCACCCGACCCGGGATGCCCACCACCGTGCTGTCGGCCGCCACATCGCGCAGCAGCACCGATCCGGCGCCGATGCGGGTGTTGGCGCCCACATGGATCGCCCCCAGCACCTTGGCGCCGGCGCCCACCACCACGTTCTCCCGCAGGGTGGGGTGGCGTTTGCCATGGGCCTTGCCGGTGCCCCCCAGCGTGACGCCCTGATACAGCAGGCAGCGGTCGCCGATCACGGCCGTTTCACCGATCACCACGCCCATGCCGTGGTCGATGAACACGCCATGGCCGATGCGCGCCCCCGGGTGGATCTCGATACCCGTGAGCAGCCGCCCTAGCTGGCTCAGCAGCCGCGCCGTCAGCGGCAGCAGCGGCAGCCGCCGCCTCCACAGCCAATGGCTGAAACGGTGCAGTGTCAGGGCATGCAGGCCCGGGTAGCAGAGCAGGATCTCCAGCGTGCCGCGGGCCGCCGGATCGCGCTGCTTGATGATCGCCAGGTCGGCCCGCAATGCCTTGAGCATGGAGCCATCCTGCCGGAGCCTGCCGGCGATGGTCGGGAGGGGGATGGTTGGGTGCCAGGTGGGGTTTGACCGACGGGCCCCCCGTCATGCATGATCCTCAAGTCGGCGTGGTCGACACCTGCGGATGTAGCTCAGTGGTAGAGCATCTCCTTGCCAAGGAGAGGGTCGAGAGTTCGAATCTCTTCATCCGCTTGAATTCAATGCACTGCAGCCCGATCGCCAGGCGGTGAATCAGGCCGGCAGAAGTCCGATTTCTTTGCGCAGGCCGTCGATCGTGGCGCTGCCCAGGTAGCTCTGGGCGCAGTGCACCACCGGCATCCGCATCAGCTGGGCGCGGTTCTGGCGCAGGCTCTGCTCCACCAGCGGCAGGCTGGGGCGGTCGCACAGCACGTGGCTGGCGGCCCGCAGCAGGGCCAGCAGCCGGCTGCCGGTGTCGGGGTTGGCGGTCATCACCAGCAGCTCGCTGCCGCGCATGCTGTGCAGGATCACCTCGGCGGCGCGCAGGATGCCCGGGCTGATGCTCACCAGGCCCACGCAGCTGCCCTGGCGCAGCTCCTTGAGCAGGTCGAGTTCGTGGCGGAAATCGTTGAGGTCCACCGCCACCGCGCGCACGCCGTGGAGCTTGGCGATCTCCTCCACCGGTTGCAGGAAGTAGCGGCTGGTCACCACCGTGCCGTTGTTGGATTCGGTGAGCACCGCCGCCAGCTCCTCCATCGGCACCACCTCCACCGGCACCTGCAGGTTGGGGGCGAGCTCCTCGGCGATCAGGTGGGAGGCGCCGAGGTCTTCCCGGGGGGTGCTGACCAGCACCCGTGCCCCGCAGCGCAGCCGCCAGTCGATCTCCCGGGTGAGCAGGTCGCGACTCTGCTGCAGGGTGCAGCCACCATTCAGCAGTCCATCAACGCTCTCGCGCACCTGGCGGTCGATGTCGGGCAGGGCGCGGCCGCGGGGCCCCGGTGGCGGCTTGACCTCCTTGGGCTTCTGCTGGTCGCGCACGTAGATGCCCGAACCGGCCATCGCCTCCACGACGCCGTCGGTTTCCAGTTGCCGGTACACCTTGCTGATCGTGTTGCGGTGCAGGCCGGTCTGCATGGCCAGCTGCCGGGTACTGGGCAATCGGTGTCCCGGCGGGTAGTGGCGGGCCGCAATGGCAAAGCAGATCTGGTTGTAGAGCTGCGTGGAGGCCGGTATGTCGCTTTCCTGCTGAATGTGGAATCGCACGCCGGGGTTTGGGCCAATTGGGCTGCTGGCCACCTTAAGGAGCATCCGCCCTTGGGACAATCCCCCTGTTGGCATACGACCGTGTGCCGGTTGGGCCCTGGGGCGGCTGCGTTGCCGTCGGTTGCAGCGGTGAGCCGCCGACTCTCCCCAAATCTGTACAACCTGGACAGGTTGTAGAAGGCGTACAACTCTCGAGACGCGCTCACACCAGCACCGACCCCGCCCATGTCCCCGTCCCCAACCCCGTCCGCCGCAGCCCTCCCCGCTCCCGCCGGGCCGGTGCAGGCCGGGTGGCAACAGCTCCCCACCCAGTTACGCGCCTGGTGGGCCCGGCCGGCGGATCGGGCGCCACGGGCGGCGGTGCTGGTGCTGCCGGAGGTGTTTGGGGTGAATGGCTGGGTGCGCAGCGTGGCCGAGCGGCTGGCGGGTCACGGCTACGCGGCGCTGGCCCTGCCGATTTTTTCGCGCACCGCCCCCGATCTTGATGTGGGCTACGACGCCGCAGGCCTGGAGGAGGGCCGCCGCCACCGCGACCAGCTCACGGCCGCCCACTTTCTTGACGACGCCCGCACCGCCATCGCCTGGCTCCAGGCGCAGCCGGGCCTGGAGCTGCGCCCGGTGGGGTGCGTGGGCTTCTGCTTTGGCGGGCACCTGGCCCTGTTGGCGGCAACCCTGCCCCAGGTGGCGGCCACCTGCGATTTCTATGGTGCGCGGGTGTCGACCGATCGCCCCGGCGGTGGGCCGCCCACCCTCGCGGTGGTGCCGCAGATCAGCGGCAGGCTGCTGTGCTTCTGCGGCGACCGCGACCCACTGATGCCACCCGAAGAGCTGGCGGCGATCCAGGTCGCCCTTGCTGCCAGCGGTCAGCCGCCCCTGATCGTGGCCGCCGGGGCAGGCCATGGCTACCTGTGCGAAGCCCGCGCCGACTTTCACCCCGCAGCGGCGGCCGAGGGGTGGAGCCAGATGCTGGCGCTGTTCGAGGAGCAGCTCTAGCTAGTCAGCAGCAGCGCTCGCTGCCGCCTTGCCGTTGCCTTTGGGAGAGGCTGCCTTGCGGGGGCTCAGGAACATGATCATGTTCCGGCCCTCCCGTTTGGGTGGCTGCTGGATCTCGGCGTTGTCTTCGAGGTCTTTGGCCATGCGCATCAGCAGCACCTCGGCCAGGGCGGTGTGCTGGATCTCGCGGCCACGGAAGATCACCGTGCATTTCACCTTGTCGCCGTCCTTGAGGAAGCGCTGCGCCTGGCCGATCCGCACCTGGTAGTCGTGCGAATCGATCTTGTATCGCATCTTCACCTCCTTGACTTCCGTCTGGTGCGACTTCTTCTTGGCCTCCTTGGCCTTCTTCTCCTGCTCAAACTTGTATTTGCCGTAGTCCATGATCCGGCACACCGGCGGATCGGCCTTCTCGCTCACCAGCACCAGGTCGAGCTCACGGTCTTTGGCGACCTCCAGCGCCGCTTCTCGGGTGATCACCCCCAGTTGACTGCCGTCGGCATCCACCACCCGCAAGTTGGGGTAGCTGATGCGGTCGTTGATATTGGGCAGCTCCCGCACGGGAGCACGGCGGTCAAAACGGGGACGGGGAGGCATTCAGGGGTGTGAAGGATCGCGAAATCGCTAACGCTTCACCCTAGAACGCGCTCGACCGCTTGCAAGGCCTGTGACAACTGTTCGTGAGGGCTGCGGCCCTCCAGCCAGGTGGGCGCGTGGCGTCGCCGGAACCAGGTGCGCTGACGTTTGGCGAACTGGCGGGTGCGCTGCTCGGTGAGCGCAATGGCGTCGGCTTCGCTGAGGGTTCCGGCCAGCCGTTGCCGCGCTTCGGCGTAGCCGATCGTGTCGAGCAGGGGCAGCTCCGCTCCGTAGCGCCCGATCAGGGCTTCGGTTTCGCCAACCAGCCCCTCGGAATACAGGGCCCGGGTGCGGGCGGCGATGCGGGCTTTGAGATCCACTGGATTGAGCCCCAGCTCCAGCACCCGCCAGGGCGGCGGCGTGGCTCCCTGCTGGCTGGAGAGGGGGCGGCCGGTGGCATAGAGCACCTCAAGGGCCCGCTGGGTGCGCACGGCATCGGCGCTGGCGATGCGACCGGCGGCGGCGGGGTCGCCCTGGCGCAGGAGCTGGTGGCAGAGCGGCTGGCCGAGGGCGGCCAGTTGGGCCCGCAGCTGGGGCTGGGGCGGCACTGCGGGCGGCTCCATGCCCTGGGTGATCGCCTGCAGATAGAGGCCGCTGCCGCCCGCCAGCAGAGCCAGGGGCGGGCCGCTGGGGCGCTCGCGGCCGAGTTCGGCCTGGAGCTGGCCTTCAGCAACGGCGCGGAATT